>NZ_JBONDW010000009.1:0-298684 GCF_054919535.1 Mycobacterium venezuelense
GACCAGATTGTTGCGGTTCCCCCTCTTCAGGGCAACCCTGCCAGCTTAAACTATCTTGGCCAGAGAGTCAAGCGGCTTTGTCTCCCCGCTGCCGGGGCAACTCGATTAGATTAGAACTTCTGTCCTCCGCGAGTCAAATCCGCTGGTCAGAGCGGTTTTGCCTCAGTCGGACGTCACTCGACCTAGGTTACCCGCTCGATCTCCGCGCCCAAACTCACGAGGTTCTCCACGAACAGCGGATAGCCGCGGTCGATGTGGAACACATCGTGCACCTCGGTGTCGCCGTCCGCGACCAACCCGGCGAGCACCAGACCGGCGCCCGCACGGATATCCGACGACCAGACCGGTGCACTCGACAACTGCGGGATTCCGCGCACGACGGCGTGGTGTCCGTCGGTCCGGGCGTCTGCTCCCAGCCGGATCATCTCCTCGACGAACCGGAACCGCGCCTCGAAGACGTTCTCAGTGATCATCGAAGTTCCGTCGGCCACCGACGCCAGGCCGATCGCCATGGGCTGCAGATCGGTGGGGAAACCCGGAAACGGGAGCGTTGCGACGTTCACGGCCTTGGGGCGCTCGTACTGCACGACCCGAAAACCGTCGTCGTTCTGAGTCACGGTGGCACCGGCGTCGTGCAGCTTGTGCAACACCAACTGCAGATGTTGCGGGTCGACCCCCGTCACGGAGATGTCGCCGCGCGTCATCGCCGCGGCGATCCCCCACGTCGCGGCGACGATCCGGTCGCCGATGACCCGGTGCTCGGTCGGATACAACCGGTCCACGCCGGTGATCGTCAGCGTCGAGGTGCCCGCGCCGCTGACCTGTGCGCCCATCTGGTTGAGCATCGCGCAGAGATCGACGACGTCGGGCTCTCGCGCCGCGTTGTGGATCGTCGTCACGCCCTCCGCCAAGACCGCGGCCATGAGGATGTTCTCGGTCGCGCCGACCGACGGAAACTCCAGCTGGATCTCGGCACCACGCAGATGATCGGCCTCGGCCACCACGCAGCCGTGCTCGATGTTGCAGGTCGCGCCCAGCTGGCGAAGGCCGGCCTGGTGCATGTCCAGCGGTCGGGAGCCGATAGCGTCCCCGCCCGGCAGCGCAACCTTGGCTTTCTTGCACCTGCCGACCAGCGGCCCGAGCACACACACCGACGCACGGAACTGCCGTACCGCGGCGAAGTCCGCGTCGTATTTCGGCTCATCCGGCGAGGTGATCCGCACGGTCTGGCCATCCAGCTCGACGGTGGCCCCGAGCCCGCGCAGCACCTCCGCCATCAGCGGAACGTCGAGAATGTCCGGGCAGTTGGTGATCGTGCTCGTGCCCTCGGCCAGCAGCGAGGCGGCCATCAGCTTGAGCACGCTGTTCTTCGCGCCCCCGACAGCAACTTCGCCCGATAACCGGTTGCCGCCGGTCACCACGAAACGCTCGCTCACGCGGTTAGTGTAGACAGCCCTCGGCCCAGATTGAGAACGCTCGCGTGATAACGCGCGGGCCCGAGATGGCCTGGCGCGACGCCCGGTACGGTTCAGTCATGGCAGTTCATCTCACCCGGATATACACCCGCACCGGCGACGATGGGACGACCGGGCTGAGCGACTTCAGCCGGGTCTCCAAGAATGATGCGCGGCTGGCTGCCTATGCCGACTGTGACGAGGCCAACGCCGCGATCGGCGTCGCGATCGCCATGGGGAACCCCAGCCAGCAAATGTCGGCCGTATTGCGGCAGATTCAGAATGACCTGTTCGACGCCGGTGCCGATCTCTCCACGCCGGTTGTCGAGAACCCCGAGCATCCGCCGCTGCGGATCTCGCAGCCCTACATCGATCGGCTCGAGAAGTGGTGCGATGAGTTCAACGAGGGACTGCCTGCCCTCAACTCGTTCGTCCTACCGGGCGGCACCGCTCTCTCGGCGCTGTTGCACGTCGCGCGAACCATTGCCCGGCGCGCCGAACGATCCGCATGGGCCGCGATCGACCAGCACGGCGATTCGGTGAATGTGCTGCCGGCCAAATACCTGAACCGGCTGTCGGATCTGTTGTTCATTCTGTCGCGGGCAGCGAATCCGGACGGCGACGTGCTGTGGAAGCCCGGCGGCGGCGCGAGTCAGTAAGAGCGGCGGCGCGCCCGCGGGGACGGACGCGATTCGAGCCATGACGTGAACGCCGTCAACGCACCACGGTCAAGCGCGATCTCGTATCCTTGACGGCGGTCGGACCCGGTGTCGCGCAATTCCAGGATGACGATCTGGTCGGTCATGATGTCGAATTCGTCGCCGCGCGGCGCGCGCCGCGACACGACCTCAAGACCGCGGCGGCTGAGGCGCCGGTCCGGCCACCAGCGGATGCTGGAAAGCCGGTAGAAACCGGCTTCCCCACCGCGATATCGCATCACCCCGTGCCGCCAGCCGTGGCCGCCGACTGCGGGAAAATCACGCAGGATCGCGGCGGTTCCACCCACCTGACGCAATTTCCACAGCCGGTAGCACAGCGCGATGACCAGCAGTAAGAGCACACCGACGAGCGCGACCATGGCAATCATGGACGCGCTCATCGGCAATCAGTCGATCTGGCCTAGGGCGCGCAGACGCGCCCGGCCCCATGCCGCAGTCCGCTCATCGTCGGATTCCGAATCCTGCTTGGCGGAGTCGGCGTCGATCTCGGATTCGAACTGTGCGTTCTCCACCAGGATCCGGACGGTCTCCTCGGTCACCGACAGGAAGCCGCCGTCGACCGCGATACGCAGATCGTCCTCGCCCTCACGCTCTACGCGGACCATCGCGTCGTCGACCAGCTGTGCCACCAACGGGATATGCCGCGGCAGGATGCCGATCTCACCGGCGGTGGTCCGGGTGAAGACGAACGTGGCGGGGCCGGACCAGAGCTCACGCTCTACGGCCACGATCTCGACGTTCAAATCAGCCATGTCACACCACCTTTCGACTCGCTAGGTTCAACCATCTGTGCATGTCGGTTCTTCGCGCAAGCGCTCATCACAGCTTGGCGCCGAGGCTTTCAGCCTTCTTCGCCAGGTCGTCCAGGCCACCGATCAGGAAGAACGCCTGCTCGGGCAGGTGGTCGAAGTCGCCCTTGGTGAGCTTGTCGAACGCCTCGATGGTCTCCTTGAGCGGCACCGTCGAACCCGGCTGACCGGTGAACTGCTCGGCCGCCATCATGTTCTGGCTCAGGAAGCGCTCGATACGACGCGCGCGCTGCACCAGCTGCTTGTCCTCTTCGGAGAGCTCATCGATACCGAGGATCGCGATGATGTCCTGAAGATCCTTGTAGCGCTGCAGGATCCGGATGACTTCCTGGGCAACGCGGTAGTGCTCGTCGCCAACGACCGCGGGGTCGAGGATCGTCGAGGACGAGGCCAGCGGATCCACCGCGGGGAAGATGCCCTTGGAGAACACCGCACGCGAAAGCTCCGTGGTGGCGTCCAGGTGAGCGAACGTGGTCGCCGGGGCCGGGTCGGTGTAATCGTCGGCGGGCACGTACACGGCCTGCATCGAGGTGATCGAGCGACCACGCGTCGAGGTGATGCGCTCCTGCAGCTCACCCATCTCGTCGGCCAGCGTCGGCTGGTAACCCACCGCCGAAGGCATGCGGCCCAGCAGGGTCGACACCTCGGAACCGGCCTGGGTGAACCGGAAGATGTTGTCGATGAACAGCAGCACGTCCTGGCCCTGCTCGTCGCGGAAGAACTCGGCCATGGTCAGGGCCGACAGGGCGACGCGCATACGGGTGCCTGGCGGCTCGTCCATCTGCCCGAACACCAGGGCGGTGTCCTTGAGCACGTTGGCGTCGGCGAGCTCGACCCACAGGTCGTTGCCCTCACGGGTGCGCTCCCCCACGCCGGCGAACACCGAGGTACCACCGAAGTTGCGGGCGATGCGGTTGATCATCTCCTGGATCAGAACCGTCTTGCCCACGCCGGCGCCACCGAACAGCGCGATCTTGCCGCCACGCACGTACGGGGTGAGCAGGTCGACGACCTTCAGACCGGTCTCCAGCATCTCGGTGCGAGGCTCCAGGTCCGAGAAGGCCGGCGGCTTGCGGTGGATCGACCAGTGCTCGAAGTCCTTGCCGTAGCCGGGATCGTCGAGGCAGTCGCCGAGGGCGTTGAACACGTGGCCCTTGACGCCGTCGCCAACCGGGACGGAGATCGAGGCACCGGTGTCGCTGACCTCAACGCCGCGCACCAGGCCGTCGGTGGGCTGCATGGAGATGCAGCGAACAAGGTTGTCACCGAGGTGCTGGGCGACCTCAAGGGTCAGGGTCTTGGCGAGCGCACCGAACGTGATGTCGGCGTGCAGCGCGTTGAACAGGTCTGGCACAGCGCCACGCGGGAATTCGACGTCCACCACCGGGCCGGTGATGCGGACAACGCGACCCGCGGTCTTTTCTGCAGTAGCAGTCATTCTCTCTTCGCTTCCTACGGGGCTTTACTTGGCGTCGGCCAGCGCGTTGGCGCCACCGACGATTTCGCTGATTTCCTGGGTGATCTGTGCCTGACGCTCGCGGTTGGCCGCCAGCGTGAGCGCCTTGATCAAATCGTCGGCGTTGTCGGTGGCCGACTTCATGGCGCGCCGGCGTGAGGCCGACTCCGAAGCCGCGGCTTCCAGCAACGCTGCGTAGACGCGCGTCGCGACGTAGCGCGGGAGCAGCGCGTCGAACAGGGTCTCGGGATCCGGCTCGAACGAATACAGCGTGTGGGGCCCGGTTTCGGCCTCGCCGACGTACTCGACCTCCATCGGAGCGATCCGCCGTGCGACCGCGGTCTGCGACAGCATCGAGCGGAACTCCGTGAACACGATGTGCAGTTCGTCGACGCCGAGGATCCCGTCGGCTCCGGCGTCGTCGCCTTCGTCGTCGGCACCGGACATGAACGCGGTCACCAGGGTGTCAGCGATCGTCTTGGCGTCCTCGTACGTGGGCCGCTCCGAGAACCCGGTCCACGACTCGGTGACCGTGCGCTGCCGGAAGCTGAAGTAGCCCAGCGCTTTCCGGCCGACCACGTAAAGCACCGGATTCTTGCCCTCGTCGCGCAGGAGCGAGAACAGTTCCTCGGTCCGGCGCAGCACGTTGGCGTTGTAGGCGCCGCACAGGCCGCGGTCCGACGACACCACCAGCACACCGGCCCGCTTGGGGGCTTCACGCTCGACGAGCAGCGGGTGGTCCAGCGCGCTGGCACCCGCGAGCTCGGTGAGCATGTTGGTGATCTCGGTGGCGTAGGGCCGGGCCGCCTCGACCCGGGCCTGCGCCTTGGCGATCCGCGACGTCGCGATCAGCTCCTGGGCCTTGGTGATCTTCTTGATCGACCCGGCGGAGCGGATGCGCCCGCGTAGTTCGCGCAGTGTGGCTGCCATCTGTTACCTAGGCCTTCTTGGGAGCAGGCTTGCGGACCTTGACCGATTCCTTCTCCAGGTCCTCGGGATTGAGCGCGTCGGCGTCAGCCTCGTTGACCACCACCGAGCTGCCGTCGGATGCGGAGAAGCCCTTCTTGAACTCGTTGATGACCGAAGCCAGCTTCTCCTCGACCTCCTCGGAGAGCTTCTTGGTCTCGCGAATCCCGTCGAGAATGTCGGAGTGGCTGGCCTTGACGTGCTCGAGCAGCTCGGACTCGAAACGCGAGACGTCTTCGGCCGGAACCGAATCCAGGTGGCCCTTGGTGCCGAGGAAGATCGCGACGACCTGGTCCTCGACTGCCATCGGGCTGTACTGCGGCTGCTTGAGCAGCTCGACCAGGCGGACACCGCGGTCCAGCTGAGCCTTGGACGTGGCATCCAGGTCAGAGGCGAACGCGGCGAAGGCCTCCAGCTCGCGGTACTGCGACAGATCCAGACGCAGCGAGCCGGCCACCTCCTTCATCGCCTTGATCTGCGCGGCGCCACCGACGCGGGACACCGAGACACCGACGTTGATGGCCGGCCGCACACCCTGGTTGAACAGGTCGGACTCCAGGAAGCACTGGCCGTCGGTGATCGAGATGACGTTGGTCGGGATGAACGCCGAGATGTCGTTGGCCTTGGTCTCGATGATCGGCAGGCCGGTCATCGAGCCACCGCCCAGCTCGTCGGAGAGCTTCGCGCAGCGCTCCAGCAGGCGCGAGTGCAGGTAGAACACGTCGCCGGGGAACGCCTCACGGCCCGGCGGGCGGCGCAGCAGCAGCGAGATCGCGCGGTAGGCGTCGGCCTGCTTGGACAGGTCGTCGAACACGATCAGCACGTGCTTGCCGTCGTACATCCAGTGCTGGCCGATGGCCGAACCCGTGTACGGCGCAAGCCACTTGAAGCCGGCCGCGTCGGATGCCGGGGCGGCGACGATGGTGGTGTACTCCATCGCGCCACCCTCTTCCAGCGCACGCTTCACGCTGGCGATCGTGGTGCCCTTCTGGCCGATCGCGACGTAGACGCAGCGGACCTGCTGCTTCGGATCGCCGGTCTCCCAGTTCTTGCGCTGGTTGAGGATGGTGTCCACGCAGACGGCGGTCTTGCCGGTCTTGCGGTCACCGATGATCAGCTGGCGCTGGCCACGGCCGATCGGCGTCATGGCGTCGATGGCCTTGATACCGGTCTGCAGCGGCTCGCCGACGCCCTGGCGCTGAACCACCGAGGGTGCCTGCAGCTCGAGCTCGCGGCGGGTGTCCGAGGCGATGTCGCCCTGGCCGTCGATCGGCTGGCCGAGCGGGTTGATGACGCGGCCGAGGAAGGCATCGCCGACCGGCACGGACAGCACCTGCCCGGTGCGCTTGACCTGCTGGCCCTCTTCGATTTTCTCGAACTCACCCAGGATGACCGCGCCGACGCTGTGCTCGTCGAGGTTCATCGCAACGCCAAGGACACCGCCTGGGAACTCGAGCAGCTCCTGCGTCATGACCGAGGGAAGGCCCTCGACGTGGGCGATGCCGTCACCGGCGTCGACGACGGTGCCGATCTCTTCGCGCTCGGTGTCGGCGGAAAACGAGGATACGTAATCCTCGATGGCACCTTCGATATCAGCAGCCGAGATTGTCAACTCTGCCATGGTTTTTCGTCTTCCTACCTTGTTCCTAGGGTGGTTCGTGTGGTTCGACTCAGTCCGGCAACCGGGTCTGAGCGGCGGCTAGTCGGGACGAGATGGAGCCGTCGATCACCTCGTCGCCGACGGTGATCGACAGGCCACCGAGGAGTTCAGGGTCGACGTGCAGCTGGACGGACACCGGGTGGCCGTAGATGCGGCTGAGCACCTCGGTCAGGCGCGTGCGCTGGGCGTCGCTGAGCTCGGCGGCAGCCGTCACATGGGCGACAACCTCACCGCGGCGAGCCACCGCGAGCTCGGCGAGGTCGATGACGGCCTCGTCGGCACGCTCGCCGCGCAGCAGTCGGACGGTCTGGGTCAACAGCGCCGCAGCGGTTCCGTTCACCCCGGAACCACCGGTGAGCACCTTGTCCAGCAAGGCAACTCGGCCGTCGGCCGGCGTGGTGTAGTCGCTCAGGAGAGCCGACAGACGCGGCTCGGCGTCGAGGACGCGGCCGAACCGGAACAGCTGGTCCTCCACCTCGTCGACCTCACCCGCGGTCTCGGCACGCTTGAGCAGAGCCAGACGCGCGGTGTGTTCGATTGCGTCGACCAGGTTGGACTCGGTCGACCACCGCTGCGACACCGCGGTGCGCAGCACATCGAGAGCGGGCGCGCCCACCTTGCCGTTCAGCAGGCGCTCGAGCAGCCGCACCTTGGGCGCGGCGTCGTCGGCCGGTTCGGCCAGGTGCTTGTTGAGCACCGACTCGGACAGCAGCAGATTGGCCACCGACGCCAGTTCGTCGGCGAGGGTCGTCAGCCCGTTGGCGTCGAGACCACCGGCAACGTCGTCGAACTTGGCGACCAGGACGGTCAACGACTCTCGGCTGGCGGCCCGAAGCCGCGACGTGGCGGCGGTGTCGATGACCACCGTGGAGGGAGCCATCTCCTCCAGCTCGGCCAGGAAGCGGTCGACCGTTGCCGCCTGTGCCTGCGGATCGGAAACGTGCGCCCGCACCAGTTCTGCGGCCTTGGCCACCGACTCCTCGCCGAGGCCCGAGCGCAGCTGACGGATGAGCTGCTGGCGCATCAGCTGAACCTGTTGTGCGCCTTGGGCCTTGATGCGCTCGGCTTCGGTACCGGCCTGTTCGGCCAGCTGCGCGGCAATGCGCTCGGAGTCCTGCTTGGCCTCGTCGGTGACCTTCTCCGACTCGGCCTTGGCATCCGCGAGCGCCTTGGCGTGCATCGCGTCGGCATCGGCGAGTTTCTTCGACGCCTCCGCACTTTCAGCGAGAGCGACGCGCACGGCTTCCTGCTGCTTTTGCATCAGGGACCGCACGGGCGGCACTACCCACTTCACGATGATGAATGCGATGACGGCGAAGCCGATCAGCTGTCCGATGAATATCGACATCTACTGCGTCCCACCTGATTTCACGTCGACGCCGAGGATGCGGCTGGCCAGGGTGGCCGAAAGTCCATCCACGGACGATTCGAGGCCACCACGCACCTGATCGCTCTGCGCGGACAGTTGCTCATCGGCCTGGCGTACGGTCTCGGCTACCTCACCGCTCGCTTCGGCGCGCTTTTCGTCGACCACCTGACGACCCGACGCGCGGGCCTCGTCCCTGATGGACGATGCCTGCGCACGTGCGCCGGCCATGGCCTCGTCATAGTCGGCCTGTGCCGCGGCGACCTGCTCGGCCGACTTGCGGTTGTCCGCTGCCGTCTTGGCCAGCATCGCTTCCCGCTCCGCGAGCACCTTGCTGATCGGTGGCACAACCCATTTCGCGATCACGCCGAGCACGATCAGGAAGATGATCAGCACGGCGAAGAAGGTGCCGTTGGGGACCAGGAAGTTGCTCTGGCCCCCACCGCCTTCCTCCGCCGCGAGGATGGTTAGGTCACTCATACCGACGGACTACTGCAGGCCCGGCGTGGCGAAGACGAACAGCGCCATGAAGGCCAGGTTGATGAAGTACGCGGCCTCAACCAGACCAACGGTGATGAAGAACGGGGTGAACAGCCGGCCCTGGGCCTCGGGCTGCCGGGCGATGCCCGAGATCAGCGCGTTACCCGCGATACCGTCACCGATACCAGCGCCGATGGCGCCGCCACCCATGATCAATCCACCGCCGATCAGAGCGCCGGCCGTGATGATGGCGTTTGGATCGAGTTCCATTCCTTTTATCCTCCTTGATAACTGGTGGCCGTGCCGCCAGAGGTTCGTATCGTTCGGTCGTAGGGATCAGAGATGCGGATCAGTGGGCTTAGTGGTCTTCGTGGTCCAGCTCCATCGACTGGCTGAAGTACAGGATCGTCAGCAGCGAGAAGATGAACGCCTGGATCAGGCCGACGAACAGGTCGAAGGTCTTCCAGATCGCGTTGGGTGCCCACTGGATGTACCAGGGGAACATCGCGATGAGTGCCACCAGGATGCCGCCGGCGAAGATGTTGCCGAAAAGACGGAGAGCCAGCGAGATGGGCTTGGCCAGCTCCTCGACGATGTTGATCGGCGCGAGGAAGGCCACGTGACCCTTGACCACCTTGAGCGGGTGGCCGATGATGCCCCGGCGCCAGACGCCTGCGGCGTGGTAAGCGACGAACACGAACAGCGCGAGCGCCAGCACGAAGTTGATGTCTGAGGCCGGCGGCTTGTACAGCTCGCCCGCTGCACCGTCCGATCCGCCGTACTGCAGCGGAAGCACCGCGAGCCAGTTGGAGATCAGGATGAAGACGAAGATGGTGACTGCCAGGGGCAGCACGAACGGCGCGACCTTCATGCCGATGGCACTTTCGATCTGACCGCGCATCTGAATGGTCAGCGCCTCCCAGAACAGCTGGACACCGCCGGGCACGCCGGTCGAGGTGACCTTGGCGCGCAGGAAGAACGCCAACCCGATCACGATCACCGCGGTGATCGCGGTCGCGAGGATGGTGTCACCGTTGAACGTCATCCCGAACAGCTCGAACACCAGCGTGTGGTGCCCGACGTGGATGGCGGCCCCGCCTTCTTCGGCGGCCAGCACGGTCGTCGTCTGCGTCATAGAGGTCAGCTCAACCCTTCGATTCCGAATCCAAGACGTCCAGGCCGTTCGCGCGGATCTTCCGCAGCACGGGGATGCTGGTGCTCATCACCAGCAGCGCCTGGAACACCGCCAGCCCGAACAGCACCGCGATGCCGCCCGAGGTTCTGAAGACAAAGGCGATCGCGAGCGCGACCGCGGTGATGACGAGCAGCCGCGTCGCCGAGTTGACCGCCATCTTCTTCTTGAGCGGGTGTTCTTCGGCGGTGATCGACTCCACCGCGCGGCGCACCAGTAGGGCGTTGATCAGCCCGAGGGCCAGACCCGCCCCGAAGAAGAGTCCGAAGAAGATGTGTCCGGTGAACCCGGCCGCGAGAACCGCGACTCCGGTCAACGCAACGCAAACGATCAACAGGCGCAGCGGCCGAAAAGCCACCGACGGAAACACCAACGGCGCATCCTGCGCTGGTGTCGTCACTGCTTCACCTCAATCCCGCTTTCACGGAAAACTGTTCCCTCGGGTTAGTCAGGGCGAGCCCTGACTGGCAAAATCCTGTGCGTGCCCGACGAGCGTATCGGAGGGCAGCGGGCGCGCTGGAATCACCCAAGGGGTAGCTCCCTTTTGTCGGTCGTTGATCGGCTCCGATCGGCTCTGAGAACCGATGGGCCGGGCCGGCAACCCGCGAGGTTTTTCGGGTTCTGCCAGCACCGTACCACATGGTAGGCACCCCTAAACGGGGCCTACTACTTTTTGTCGTACTGGCCGGTTTACTGCTCCTCGGAAGCCTCCGAATCGCGGCGCAACAACGGGATCAACGTAACGACGATGGCGACCAGAATGGCGGCCACCATCACCGCACCGGTGTGGCGCGGATCGAAGAAGATCGTGCTCGCCGCGCCGAACGCGATGATGCCGACCCACAGGTAGATCAGCAGTACCGCACGGCGGTGCGAGTGCCCGATCTGCAGGAGCCGGTGGTGCAGGTGCATCTTGTCGGGGCTGAGCGGACTGCGCCCGGCCCGGGTTCGGCGCACGATCGCCAGCAAGGTGTCGAGGGCGGGTACCAGCATCACCGCGACCACCAGCAAGAACGGGGACAACAGCGCGAAGACGTCACGGGCGCCGTAGGCGTTCTGCGAGATCGGGCCCGCTGCCGTCGTCGACGCCGCGCCGAGCATCAGGCCGATCAGCATGGATCCGGAGTCGCCCATGAAGATCTTGGCCCGGTGGAAGTTGTGCGGCAGGAACCCCAGGCATGCGCCGGCCAGCACCACCGAGATGACGGCGGGCGGATAGAACAGGACGTCGCCGCCGTGGTCACGCAGCAATCCCACCGAGAACACGCAGATGGCCAGCGCCGTGATCAGCCCGAGGCCCGCCGCGAGCCCGTCGAGCCCGTCGACGAAGTTCATCGCGTTCACGATCGACACGGTCAGCGCCAATGTCAGCAGGATCGACGACACCTGGTCGAGCACGATGGTGCCGACTCCCCCGATCGGTATGTAGAGCACGCTCCAGGCAACGCCCATGGTGACGAGCACGCTGGCCGCGGTGATCTGACCGGCGAACTTGGTCAACGCGTCCAGGCCCCAGCGGTCGTCGATGAGCCCGATCGCCATGATCAGCCCGCCCGCGACCACGACCGCGGGCATACCGGTCGAGTAGACGAAACCCCGCGTCAGCGCGGGCAATTGGGAGGCCAGGAGCACAGCCGCGACCACCCCGATGTACATCGCCAGCCCGCCCATCCGTGGGGTCGGCTGTACATGGACGTCGCGTTCGCGCGGATACGCGACCGCGCCGAGCCGGATGGCCAGCGCGCGTACCCACCCGGTGGCGAAGTAGGTGATGATGGCCGCCGTCAGTCCCACCAGCGCGAGCTCGCGCAGCGGCACACCGGCTCCCCGGTCCGACAACGCGAGAACCTCGTCGGCCGTGATCACCGGTGCACCGTACTGCAGAAAGCTGAGATCATTCCGTCAATGTCGGCGCGAGTGTCGAGACTTCCACTTCGAGAACCCTGGCGATGTCCTCAGCGCTGATCGGGCCGCTACGCAGAATGCGGGGCTGCGCGCCGGTCAGATCGATGATGGTCGACGCGGCCTGCTGTTCGGCCGGTCCCCCGTCGAGGTAGACCTCGACGAGATCGCCGAGTTGATCGCGCGCCTCGGCCGCGGTGACCGCCGCCGGTCGCCCCGAGATGTTGGCGCTCGACACCGCCATCGGACCGACCTCACGCAGTAGCTCGATAGCGACCGGATGCAGCGGCATCCGCAGCATGACGCTGCCGTGCGCATCGCCGAGATCCCATTGCAGCGACGGCGCCTGCTGAACCACGAGGCTCAGCGCGCCGGGCCAGAAGGCCCGAATCAGTTCGCGAGCGGTTCGCGGCACCGAGTAGACGAGCCCGTCGATGGTGGTCCACGAACCGACCAGAACGCCGACGGGCATGTCGCGGCCGCGGCCCTTGGCCGACAGCAGGGCCCCGACCGCTTCCGGATCGAACGCGTCGGCACCGATGCCGTAGACGGTGTCGGTGGGCATGACCACGAGTCGGCCGCCCTTGACCGCGCTGACCGCGGAGGCGATACCGGTTTCCCGCTCGGCGGGATCGGCACAGTCGAACAGCTCGCTCATACTGTCAGCTTCGCCCAATTCGGGTCGCCGTGACAAAGCGGGGTCGTCCGGCCAGGTCGCGGTGGGCGGTCACCTGGCCGAAGTTGCCGTCGTCGGCGAATGCCGCGACGGTGCGATGCGAGGTGGTGTCGTCGTGCTCGACGGCGCACGCCGCTCCGTCGCGCAGCCAGCGCGCGGCGAGCCGCACGAGTGGGCCGATCACCGACATGCCATCCGGTCCGCCGAACAGCGCGTGCGCCGGATCGTGGTCGGCGACTTCCGGTTCGAGCTCAGCGCCCTCCGGGATGTAGGGCGGGTTGGACACCAGGAGGTCCACCGCGGCGTCGAGTTCGGGCAGTAACTCGGGAGCGGTGACGTCGGCGGCCAGTACCTCGACGGACGTCCCCGCGGTGTTGCGCCGGGCGTACTCCAGCGCGGCAGGCGAATCGTCGACGGCGATCACACGCGCGTCGGGCCGGTGCCGGGCCAGCGCGAGCGCGAGCGCACCCGAACCCGTGCACAGGTCTACGATCACGGCACCCCGTGGAAGATCGTGCGCATCAACCCATTTCACGGCCCATTCCAGCAGCGACTCGGTTTCCGGCCGCGGGATGAAGACGCCGGGTCCGACCGCGACGGTGAGCGGGCCGAACGCCGCGGTTCCGATCAGGTGCTGCAACGGAACCCGTCGAGACCGAGCGGCAACGAGTTCCCGGTACGCATGAAGGACGTCCGGACCCGGATCGTCGAGCAGGATCAGGCGGCCACGGTCGGTGCCCGCGGCGTGCGCAGCCAGAAGCTCGGCGTCGATCCGCGGCGAACCGACGCCGGCCCGCGCGAGTGTCGCCGTCGCGGCTTCGATCGCTTGTCGCATGGAGGTCATGCCGCCCCGGCGAACCGGGTCACGCCTGCTGCAGGCGGGCCTGCTTGTCGGCTTCGGCAAGTGCGTCGAACAGCGGATCGAGCTCACCGTCGAGCACCTGATCGAGGTTGTGGGCCTTGAAGTTGATCCGGTGATCGGCGATCCGGTTCTCCGGGAAGTTGTACGTGCGGATGCGCTCGCTGCGGTCGACCGTGCGGATCTGGCTCGCCCGGTCGGCCGACGCGTCGGCCTGGGCCTGTTCCTCGGCCAGGGCCTGCAGCCGCGCTGCCAGCACCTGCATCGCGCGCGCCTTGTTCTGCAGCTGCGAGCGTTCGTTCTGGCACGTGACGACGATGCCCGTGGGCAGATGCGTGATGCGCACAGCCGAGTCGGTGGTGTTGACGCCCTGGCCGCCTTTGCCCGACGAGCGGTAGACGTCGATGCGCAGATCCGATTCGTCGATCGCGACTTCCTCGACTTCTTCGGGCTCGGGGTACACCAGGACGCCCGCGGCTGACGTGTGCACGCGGCCCTGCGATTCGGTGACCGGAACCCGCTGTACGCGGTGCACGCCGCCTTCGAATTTCAGCCGGGCCCACACGCCGTCGGCGGAGTCGCCCTTGCTCCTGATCGACAGCGTCGCGTCCTTGTAGCCGCCGAGGTCCGACGTGGTCTCGTCGAGCATCGTCACGCTCCATCCGTGACGTTCGGCGTACCGCATGTACATCCGGGCCAGATCGGCCGCGAACAGGGCGGATTCCTCGCCGCCTTCCCCGGACTTCACCTCGAGCACGATGTCGTCGGCGTCGTGCGGGTCGCGCGGGGCCAGTTGATCGGTCAGCTGGCGGTCCAGCTCGGCCACCGTGGCGGTGAGCTCGTCCACCTCGGCGGCGAAACTGGCGTCGTCGGCGGCCAACTCGCGGGCCGCCTCCAGGTCACCACGGGCGGCTTCCAGCTTGCGGTAGGTCGCGACGACGGGCGAGACCTGCGCGAACCGCCTGCCCACCTTGCGGGCCGCCGCGGCGTCGGAATGCAGATTGGGATCGGCGAGCTGGCGCTCGAGGTCGGCGTGCTCGGCCAGCAACGCCTCGATCGCCGGCGCGGTATCTGTGTCGGTCACTTGCCCGCTCCTTCCCGAATCCTCCGTGAAACGAAAACAGCGCCCGGATCCGACGCGAATGCGACAGATCGGGCGCTGTTGACGTAGCTACTTGTCCGCTGCGGCCTTGTCACCGGCGGGCTTGCGCTTGCCATAGCGCTTCTCGAAGCGGGCCACGCGGCCGCCGCTGTCGAGGATCTTCTGCTTGCCCGTGTAGAACGGATGGCACTGCGAGCAGACCTCGACGACGATCTGTCCGCTCTGCTTCGTGCTGCGCGTGGTGAAGGTGTTGCCACAGCCGCAGTGCACGGTGGTATCGACATACTCAGGATGAATGCCTGTTTTCATGGTTCCTCTTCATTCGTGGGCCCGGGTCGCCCGAAGTGCCAGGAGCTTTGCGCTCCTCACGTACGCGGACGTGAACCGGGCCCGAGGGTCAGCGGTCCATTATGCCAGGTCAACCGCCAGTCTCCTAAACGCGTGATGAACGGGCGATATTCCGGGTATCCCATGACCGGCGCCTCACCGTTTACCAACCCCGATCAGCGGTGAGGCGTCCTGTTGGAGTCCGTGAATCGCGTGCCCTCACGCCGCCACAGGCACCGCCCATCCGGCTGGGCGCCCCGCGCGACGAGCTCGCGTTTGAGGATCTTGTTGGTCGCGGTCGTCGGCAGCTCGTCGGCGATCCAGACGTAGCGTGGCCACGCCTTCGGCGAGAGATCGGGCTGCGCGGCGAGGAACTCCTCGAAGTCCTCGGGCCCCAGTGCGGCGCCGTCCTGCAGCACGATGGCGGCCATCACCTGATCGCCGACGAACTCGTCGGGCACCGGGTACACCGCGACGATGTTGACCGCGGGATGGCGCACCAGGATGCGTTCGATCGGTGCCGACGTCATGTTCTCGCCGTCCACGCGCATCCAGTCGGCGGTCCGGCCGGCCAGGTAGATCCAGCCATCGGCATCGCGGTAGGCCAGATCGCCCGACCAGTACATCCCGTGACGCAACCGCTCGTCGGTGGCCGACTTGTCGTTGTAGTAGCCCTGGAACAGCCCCGCGCCGGTGGTGTTGACGAGCTCACCGATAGCCTCGTCGCCGTTGACCAACGCGCCTCCGGCATCGAACTCCGCGACCGCACACTCGGTGACGGTCTCGGGATCGTAGATCGCCACGCCGGGGAAGCCCTTCCCCACCGATCCCGGCGGGCAGTTGTCCTCACGCGTGACGATCACCGCGCCTTCGGTCGAGCCGAAACCGTCCCACACGGTGCAAGCGAATCGCCTGCCGAACTCGGCGATATCGCGATCGCTGGCCTCGTTGCCGAATGCCACGCGCAGCGGATTGTCGCCGTCATCGGGCTGTTCGGGCGTGGCGAGCACATAGGCCAGCGGTTTTCCGACGTAGTTCAGGTATGTCGCGCCGTACCGGCGCAGGTCGTGCAGCAGCCCGGATGCCGAGAAGGCGGCGGGAGCCATCGCGGCGCCCGATCCCACGGCCACTCCCCAGCCGGCCAGCAGCGCGTTGGAGTGAAACAACGGCATGGACAGGTAACAGACGTCGGCCGCGGTGATCGCGAAGCGCTCGACGAGCGCCAGGCCGGCGAACAGCACCGTCATGTGCGCCACCTGTACGGCCTTGGGATCGCCGCTGGTCCCCGACGTGAAGATCATCATGAACGTGTCCGTCGGCCCGACCTCGCGCCACGGTGTCAGCGGCCCAGCGTTCGCGGTCACACCTGCCCACTCGTCGGATGTGGTGTCGAGCACCCGGACGCCGGGCAGGTCGAGACCGTCCAGCAGATCGCGGTGTGCGGCGTCGGTAAGCAGGATCTGGCAGTCGGCCCGAAGGATGTCGCGCGCCAGGGCCTCACCGCGCCGGGTGTTGTTGATGCCGCACAGTACGTAGCCGCCGAGCCCGGCTGCCGCCATCGCGGTGAGCATGTCCGGGGTGTTGCCGAGCAACGTGCCGATATGGACCGGACGCTCGTGGTCGGCGAGGTCCAGCAGGGCCGCGGCCTGGCGCGCGGCATCGGCGATGTGTTGGCGCCAGGTCCAGCTCTGGTGGCCGTACTTGACCGCGACGGTGTCCAGCTCGGCACGTTCCCTGAGCAGTTGCTGCAGCGTATCGGCCATCCGACGACCCCCATAGGCTGGTGAACAGATTGAGAAAACTGTCTACCATGGTTGTGCCGCGGCCCGGTAGCGTCAGGCCTTGGCAGAATCATGTACCTGCCCGTACCCCGTGACCAGGAGCCGCCGCAGTTGACCAGCACGACAACCCCGAAGAGTGTGCGCGATCGGTTGATCGACGCGGCCGAAGTTTGCCTGCGCGCCAAGGGGATTCGTGCGACGACAGTGTCGGAGGTCGCCGAGGCGGCCGGAGTGTCGCGCGGCTGGCTCTATCGCCATTTCCCGGACAAGGTGACACTGCTTGGCGCCGCGATCGTGCGACTGAACGAGGCGTATTGGTCCGAGGCGCACGCGATGCTCGAACAGTTCGACGGCCTCGATCAGAAAATCGCCGCAGGTATCCGGCACGGCCGCACGGCGTACGACGATCCCGGCGCGCTACTGATGAAGCTGCGGGTCGAGGAGCCCGACGAGTTCGCCGCGTGCGCGGGTGCAGGCGTGCAGGGCCTGGTGCCCGACCTCGCGGAGTTCTGGTCGCGCTACCTCGTCGCGGCTCGCGAAGCCGGTGAGATCCACGCCGACACCGACATCGCCGAAGCATCGGAATGGGTTGCGCGCGTTCTTCTTACGTTCGCGACCGTCCCGGGCGAACAGTTGGATGCCGGCGACTTCGACGCTGTGCTGACCCATCTGCGGCGTTACGTGATGCCCGGCCTGAAGGCAGATCCGGCCGTCTAGTTTTCGTTGTCGTCGAACTGAAACTCCCCCGCCCGCACACGGTCGAGCATCGACGCGGTCCACCGGGCATTGGAATCGAACACCCCACTCCACAGGTCGAGCAGATGCTGGGCGTGCGGGGGCTGCGCCGGGTCGGGCCACTGCGGCTTCATGTCCTGCAGTTCGGCCCCGATCTGGCGGCTCACCGTCAGCTGCCGAGTGAGCAGGTCGGCCACACGATCGCGGGGCAGACTGCGCATGAATGCGATACCGGCCCCGAACTCCTCGATGTCAGGGCTGATGAGCGCCGCCTCGAGCAGCCGAAAGAACTCCTCGACACCGGATTCGGTGATGCCGTAAACCACCCGGGCCGGCCCGCGAGGGCTCGGTTCGGCGCGCACGGAACGTAATTTGTCTTCGCGCTCAAGCTGTTTGACTGCGTGATAGATCGACGGCGGCTTGACTGCCGTCCAGGTGTCGACGCGCCATGACATCAGTTCGCGGTGGATCGCGTACCCATGCGCCTCGCCGCGGGTGCGCACGACGCCCAGCACGAGCAGCCGGACGGTCGGCGCGGCTACGCCAGCCAACGTTCGAGGTCCGCGATGGCTTGCAGTTCGGTCGCCGCACCCTCACGCTCGTCCGGCGTCAGTCGCATCGAATCCAGTTCGGCGCGAACGGAATCCGCGGTCGCACGATCCCCCAACACAATGGCCAGCTCGATCCGGTCCGCAAGAGCCCGCGCCAGATCCACCCGCGGCGCGCTGTCGCGGTATCGGCGCAACGCCGTGTCGAGTGCCCGGGCGGCGAGCACGTCATCGTCTTTGAAATCCCGGAAGACCGCGACGTTGTCGAGCGCTTTGGCCAGGCCGGACAGGCTGCGCGACCCGCCGTAGGTGATGTCGGCCTCGTCATGCCGGATGAACGCCAGGCAGTTGCCCGACGGGTCATACAGGTTGAACCGGGACTGCCCGGGGCGCAGGCGGGCGATCCGCGGTAGCCCGGAGATCGGCAGCCGCCCGTAGTGCCTGCGCAGGCCCTCGGTGAATTCCGCGTGGAAGCCACGCACGTCGTCGACGAGGATCACGCACCCGCCGGACAGTTCTTCGGCCGGGTTCAGGCTCGGCGCCGGCTCTTTGAAGTGCACATTGATGTCGGCCAGCGCGAACGCCAGGTACAGGTAGGGCTTGGTCTGCTGGTCGGACGTGTCAAAACCCAGCGCCCGGTAGAACTCGACGGTTTCGTCCAGGTCGGTACAAGGCAGCAGCGGAATCGTCGTCGTGGCCATGCATGCCATAGTAGTCAAACTTGAGTAGTCGGACCCCGGCACGCAAAAGGCCCCCACCGAAGCGAGGGCCTTGCGTACGGAAACCGACGGGTCAGTCGACGTCCATCGAACCGGGTGCGGTCTTGGAGACCTGCACCAGGAACTCGTAGTTGTTCTTGGTCTTGCGCAGCTGGCTCATCAGCAGGTCGATGGCCTGGTGCGAGTCGAGACCCGAAAGCACGCGGCGCAGCTTGTGCACGATCGCGAACTCGTCCGGCGACAGCAGCAGCTCGTCCTTACGGGTGCCGGACGGGTTGACGTCGACGGCCGGGAACACCCGCCGCTCGGCGATCTTGCGATCCAGCTTGAGCTCGGCGTTACCGGTGCCCTTGAACTCCTCGAAGATCACGGTGTCACCGGTCGAGCCGGTCTCGACCATCGCCGTGGCGATGATGGTGAGCGAGCCACCGTGCTCGATGTTGCGGGCCGCGCCCAGGAAGCGCTTCGGCGGATAGAGCGCGGTGGAGTCCACACCACCGGACAGGATGCGGCCCGAGGCCGGTGACGCGTTGTTGTACGCGCGGCCCAACCGGGTGATCGAGTCCAGCAGCACCACGACGTCCTTGCCCTGCTCGACCAGGCGCTTGGCCCGCTCGATGGCCAGCTCGGCGGCCTGGGTGTGGTCTGACGGGGGCCGGTCGAAGGTCGAGGCGATGACCTCACCCTTCACCGAGCGCTGCATGTCGGTGACCTCTTCGGGGCGCTCGTCGACGAGCACGACCATGAGGTGGCATTCCGGGTTGTTGCGGGTGATCGCGTTGGCGATGTCCTGCATGATCGTCGTCTTACCGGCCTTCGGCGGAGACACGATCAGGGCGCGCTGGCCCTTGCCGATCGGCATGATCAGGTCGATCACGCGGGTCGTGAGCCGCTCCGGAGTGGTCTCCAGGCGCAGGCGCTGGTTCGGGTACAGCGGCGTCAGCTTGCTGAACTCGGGACGCTTCTTGGCGTCCTCGACCGATCCGCCGTTGACGGTGTCGAGCCGGACCAGCGGATTGAACTTCTGGCGCGGATTCTGGCCGGTGTTCTCGCCTTCGCGGGGCACCCGGACCGCGCCGGTGACCGCGTCACCGCGACGCAGCCCGTTCTTGCGGACCATGTTCATGGACACGTAGACGTCGTTCGGCCCGGCGAGGTAACCCGACGTGCGGACGAAGGCGTAGTTGTCCAGAACGTCGAGGATGCCCGCTACCGGTTGGACGACGTCGTCCTCACGGAGCTCGGTCTCGCCGCCGCCCTCACCGCCGCGTTCGCCACGGCGCCGACGGTCGCGGAACCGGCGGCCACGCCGGCCCTGACGGCCTTCGCCGTCGTCATCGGCATTTCCGCCACCGCGGTTCTGGTCGGACTGCTGATCCGCCTGGTCACCCGCGGACTGCCGGTCCTGCTTGTCCTGCCGGTCCTGCTTGCCCTGGTCGTCTTTGCCCTGGTCGTCCTTGTTCCGGTCGCCCTTGGCCTGATCGTCCTTGCGCCGGTCGCCCTTGTTGCGGGTGTCCTGCTTGGCTTCGGCCGGCTCAGCCTTCGCTTCCGCGGTCTCAGCCTTGGCTTCGGCGGTTTTGGCCGGCTCAGCCTCGGCACCCTTGGCCGGCTCGGCCGGTGTGCCCTTCGCGTCCTCCTTGGCCGCCTCACCAACCGGAGCTCCGGCCTGACGAGACGATCCGCGCCGCTCACGGCGTCGGGGGGCGGGCTGCTCGGCAACCTCGGCACCGGCGTCCGCCGGCGCGTCGGTGGCCGCCGGGCTGCTGGCCTCAGCGGTCCGGCCGTTGGTTTCGCCGCGGTGGGCGCGAATGGCTGCGATCAACTCACTCTTGCGCAGACCGGACGCACCTTCAACACCGATTTCCTTGGCGAGCGCACGCAGCTCCGGCAGCACCATCGTCGACAGCGACGCGGGCCGGGCGCTCGAAGCGCGCGGCGCGGTGTCCGACTTGGCGGCAGCGGGCGCAACGCTGTCTGCTGTCACGGCATTCGACAAATCACCGGTGTCATTGGCGTTGTCAGCCGTGAAGAGGTCCGTATCTGTCACGGATTTCCTTTCTTTCCCTCGCTGATTGCGTCGTGCGAGGGCTCCCCAAAGGTCAATGCGCATTCAGCCGAACCGCTGAACGCGTGGCTCACACCGTCGCCTGCGCAACGGCGATCGCCAGGATTCACCGTCAAACGGCGAACCATCAGTCCACGAGTGAAACACAAGAAGATTGGGTGGTCGTCCTGGTGTCGACGCAGGCAGAGACCCTGCGATTGCTGGACGAGAGCGAGAATAACCCGCTTCGGTGCAGGAATCAAGCAACGTCAATTGCTCCGCGCGTTGTGTTTGCGCGCACACCCCTTGTGCATACCCAGCCCGGGATGTCAGTTCCGGGCCGCCACACCTGAAGTCCAACGTACGGCGGAACCGACCGACATCTCACTGACGGTGAACCCGTTGGCGGTGCCGAACTCCAGGGCTTCGGCAGGTAGTCCCACCTGCGCGCTCATGCCAAGGACCGAGGGACCCGCCCCCGAAAGCACCGCTGCAATGCCATAACGGCGCAGGATGCGCAGATATTCCGCCGAGGCCGGCATCGCCGCTGCCCGCTGGGGCTGATGCAGGACATCCTGCGTGGCGGCCATCAGCAGATCCGGCCGTTCGGTCAGCGCGACCACGAGCAGCGCCGCACGGCTGACGTTGAACCGCGCGTCGACGTGGCTGACCTGCTCGGGCAGCAGGACGCGGGTTTCGGCGGTCGACGACCGCTGCTGCGGCACGGCCGGGAACAGCCGGATGTCGGGATGCAACCGCAGTGGCGCGGCCGAGTACCGCGCTCCGCCGTCCGCACCCTCGTCGGTCCACGACACCACCGCGCCACCCAGTACCGCTGCCGCGGCGTTGTCGGGGTGCCCCTCGAACTCGCTGGCCAACTGGATCAGCTGGGTGTCCGTCATCGGTTCCGAACCAGCATGTGTCACAAGGCCGTTCACGGCCGCCAAGCCGCCAACCACCGCCGCGGCCGAAGAACCCAGACCGCGCGAATGCGGAATATCGTTGCGGCAGCGGACGATCAGCCCGGGAGCCGAGTAGCCAGCCGCGCGCAGGCCGGCCTCGATCGCCCGCACCACCAGGTGTGTACCGTCCAGGGGGACCTGGCCTGCGCCCTCCCCTTCGACCTCCACCCGAAGCCCGGATTCTGTTGTCTCGACGACGATCTCGTCATACAGGCTCAGCGCCAGGCCCAGGCTGTCGAAGCCCGGTCCCAGGTTCGCGCTGGACGCAGCGACGACGGCCGTGGCCGTGATCCCGACGGGCAGAGTGTGTGTCACCTGATTCTCCGCTAGACCAGACCGAGCTTGGCAACGACGGCCACCGGATCGACCGGAACCGGCGTGACGGCGGGCATGCCCTTGAGCGCGGTGTCCGGATCCTTCAGGCCGTTACCGGTGACCGTGCAGACCACGGTGGAGCCGCGCTTGACCCAGCCGTCCTCGACCGACTTGAGCAGGCCCGCGATGCTGGCCGCCGAAGCCGGTTCGACGAACACGCCCTCGGTCCGGGCGACCAGGTGGTAGGCGGCCAAGATCTCCTCGTCGGTGGCCGCCAGGAACTTCCCCTTGGACTGCTGCTGAGCTTCGACGGCCGCACTCCACGAGGCCGGCGATCCGATGCGGATCGCGGTCGCGATGGTCTCGGGCTCCTTGACGGGCTCACCGATCACCAGCGGGGCCGCGCCGGCGGCCTGGGTTCCGAGCATGCGCGGCAGCCGGTCCGAAAGGCCGTCGCGGTGGTACTCGGTGTAGCCCTTCCAGTACGCGGTGATGTTGCCCGCGTTGCCGACCGGCAGCGCATGCACGTCGGGTGCGGTGCCGAGCGCGTCGACGATCTCGAACGCCGCGGTCTTCTGGCCCTCGATGCGATACGGGTTGATCGAGTTCACGAGCGCGACGGTCGGGAAGTCGGCGGTGATCTTGCGCGCCAATTCCAGGCAGTCGTCGAAGTTGCCGTCGACCTGAATGATCTTGGCGCCGTACATGACCGCCTGCGCGAGCTTGCCCATCGCGATCTTGCCCTGCGGGATCAGCACCGCGCAGGTGATCCCGGCACGCGCGGCGTATGCGGCCGCCGATGCCGAGGTGTTTCCGGTCGATGCGCACAGCACGGCCTGCTGCCCGCGGGCCAGCGACTCGGTGACCGCGACCGTCATGCCGCGGTCCTTGAACGAACCGGTGGGGTTGAGCCCCTCGACCTTGAGATGGACGGTGCAGCCGGTCAATTCGCTCAACCGCTCGGCGTGGATGAGCGGCGTGCCACCCTCTTGCAGGGTGATCGGTGTCCAGTCGTCGCCGACCGGCAGCCTGTCTCGGTAGGCCTCGATCAGGCCGGGCCAGGGCTGGTGCACCCGGGCAACTTGGCCGGCCTTTGCTGAACTCATGCGCTCGTTCCTTCCATGCGGAGCACGCTGTTGATGGTCTGCACCACGTCGAGATCTGCCAGCGCCTCGACGGTTTCCGACAGCGCCGCGTCGGTCGCCTCGTGGGTGACCACGACGATGCGCGCGCCGCACGGCTGGCCACCCTCGTCGACCATGCCTTCCTGGCGCACCTCGGAGATGCTGACCTCACGCTTGGCGAATTCGGCTGCCACAGCGGACAGTACGCCCGGTCGATCCGCGACGTTCATGTTGACGTAGTAGCGGGTGGGGATGAAGCCGATCGGCGCGATCGGCAGCTTCGCGTACTTCGACTCCCGCGGGCCCCGGCCGCCCTGCACCCGGTTGCGCGCGGCCATCACGACGTCGCCGAGCACAGCCGACGCGGTCGGAGCGCCGCCGGCACCCTGACCGTAGAACATCAGCCGGCCGGCGGCCTCGGCCTCGACCACGACGGCGTTGAACGCGCCGTTGACCGCGGCCAGCGGGTGCGACAGCGGCACCAGCGCCGGATACACGCGGGCCGAAACCCGTTGCTTGCCTTCGTCGGTGGTGAGCCGCTCGCAGATGGCCAACAACTTGATGGTGCAGCCGAGCGCGCGCGCCGAGACGAAGTCCGCCGCGGTGACCTTGGTGATGCCCTCGCGGTACACGTCGTCGGCGGTCACCCGGGTGTGGAACGCGATCGAGGCCAGAATGGCCGCCTTGGCCGCGGCGTCGTAGCCCTCGACGTCGGCGGTGGGATCGGCCTCGGCGTAGCCGAGCGCGCTGGCGTCGGCCAGTGCCGTCTCGTAATTGGCTCCGGTGCTGTCCATCTCGGACAGGATGTAGTTGGTGGTGCCGTTGACGATGCCGGCCACGCGCAGTACGGAGTCACCGGCCAGCGACTGCGTCAGCGGGCGGATAACCGGGATCGCGCCTGCCACCGCGGCCTCGAAATACAGGTCGACGCGGGCCTTCTCGGCGGCCTGCGCCAACTCACCGGTGGACTGCGCCATCAGGGCCTTGTTTGCGGTGACGACGGACTTGCCCTGCTCGAGCGCGGCCAGGATGGCCTTGCGGGCAGGCTTCACCGGGCCCATCACCTCGACGACGATGTCGACGTCGTCGCGCGACACCAGGCCAGCGATGTCGTCGGTGAGCAGGTCGGGCGACACGCCGCGATCGTCGGAAACCCGGCGCACGCCCACGCCGCGCAGCTCCAGCGGCGCCCCGATGCGCGCGGCCAGGTCGGCGGCGCTCTCGTTGATGATGCGCACCACTTCGCTGCCGACGTTACCCAGGCCCAATACCGCTATGCCGATGGGCTTCTGACTCATTGACCACTCACCTCCAGGCTCAAAAGATCGTCGACGGTCTCCCGTCGCAGTACCAGCCGCGCCTTGCCGTCCTTCACCGCAACCACGGCGGGACGGCACAGCAGGTTGTAACGGCTCGACATCGAGTAGCAGTACGCCCCGGTCGCGGCCACAGCGAGCAGATCGCCCGGCGCGATGTCATCGGACACCCAGGTGTCGCGGACGACGATATCGCCACTCTCACAGTGCTTTCCGACGATGCGCGCGAGCGCGGCCGGTGCATCGCTCACCCGCGAGACCAACCGGGCGTCGTACTCGGCGGCGTAGAGCGAGGTACGGATGTTGTCGCTCATGCCGCCGTCGACGCTCACGTACCGACGGTGCGCGGTCGGGCTCACGGCCACATCTTTGACCGTGCCGACTTCGTAGAGCGTGATGGTCCCCGGCCCGGCGATCGCACGGCCGGGCTCGACGACAAGCTTGGGCGCGGGCAGCCCGACAGCCGCGGATTCGTTGCGGACGATCGCCAGGAGCTTGTCGGCCAAGTCCTTCATCGGCGGCGGGTCGTCGTGCGGAAGATAGGAAATACCCAGTCCCCCACCGAGATCGACGATCGAGATCTGCGCGGTCTTCTCCACGCCGAACTCGGCGACCACGTCGCGCAGCAGACCGATCACCCGGTGCGCGGCCAGTTCGAACCCGGCGACGTCGAAGATCTGCGACCCGATATGGCTGTGCAGGCCGACGAGCCGCAGGTTGTCGGTGGCGAACACCCGGCGCACTGCGTCCATCGCGGCGCCGGTGGCCAATGACAACCCGAACTTCTGGTCTTCGTGCGCGGTGGAGATGAATTCGTGGGTATGGGCCTCAACGCCGACGGTGACGCGCACCAGCACGTCCTGCACGACACCGGCCTGTCCGGCGATCGCGTCGAGGCGTTCGATCTCGATCTCGGAGTCCAGCACCACATGGCCGACGCCCGCCTTGACCGCCATGGTCAGCTCTTCGACGGACTTGTTGTTGCCGTGCACCGTGATTCGCTCCGCCGGGAAGCCCGCGTGCAGCGCGACGGCGAGCTCGCCCCCGGTCGCGACGTCGAGTGCGAGACCTTCTTCGTCCACCCAGCGCGCGATCTCGGAGCACAGGAACGCCTTGGCCGCGTAGTGGACGTACTCGCCGCCGCCGAAGGCCGCCGCGATATCGCGGCAGCGGGACCGGAAGTCGGCCTCGTCGATGACGAACAGCGGCGTGCCGAACTCGGCGGCCAGATCCGTGACCGACACTCCGGCGATCGACACCACGCCGTCGGCACCGCGAACGAGGTTGCGGGGCCAGACATTCGGAGCCAGCAGCAGGATCTCGTCCGGCGTCTGCGGCTTGGCGGGGGTGGCGGTGTGATGGACTTCGTCGGCATGCCGCGGACCGGCGGGGTGCGCGTTCACATCCGCTCCGGAGCGGTGACGCCGAGGATGGCAAGACCGTTGGCGATGACCTGGCGGGTGGCCTGGCACAGCGCCAGCCGCGCCGCGTGCAGATCGCCCGGCTCCTCGTCGCCCTGCGGCAGCACCCGGCAGGAGTCGTAGAACCGGTGGTAGTCGCCGGCCAGATCCTCCAGGTAACGGCACACGCGGTGCGGTTCGCGCAGCGCGGCGGCGGTCTTGAGCACCCGGGAGAACTCGCCCAGGTTGCGGATCAGCGTGCCTTCTTTGTCGTGCGTGAGCAGGTCCAGCTTGTCGGTGCTGGCGACAACGCCCAGATCGGCCGCATTGCGGGCCAGCGCCGAGAGCCGGGCATGTGCGTATTGCACGTAGTAGACCGGGTTTTCGTTGGACGCACTCGACCACAGCGCCAGGTCGATGTCGATCGGGGTGTCCACCGACGAGCGGATCAGCGCGTAGCGTGCAGCGTCCACGCCGATGGCCTCGACCAGGTCGTCGAGCGTGATGACGGTGCCCGCGCGCTTGCTCATCCGGACCGGCTGACCGTCACGGACCAGGTTGACCATCTGCCCGATCAGCACCTCGACGGTGTTCGGGTCGTCGCCGAGCGCTGCCGCGGCGGCCTTGAGCCGCGCGATGTAGCCGTGGTGGTCGGCACCCAGCATGTAGATGCACAGGTCGAAGCCGCGCTGACGCTTGTCCAGGAAATAGGCGAGGTCACCGGCGATGTAGGCCGGGTTGCCGTCGCTCTTGATGACGACGCGGTCCTTGTCGTCGCCGAACTCGGTGGTGCGCAACCAGGTTGCGCCGTCCTTCTCGTAGATGTTGCCGGTCTCGCGCAGCTTGGCTATGGCCTGCTGCACCCGGCCGGACGTGTGCATCGAATCCTCGTGCGTGTACACGTCGAAGTCGGTGCCGAACTCGTGCAGCGACTCCTTGATGTGGGTGAACATCAGGTCGACGCCGATTGCGCGGAACGTCTCGCGCTGCTGCTCGCCGGGCAGGCTCATGGCATCGGGCGCCTTGGCCAGCACCTGCTGTGCGATGTCGACGATGTAGGCCCCGGCGTAGCCGTCCTCGGGGGTCGGTTCGCCCTTCGCCGACGCGATCAGCGAGTTGGTGAACCGGTCGATCTGCGCGCCGTGATCGTTGAAGTAGTACTCACGCGTGACCTCGGCGCCCTGCGTCGCCAGCAGCCGTCCCAGCGCGTCACCCACCGCGGCCCAGCGTGTGCCACCGATGTGAATGGGCCCCGTGGGGTTGGCCGAGACGAATTCGAGGTTGATGTTCTGGTCCTTGAGCACCTCCGACGCGCCGTAGCCCGCCCCCGCGGCCAGCACGTTGGTGACGATCACACCCTGCGCGGACGCCTCGATGCGCAGGTTGACGAAGCCCGGGCCGGCGACCTCGGCCGCGGCGATGCCGTCGGCGGCCGCGAGCGCGGTCGCCAACCAGCCCGCGAGCTCGCGTGGATTGGCCCCGACCTTCTTGGCGACCTGCAGAGCGAGGTTGGTCGCATAGTCGCCGTGCTCCGGGTTGCGGGGGCGCTCGACCGTCACGGTCGCGGGCAACGCGGCCGTGTCCAGGTCATGTTCGGTCAGCACTGCCGCAGCAGTGGCCTTGAGCAGCTCAGCAAGGTCGGCGGGGGTCACGAGGGTCCATCCTATGGTCTGGGGTGCTCACGCCCCGAATCCGTATTCGCCGCCGGATGCGCTACGCTATCCACGCCCAATCGGCGCAGCTGGTTTAACCATCGCGCCCCCGTAGCTCAGGGGATAGAGCGTCTGCCTCCGGAGCAGAAGGCCGCAGGTTCGAATCCTGCCGGGGGCACTCCGCAAAATACCCTCTGACCAGGCTTAAGCCGTCGGCTTGAACCCGTAGACCATCGAGGTCGGCCCCACCAGGTGTGTGACCGTGACGTCGCGGAAGTCGGCATCGCCGAGCCAGCGCACATACTCGTCAGTGCTCGCTTCGAAGCCCTCACGGGTTTCGAGCATGATGTTCAAGCTCGACAAGAGGCCCATCGAGCGGTATCGGCTCTTGTTGTCGACCATGGCGTCGTAGACGAGAAGCGAGCCTCCCGGCGGCAGCGCCGAGTACGCCTTCCTGATGAGCTCGAGCCGAACCGGCGCGACGTACTCGGTGAAGACGGGCCGGCCGCGGCCAGGTCGTAGTTGAGCCCGGTCAGATGCGGATGGGTCAGCGCGACGCGGACCGGCAGCGCGCCCTGCGCTCCGCCGATATCGGCGAACGTGCTGAACCGCCTTCAGGGCAACCGCGCGGCGATCAACGTCGCCTCGGCTGTCGAGATACCGGTCATCCCGGACAGGAAGTGCCTCAGCGCAGCGGGGTCCTGGTAGAGGGTGGCGAAGAACTCGTTGTCGCCGCTCTCTTCCTCGGCGGCGGGGTTCCCGGTGCTCATCAGGTCGCCGAGCCCGGACCAGAGGTCATAGAGACGACTACTGGACAGCTCCATGAGCCCGCCGATGTAGCTGGGCCTGTTGCGATCCACGGAACAGACTTGCCCGCAGCGAGTTCAGGTACCGGCCGTTGCGGTCACACTTGAGCAGCCCGAGCGCGACGAGGCAGTCGAGCATTGGCGGTTGCGGGGCCGGTCGCCAGATCGGTGAAGAGACCGCGAAGACCAGAAACCCATGCCCTCGCGCATGACCTGTTCCGTGCCGGTGACACGGCGTTGACCCCAACCGACCAGGCGGTTCCGAAACGCCCGCATCATGAGCACCTCGCGCCGAATGGCACTGTGGTTCAACATGCTTGGAACGCTAATCGGCGAAAGCGTTAGTCACCTTGGGATCTGAGCGCGCACGGACGAATCTGCCTGTGAGAAACTGTCAGCCGTCGCCCAAAGCCTTGTCTACCAAGGCTTTTCGGGCGATGGGAACCGACGTACACGAGCCGTGAACGGTCACTGTAGGAGTGCTTACACCACGGCTGTTGAACCATCCCGGCCGCTGGACCGTGCAGCGCTAGTGCGGTACCGCGAACCCCTCTGGCGTCGTAAACGTGAACGGCGGCTTGGCCACCGACGTTTCCGGCTCGGTCGCGGGAGTGGATTGCGTCACCGTCGCTCCCGTCTCCATCGGCGCCTGACTCCAATTCTGCGTTCCCGCAGGTGACTGGCTCATCAGCACTCCCAGCACCGCCAGAGCCCCTGCCGCCGTCAGACCGATACCGGCCGACACTGTCTTGAACTGCCTGCGATTCTTGTTCGAATCCACCTCTGACCACCTCACTCGGCCTCGGGCAGACCGCCCGGATAGACGGCCCTGAGGTGTGAAATCAACTACGCCCCCGCAATATTCCGCCGGCGGGCAAAAATGTTGTCAGCGCCTATGCCGCCTCGTCCAGCACCGCCGTGACGACCGGCTTTGGTGCGGACCTGATCCGTGGCCGCAGCAACACCAACGCCCCGCACCGAACCTCGGCCACTGGCTCCATCGCCACGAATCGGGCGATGCCATGCACCTGCACGGCAACCCGCGCCTTGGCCTGCCGGTACCCGAGCCGCACGCCACCAGCCGTCAGCACCAACAACCCGGCGAGGCCAGGTAGGGCTGCGATGGCCAATGCCATCAACGTTGGGGACTCCAGCAGTTTGCGGGTGATGTCGCCGATGAACGACGAGACCCGCGACAGCACTGACTCGCCCGGTTCGGGCGGTGCGGGGGCCGCGGGCAACTTGCTTTCCAGAGGAAGCCCGGCCTCCGGCTGAGCCACGCCGGCCGAAACGGCGTCCAGCGGGGATACGCCTGGCGCCGGTTCGGCGAACTTCGCCTCCAACGCCGCCTGAACCGATGGCGGTAGCGCGACACCGATTTGCGCCAGGCTGTCCACCACGGGTTCGACTCCGGCGATCGCGAACAACATCACAAGATCATGTTGGAGCTGTAGGAGGGGTACGACGACCACCTCGGCGAGCAGGTACGTCACTGCCGCCATGACATGGGCAACCGGTGCGACCACCGCCTGCAGGCCCAGCAGGGCCAGATACGGCACGGCCATCACGTACGCGGCAGCGGGCACGGTCCCGGGTGGCGGTGCAGTCGGCGTGTTGTCGGGCGGCACGGCGGTGGTGCCCTGGGATTGTGTTTGAACAGCCGGTGCTGACCCCGAACCGTCCGCCTCGGTGGTCTCAGGCGTGGCCTCGGTGGTCGGGTCGGAATCCGAAGCGGCCGATTCCGCGTCCGCATCGGCGATGACAGACCCCTCATCCGTCGCGCTGGCTGTCGCCGAAGGTTGTTCGGCTGCCGACGTTTCGGTGGAGCCGCCATCTTCTGCGAGCGGCGGGTCACCAGGGTTACGGCCGGAACCGACCGTGCTGTCGACGCCTTCGACAGCGTTTCGCTCCGCAGCGGCAGCGCTGTCCTCGGCGCTGCCGGCGGCGGTTGGCTCGGGCGACGCTGCGGTGGTATCGATTGTCGACGACGTCAATTCGGGTGAGCCACCGGCGGTTTCATCGGCGCTCGCGGTGACACCACCGTCAATAGTTGGTTCTGCGAACGCGATCGCCGGTGTGCCGACCATGACTCCAACCGCGAGCACACAAGTACACGCAACGACCCGGATGTGCGACGGACTCATGACCGCTACCCCATCGCTTGACGCACTTCGAATTTCGCCAAGTGTGTCACCACACAGGTTCGTGAGTAGACAGCTTTTCGCAAATTGCGTGTCGCGCGTTTTCCTACGCAAGAATCGGCGCTCGATTCTGCCCTTTCGTCCATTGTGGCCGCCCTGCGCAATTCGTAGGTTCGGCCTATCCATCTCGCATGAGGGGGCGAGATCGCATGTTCGACCGAATTGCGCGGGATGCCAGACGCCGCGCCGGCACACCACGTCGCGCAGCGACGGCCGGCGTCGACGCGAGAACGGCTGGCGGAGTCCTCGGCCTGCAGCGCCTGGCAGGCAATCGCGCCACCACGGACCTGCTACATGTGCAACGCGAACCAGTGATCGAGGTCGAGGGCGTCCTCGACCCACAGCAGGTCACCGGCGCGATCTTCTACTACAAGCAAAAACCCAAGCGCTACACCAAGGCGGTGATCAACCAGATCCAAGCCGCGGTCGGCACTCCGCCGAAGGATGAGATGGACGCCGCCGACGTGCAGGCCGTCGCCGAATGGCAGCGGACGAAGGGCAGCGAATTCGAGCCACACCTGAAGGTCGACGGTATGGCGGGCCCCCGCACATTGCCGCGCATGTTCCAAGGGGGCCTAGGGGTCAGCGCCCGCATCACCGTCTACGTCGGTGAGATGAAGTCCGTCCTGGACAGGTGGGACGAACTCAAGACACCCGAGGCACGACGCCTGGCGTTGAAAACCGAGATCAACAAGCACCTCGGTGAGGTCGGAGTGCCCGCCGTCGAACTCACTACGGGCGAAGGCAATCAGTTCGACAGCACGACGTGGACGATCTTCATCAAACCGTCGGCCTTCAAAGAGCTGCCGAGTGATCCGGAACACCGTGACCGCCACACCACCGCCCTCACGTCGACGCTCTATCACGAAGCGCGGCACGCCGAGCAGGCGTTCCGCATCGCGTCGATGCTCGCCGGGCGTGGCCTGAACGAAGGCCAGATCTATTGGCAGACCAGCACCAAGAAGGACGTCATCAAAGAAGCGCTCAAGCCGGAGAACCAGCTCAAGCCCGGCACCATGGAAGCCGCGATCGCGGAGGGCTGGTACGACTCCCAGAACGGCACCGACTCCCCCAAGACACACCGGGTATATGCCGAAATAAACGCAGCAGCAAAGGCTCTCGAAGCCGCGGAAGCAGCGAAGGAGGCCAATCCCACGCCGGAGAACCAGCGGAGACACGAGGCGGCCGTCGAACGCTTCAAGGCCGCCGAGGCGGCCTACTACGACCTGCCGCAGGAAAACGATGCCTTCCGCATCAGCGACGAAATCGTCATGAAATTCGAGGCGCTGAAGAAAGCGAGCAAGTCACCCGTGCCTACCGCGCAGCCGTTCTGCGTGGTAGGCCGGTCCTGTTGACGATGCCGCTACTTGAACCACTTGCCGGGCTTGTCCCAGTGCCCTGGCGGCGGGACGAACGGCAACTGGCCGATATGGCCCGGTGACGGCACGAAGTGTCCTGGCGATGGCACGGGCTCCCACCACCATGGGTCATCGGCGTTGGCCTGACCTGCACCGATACCGACGGCAGCGAAGCCGAGCGCACCGACGGTGGCGGCTGTCGTAGCGATCTTCTTCACGAAATTCATCTCTTGCTCCTCATCAGCCGAATTACGGCCTCTGACTATCTATCGTTCCACTTCTCGCGAATGTTAAACAGCCAGGTCAGTAGGAATCGTGTAGCCGCATCCACTCGTAGGGCGGCTGTTGTGGCCAGCCCTTCGGCGAGTCTTCCCAGGTCTCCTGTCGCCCGTAGGGCGTGAGATCCAGCAGGTCGAAGACCACCATGAACGGCTCCTCACCGCGGCCGTAGGTCGACCAGGTGTGAAACACGCGTTCGCCGTCACGCAGGAACACGCTGATGGCGTGACGTTCCTCACCGTCGACCGTCGCGCGAAAATCCTCGTTGAACGTCGTCGCCCCGGAAGACACCCATGGCAGCGCCCAGCCCATGCGGTCGCGAAATGCCAGCAGCTTGCCCATGGGCGCCCGGGACACCAGCACGAATGACGTGTCCTTGGCGTACAGGTGGGACAGCGGGCCGATGTGGTCGGCCATCATCGAACAGCCGTCGCAGCCCTGATCCCAGTCGGCACCGAACATGAAGTGCTGCACGATCAATTGACGGCGCCCGTCGAAAAGATCGAGTAACGAGAGCGGCCCGCTCTCGGTGTCGAACACGTAGTTCTCGGTGATCTCGACCATCGGCAGGCGCCGTCGCGCCGCGCTGACCGCATCCTTCATGCGTGTCAGTTCCTTTTCGCGGACAAGGAGTTTCGCACGTTGCTCCTCCCACTCGGCGCGGGAGACGATGGGGGGAAGCGGTGTGGCGGCCATGTTCTCAGCCTGCCATCGCACCCCCGTCAGGCGAAGATCTTTACGACGTCGGCCACCCGGCGCAGCTGGTCGATGTTGGAGCTCGTCGGAATGAGCTGCACCTCGTCGGTGCCGATGTCCTCGAACTTGCCGAGCACTTCGACCAATTCGTCCTCACTGCCGGCCCAGCCGGTCGTGGGAGCCATCGCGTCGACGTAGTCGGCGGGGATCCAGTTCATGTACCGACGCAGATGCCGGTGCACCTGCGCCCTGGCCTCGTCGGGTTCGCCGAGCGCGAACCAGAACGACGTGGCCAGGTGCGGCTTCGGTTTCCCGGCCTGCGCCCACGCGGCCCGCGCGATGTCGAACAACTCGGCCTGCTTGTCCAAGTCCAGGTCCAAGGTCGTCCCCGCGACGCCGTCCGCCCACGCGGCGGCGTCACGCACGGTCTTGGGTCCGATGGTGCCGATATGCAGCGGCGGTCCGCCGGTCTGCACGGGCGGGGGACCCACCGGCAGCGTCGAGTCAGTGATTTTTTCACCCGCCCACACGCGCTTCATCACCGCCACCCGATCGGCCAGACCCTGTCGGGTCTGCGTGGCCGGGTCTGCCCCAACCGCCCGGTAGTCCTCTTCGCGGCCGCCGATTCCGATACCGACCGTCAGCCGACCGCCGCTGAGCAGATCCCCCGTGGCCAGCCCTTTGGCGAGCATCACCGGGTCGTGCAGTTGCGGTACGACGACGGTGGTCACCAACCGGACCCGATCGGTCCAGGCCGCCAGCGCCCCGAGCAGGGTCAGGCTGTCGGGGTTGTCGAACGCGATCCGCTCACCCCAGCACAAGGACGAAAACGGGCCTCCATCGATGACGTGCGCCCACGCGCGCAAAGTCGCGGCGTCCAGCTGTGGCTCCATTACCGGCATCGTCATCCCAACCCGCACGAAGTGATTCTGACATGGGCCGCGGAAGGCGAAGTTTGGCAAAATCTCGCCGGAGTAAGCGGCAGACCGGGTGACGGCGTGACCGACGCGCCCCGACGCGACGTGCCCAACCGTGACGAACGCACTGGCCATGGGCAAATCCACACCCGCGAATCTCCCAGGTGACCGCAGCGTGTTTCTCTTGCCGCGCGGCAGGAAAAGACGCGTAGTGAAAACTTCAGCAAACTGTGGCGAATAGGTATACAGTCCATCTCAAATCAGCTTTTCACCCGAGGGACACAGATCATGAACAAACTCATCGTGGGGGTTTTGGCCGCCGGGGCATTCGGGGGCGCGATCGCGCTCGCCGCGCCGGCTTCCGCCGCACCCAACTGCGACAGCGTCATCGACAAAATCAACAGCGAGGAGGGCTACGAGCCGACCTCCACCGAGGCCTGGACCTGCGCGGTGCCGATCCAGGCCAACGCCTGGCAGACGTTCCCCGGCCAGCTCCGGGAAAACTGGACCAGCTTCCCCGGCGAACTCAGGGACAACTGGGTCAACTACCCCGACAAGCTCCGCGAGGGCTGGACCAGCTTCCCCGACAAGCTCAGGGACGGCTGGACCCCCGGTGACGAAGGCGCGGAGGCCGCCGACGCGGCGGAGTAGCGCAACCTTTCCCCTCATCAGTGGTGATCCGCGCTCGCGGGTCACCACTGATGCGTTCGGGAGCACGATGGCAGCATGAACGGATGGCGATTGCAACGTCCTCCATCGCGCACGTCCGGCTCACGGTCAGCGATATCGAACGGTCGCGACAGTTCTACGAGAGCGTGTTCGACTGGCCGGTCCTCCTCGAGCTCCCGGAGAACGCGAGCGCGACAATCCGGGAACGGTTGAGCTTTTTGTTCGGTGGCGTGATCTACGACCTCGGCGGCACGTTGATCGGCCTGCGACCGGTCGCCGAGGATCGCTTCGATGAGGACCGAGCTGGCTTGGACCACTTGGCTTTCCGAGTCGCGAGCGTAGCCGAGCTCAACGACGCCGCGCGCCATCTGGACGATCTGGGCATCGCGCACGAACCGGTCAAGGACATCGGCCCGTCCTACATCCTCGAGTTCCGCGATCCCGACAACATCGCGCTCGAGCTGACTGCGCCGAAATGAGATTCAGCGTCGCAACCCGAAAATTCTGAGCAGTTCGGGGCGACGCAGGAGCAGCCCGATCCACATCAAGGTGCCGAGATACACCGCGAACAGCGTATGGCTGAACAACGGAGCCTCGACACGCATGTTCGCCGTGACAGCACCGCCGAGGTAGGCCGTGAGGCCCAGCGCACCGAGCACTGCGGTCCGCGGGACCGCGTACACGACGACGCAGACCGCGAGGACGATGCCCATCGCCAGTGCCTGCTCGACCGGGAACCCGAGCGATTCCGTCCCGGCTTCGACCTGTTCGGGCAGGGTGAGTTTGCCGACCGCGTCGAATACCAGAAACGCGCCGACGAGCACGCTGATCCCGATTCCGATTCGACGGCTCAGCGACGTGCCTTCGCTGATCTTCTTTGTCTGTGGTGCGGTCAGAACGGTCATGGTGTCCTCCTGGCGGGCGAGATGAGCTGACGGATGGGTAGACCGGTGGGCCGGCGGAAACTCATCGGCGCGGTCACGTGGAAGGCAAGGGGTGGTTATCCCCCAGCCGGTTCGCGGGAAAACGCTGTGTCGCCGGACGCCTCGACTTCGTAGGTTGAAGGCATGGTCGCAATCAGCGAAACCGGCCCACCGGCCGCTCCCGCCCCTGCCGTGCCCCTCGCGAAGCCCCGCAACATCGGCGTCGTACCGACGGCCTCGCTGATCACGGGAGCCGCCCTGGCGCTGGTGTGGTTCTGGATTCCGTTGTCCATCTTGATCGTCGGGCTGTCATCGATTCCATCGGTGATCGGATTCCTGCTTGCCGCAGTCGTCTTCATCTACCTCATGCGCGGAGTCGAGTGGGTCGAGCGGGCCCGCAGCGAGGCGGTCTTCGGCTTGGGCATCGGCGTTCCGCCGCGCCGGCTGTCGCACTACACCGGTTTGCAACGCTGGGCCCATCAGCAGTGGCTGGACATCAGCAGTGCGCGATTCTGGAAAGGAGTCGCCCACCACTATCTGCGGATGCTCTACGACATGCTGGCCGCCGGTATCGCGTTCGGGCTATTGCTGTTCGCGTTCGTGGGGCCGGCCGCGGCCACCGCGATCCGCCAGAGTGACGGCGACGCTGGCCTGATATTCGTCTCGCCGCCCATAGCCTGGCTGCTGGCGATCGTCGCCGTCGCGGCTGCCGCGGCCATCCTGGTGTTCGCGCCCGCCCTTGACGCCGCAATCGACCGGTGGCTGCTGTCCCCCTCCCCGACGGCGGCCCTGCAGTACCAGGTCAGTGCACTGGCCGACGCGCGACAAGGTGCGGTGTCCTCGGCGCAGACCGAACGCCACCGTATCGAGCGCGATCTGCACGACAGCGTGCAACCTCGGCTCGTCTCCCTGGCGATGACGATCGGGCTGGCACAGACCAAGTTGGACTCCGATCTGCCCGCCGCGAAGGCACTGATCGCAGAGGCGCACGACGACGCCAAGAGCGCGCTCGTCGAGCTACGAAACGTGGTGCGCGGCATCGCCCCGACCATCCTCGCCGACCGCGGATTGGACGCGGCGTTGTCGTCGGTGGTGCAGCGCGCCGAAACTTCGGGAGTGCCAACGACATTGCATGTCGATCTGCCACGAAGGCTGCCGGACGAGGTGGAGTCGGTCGCCTATTTCGTGGTGGCCGAGGCCCTGACCAACATCGCCAAGCACGCCGAGGCCACCCAGGCCGTGGTGACCGTCCGGCTCGATGATGCCGCCAACGTGCTGCACGTGTCGGTGTTCGACGACGGTAGAGGCGGCGCGGTGATCGATGCGGGCGAGAACGCCACCGGCCTGCGCGGTTTGGAAGAACGGGTCCGCGCCGCAGGCGGATCGTTCGCAGTGTCGAGTCCGGTGACCGGGCCGACGATCGTCACGGCGGTGCTGCCATGCGCGTCGTAATCGCCGAGGACTCCGCGCTGTTGCGGGCAGGCATCGAGCGCATCCTCGCCGACGCCGGTCATGAGGTGGTCGCCGGAGTTCCCGACGCCACCAACCTGCTGCGGCTCGTCAACGAGCACCGTCCCGACCTGGCCATCCTCGACGTCCGGATGCCGCCGACGTTCACCGACGAGGGCATCCGGGCCGCGGCCCTGCTACGCAGCCAGAACCCTGAATCGCCTGTCCTGGTGCTCTCGCACTACGTGGAGGAGCGTTACGCAGCCGACCTGATCGCTTCGGACACCAAGGGATTCGGTTATCTCCTGAAGGATCGGGTCGCGGATGTGCCTGCTTTTCTCGACGCGGTCGAGGTGGTGGGCGGCGGCGGAACCGTGCTCGATCCCGAGGTGGTGTCACAGATCTTGGTTCGTTCCCACCGACGCAGCGCACTGGATCAGCTGACCCCGCGCGAACAAGACGTCCTGCAATTGATGGCCGAGGGCAAGACCAACTCGGCGATTGCCACGGCACTGCACATCTCGGTCGGCTCGGCCGAGAAACACATCGCGTCCATTTTCACGAAGTTGGATCTCGCCCCCGACGAGAGCGAGAACCGCCGCGTCCTGGCGGTACTGCGTTACCTCGAGACGTAGCCGAAATCTCCATTCCCGGAAGGACTTCCATCGTGACTACCATCACCACCCCGCCGCCGGTCGCCCCGCCGCCCCAACTGACGCCGGGCGGGCGCACCGCGTTCCGGCTGGTTCTGATCGCTGCGGCCGCGCTTCTGCTCGTCGGCACGCTGGCCGGCCTCGGGGTCGCGGCCTGGGGCGTCAGTACCGTGCGCGTCGTCACCGATCACCAGGCCCTGCCGGCCACCATGCGCACGCTGGTGATCGACACCGCTCAGGTTCCCGTCGCGATCCGGATCACCGCCGATCGCGAAACCCGCGATGCCAAAGCCGACCTGCGGCTCGTCAACACCACGCACAGCGGCGAGCACCGGCTCGCGGTGAGCTCCGACGGCGGCGAAGCCCGCATCGCCATCTCCGGTAGTCCGTCTCCCATGCTGGAATGGGCCCGCGGCGGTGAGATCGTCATCTCGCTGCCGCCCGAACAGGCACGCAGGCTGACGGTGCGCACCGAACAGGAGATCGGCGCGGTCTTCGCGCAAGCCGACGTGGACCAGCTGATCGCCCGCACCACAAACGGCGCGATCGTCCTCAGCGGCGCGGCCCGGCGTATCGAAACCCACACCGTCAACGGCGAAATCGTCTCCCGCGATCCCATCGCGGTCACCGAGGAGTTCAGCGCCACGACATCCGATGGCGATATCACCGTCGACTTCCGCGATGCCGCACCCCGCACCGTCAATGCGATCACCCGCGACGGCACTGTCGTGATCGGCCTGCCGAAGCCCGGTCCGTACTTCGTGCGAGCGCAGTCCGGGTCCTCGACCAAGGTGCGGGTGCCCGAAACCACCAATCCCGACAACGCTGTTGGGGAGGTGACCGCACGATCCGACAACGGTGAGGTCGTGGTGGAGGAAGTGGGACTCGAACGCGGCTAGGTCAGCTCAGGTGAGTGCGCCGATGATGTCCTTGACCGAACCCGTGCCGATGTTGCGCCACCCGGTACCCGCCCACACGTTGGTGGCCTGCGGATCACCGGCGGCCACCGACGCCTTGCGTACCGGACTCGTCAGATAGTGGATCTCAGGGTAGCCGAACGGCGCCTGAGCCTCGTGCTCGATGACGAACCGGTTGCGCAGGCCGCGGGCATAACGTCCGGAGAATGCCCGCGTCACAACGGTTTCGGTGAAATCCCGGCTCTGCAACGCGGCACGGTGCACAGGACTGCTGCCTGCCTCGTCGGCCAGCAGGAACGCGGTGCCGAGTTGCGCTGCCACCGCACCGGCGGCCAGGACGCCCGCGACGTCGGCTGCGGTCACCAGCCCACCCGCCGCCGCGACCGGGACGTCGACTGCGGCCAGCACCTCGGCCAGAAGCTGATCCAGCGGCTGCGTCGCGGGTGCCGCGGCCGGGTCGAATGTGCCGCGGTGACCGCCCGCCGCGGGCCCCTGCACGGCGAGCGCGTCGATGCCACAATCCACCGCCATCCGGGCCTCGTCCAGCGTCGTCACGGTGCCCACCGTGGTGATCCCGGCATCGCGCAGCCGCGCGATCTCTTCGGCCGTCGGCAATCCGAACGTGAACGACACCACCTCGGGCCGCAGGTCTCCGACCACGCCGAGTTTCGCCGACCAGGCATCGTCGTCGTAGCGCGGCTCGCCGAGCGCTACCCCGTACCGGTCCGACTCACCGTCCAGCGCCCGCGCGTAGGCCTCGATCCCATCCGCGGTGCCTGCACTGGGCTGGGGCGCAAAGAGATTCACGCCCAACGGCTCTGATGTCAGCGCGCGCGCTGCGGTGATCCGGTCGGCGAGTGCGTCGGCAGAGAGATAGCCGGCCGCGATGAATCCGAGCCCACCCGCGTTGCTGCCCGCGGCCGCCAATTCGGGGGTCGACGGCCCACCGGCCATCGGTGCCACGATCACCGGCCGCGCCAGACCTCGTAGGTCGAATCCGCTCATCACCGCACCGCCTTTCCGAACAGGAGCACATCCTGGGGCTCCTCGCCGATATTGGGAAACACTGCGTAGCGCGCGAGCCTTCCTTCGAGTGACAAACCGCACCGTCGCAGCACACCCGCCGAGCCCGCATTGTCGACATGACAGTAGGCCGACACCCGGTACACCGACGGGTCACGGCTCGCCTCGTCGAACACCATCGACACTGCCTCTGACATCAAACCCTGCCGCCAATGCGACCGTGCCAGGCAATAGCCGAGCTCTACCGCGTGCGGCTGCACGCGTCGGCTGCCGCACAGGCCGACAACCTCACCGTCCAGCTCGATCAGCCACGTCCGTTCATCGCCGACATTGAACAGCGACGTGATGACCCGCCGCGTCTCTGCCACGTCAGGATGCGGGCGCCACGACAGATAGCGGGTCACCTCGGGATCGGAGGCGATACGGGCGAACAGTGCTTCGGCATCATCGATGACCGGTGCCCGCAGCCGCACGCGTGGACCGGTCAGGGTTTCGGCTGTCGGCATGGCCCTCATCCTGCACCTTGCCGACCGCGACGAGCCAAGGGTTTACTGGCTACATATGGCAATCACCTTCAACCACACCATCGTCGCCGCCAAGGATCGGCAGGAGTCAGCGGTTTTCTTCACCGAGTTGTTCGGGCTGCCCAGCCCGCGCGAATTCGGCCCGTTTCTCGCGGTGACGCTCAACCACGGCGTCACCCTCGATTACGCGCAGGCCTCACCCGGCGAGGAGATCCGCCCTCAGCACTACGCGTTTCTCGTGTCCGAGGACGAGTTCGACGCGATTTACGGCAGGGTCCGCGACTGGGGCTTGCAGCACTGGGCCGATCCGCGCGGTGCGCGCCCCGGCGAGATCAACCACAACGACGGCGGACGTGGTGTCTACTTCCAAGACCCGTCGGGCCACTACCTGGAGATCATCACCCGGCCGTACGGCGGCTGAGTACGTCGGCCACTAACCGTGCCCGCGCTGCTCTTCCTGATTGAGGTAGGCGCCCGCCAGTTTCGCCACGTGGGACGGCAATTTGCCGCACGCCACGTCGGCCAGGCTCGTCTCCTCCAGCACCGAACGCATACTGGCCCGCAGGGCCCGCCACACATCGGTCAACGCGGCGGTCGGGCCCGAATACGGCAGGTCGCCCAGGCCGATGTCGCGCACACTCGCAAGCGGCCCGTCGATGCAGCGCAGCACGTCGGCAATGCTGATCTCAGCGGCCGAGCGAGCCAACTCGTATCCCCCGTCTCGGCCCCGGTGGCTGCGAACGAGCCGGTCGGTGCGCAGGTCGGAGAGTATGTCGACGAGGAACTGCGACGGTATGCCCTGCGCCTTGGCCAGATCGTCGGTTTTTACGAGATCACCTTCGCCGACGGCGGCCAATTGGACCATGGCTCGGACGGCATACTCCGCCTTCGCCGACATCCGCATAGGCCCGATTCTGCCAGCCGGACCATGCGGACAGTCCAGCGCTACCGCGACGGCGTGTTCCGCAGCGGCCCGGTCATGGCGTGCACCGACGCTGGCACCGGTGTGCCCGGCGCGACGTCCGGCGCGGTCTCGGGTTGTCCGTACTGCACCGTCAACGGCACCACACCGGCCCATGCGCCCGCCGCGATGTCCTCGTCCGGGTCTTCGGGCCAGCCGTCGCTGACCTTGAGCGACCAGTTGTCGGCACCGATCGGCAGGCGCATCGCCATCGTGGCAGCGAGCTCTTTGCGGGTGCTGGACCGCAGTTCGGCGACGCGCCCGGGGATGAATGAGTCGGTAAGGGTTTCGAGGTACCCGACCTTGTCGTCGTCGGAGATGCGCTCGAACGTCCCGAACAGCACGGCACTGCGGTAGTGGAACGACGATTCGAAGCTGCTGCGCGCCACCACCACACCGTCGAGCGCGGTCACCGAAACCGCGGCCGGTGCACCTCCTGCGAGCGCCCGCAGCCACGGCGAGCCGGTGGATCCGTGGATCACCAATTCGTCTCGGATGCGCGCGAATCCGGTCGGAAACGCGATCGGGTGACCGTCGCGGACGAGTGCGATGGTCGCCAGTGGCGTGCTGTCGAGCAGTTCGTCCAGCTGGCTTCGCGACGTGCTCTGCTTCTCGTCGAGGCGAGTGATGCGCGTGGAGGGCTGCGTCATGGGGTGCTCCGCATGGCGCGATTCTGCCAGCCGGGTCGGCGGACCGCCCAGCGGTTTATCGCTCGCGCGTCACCACCACTTTGCCGACCATGCGACCGGATTCCACGTGGCGGTGCGCCTCGCGAAGGCCGGCCGCACCGAAGCCGTCGATTGCATTGGTGAGCGTGCTCCGCAGCGTCCCAGCGTCGATCAGATCGGCGGCCGCGCTGAGCAACCGCTGCTGGGCGATCATGTCGTAACCCAACATCGGGCGCGTGAACATCAGTTCCCAATGCCACGCAATGCTTTTCGTCTTGAGCTCGACGAGGTCGAGTCCCTCGGGCTCGTCGATGGCCGTGATGTGCCCGAACGGGCGCATGATGTCGGCGTAGATGCTGATGTTGCCTGCCGAGTGCGGCGAGAAGAGGTAGTCGATCCCGTCCGGCGCCACCTCGAGAGCTTGAGATCGCAGGTCACGGTGGTCGATCACCTCATCGGCTCCCATGCGCAGCGCCCAGTCGCGGGATTCGGCGCGGCTGGCCGTCGCGATGACACGAACCCCGGTCAGCGCTTTTGCCAGCTGGATCAACACCGACCCGACGCCGCCGGCCGCGCCGAGCACCAGCAGGTCACCCCGGGAATCGGCCGTGAGCGCGAACCGTTCGAACAACGTCTCCCAGGCCGTGATGGTGGTCAACGGCAGTGCGGCAGAATCCTTGAAGGACAACGATTTCGGCTTTCGCGCGACGATACGCTCATCGACCGCATGAAGCTCGGCGTTGGTTCCGGGCCGCGTGACGTCACCGGCATACCAGACTTCGTCACCCACCGAGAGCGTCGTCACCTCCGGCCCGACCGCCTCGATCGTTCCCGCCGCGTCGAAGCCAAGAATCACCGGATCCGTGCTCGGCGACAGGCTACGGCGGCGCTTGATGTCGACGGGGTTGACCGAGACGGCCGCGACCCGCACGAGGACGTCATGAGGGCGGAGTTGAGGCACCGGAACCCGGACGTCTCGCAGAGCATCCGGATCGTCGATCGGCAGGGCGGAGTAGGAACCGATCGCGGCCATATCGGGCATAGTGACCACTCCTCATCTGTTGGCATTGCTGACGCCGACGGATGCTAATCGCGCACCGGCGGTTTCCTGCAAGGGCGCCTACTTCCCTCGAGGGAATCCTTGCAGCTAGACGTAGTGAGGAGAACGAGCTGTGGCCACGATTTGTCCGACCGGTCGACACGACGAGCACAACGTGTACGCCGAAGCCTGTCCGTGCCGGGCATTGCTGGATCTGTTGGCCAACAAGTGGTCGGCGTTGATCATCGGGCTGCTTGAGCAGGGCCAGGCCCGGTTCACCGAACTGCAAGCCGCGCTGCCCGGCGTCGGCCCGAAGATGCTGACCCAGACGTTGCGCCGGCTCGAGGCCGCGTCGCTGCTGCGGCGCACCATCTACGCCGAAGTGCCGCCCCGCGTCGAATACGCACTGACCGAACTGGGCCGCGACGTCGCCGATCCGCTGGGCCGGCTCCGCGCCTGGGCCGAGGACAACGTCGACCGCATCGACTCGCTCAACGCGAACTGGACGGGTTAGTCGGGGATGTCGACGGTCTGCGGCACCACGACCGCGAACAGGTCCGACAAGGCCGCCAGGCTCGCCGCCTGCAGGGCGGCGGCAGGCACGGGTTCCCCGTCCGGGCCTGCGAGCGTCCGGGTTGCGGTCGCAGCGGCCACGACCGTGGGCGCGTAACCGAGGTTGAACGCACCGCGTGCGGTCGAGTTGACGCACATGTGCGTCATGAACCCCGCGAGTAGCAGATTCGACGCGTCGACCTCTTGCAATCGCTGCTGAAGATCAGTTTGCACAAAGGAATTCGGGAAGTTCTTGACCACGACGGGTTCACCCTCGCGAGGCGCCACCGACGCCACGATCGCACCGCTCTCGCCTTCGATGTCGTACAGCGAACCCGGCCCGTCGGAGTGCTGGATGTGGATGATCGGGATGCCCGCGCTGCGGGCCCGGTCCAGCAGTTGCGCGGTCTCGGTCAGGGCGGCCTGCACACCTTCGAGCTCCATCGTGCCCTGCGTGTAGGTGTTCTGGCAGTCGATGAGCACCAGGGTGGAGTCGGCCAGCCGGGCCGGCGCGCCCGGCAGGCTGGCGAGTTCGCGCAACGTTGGACGAGTCATCAAGCCAGCCTACGCCGAGACCAACGGTGTGGCGGTGAAACCGTTGGCAAACCAGCCATTTCGTTGCTCTCGGTAACGTCCTATCCGGTGACGGCCAGTACCCGCTCGGCCAGCTCGGGCCGGCACACCACGAGGTCCGGCAGCAGCGGGTCGGCCGAGTTGTAGACCAGCCGCGACCCGTCGATGCGTGACGTGTGCAGGCCCGCCGCGCGTGCCACGGCGACCGGCGCGGCCGAATCCCACTCGTACTGGCCACCGGCGTGCACGTAGACGTCGGCGACCCCGCGGATCACCGCGGCGACTTTCGCACCGGCCGAACCCATTTCGACCAAGGTGCCGTCGAGCGCATCGCGCACCGCAAGCGCGATCGCCGGCGGCCTGGTACGCGACACCACGATCCGCGGCGGGCCGTCGAACGCACGCGGCGCGGCCACCTCGGGTGTCGACAACGTGGTGTTCTGTGCGGGCAGCGCCACCGCGCCGGCGACCAGTTCACCGTTCTCCCACAGGGCGACGTGCACCGCCCAGTCGTCGCGGCCGAGTTCGGAGAACTCCCGCGTGCCGTCGAGCGGGTCGACGATCCAGACCCGCTCGGCGGCGAGGCGCACCGGATCGTCGACACCTTCTTCGGACAGCACCGCGTCGCCGGGACGCTGCGCCGCGAGCTCCTCCATCAGGAAATCGTGGGACTGCTTGTCCCCCGCGGCTTTCCGCTCCTCGGCAGACGCGTCGGCGAAGTCGGCACGGACGTCGAGCAGCAGATCCCCGGCGCGCGTCGCGAGACGGGCAGCCAGTTCGTGGTCGTTCACCGGCGACTGTCCAACAGCTCGATCACCTGGTCGGCGAGCTCGTCCACATCGCGATCGGGAACCAACCGCAGGTCCGGGCTCTTCGGCCGCTGGTATGGACTGTCGATCCCGGTGAAGTGCGTGATCTCACCGGCACGGGCCTTCTTGTACAGCCCCTTGGGGTCGCGCCGCTCGCAGTCCTCCAGCGGGGTGTCGCAGAACACCTCGAAGAACTCGAAACCCTGGTTCGCGTGCACGGCACGGGCCAGCTCGCGGTGCTCGGTCAGTGGGCTGATCGCGGGAACCAGCACCGTCAGACCGGAGTCGGCCATGAGCGTGGCGATGTGAGCCAGCCGGCGCAGGTTCTCCGCCCGGTCGGCCATCGAGAAACCGAGATCGGCGTTGAGCCCGTGCCGCAGGTTGTCGCCGTCGAGAACGTAAGCCGGGCAACCGCGTTCGAGCAGCTTCTGCTCGACCCGCATCGCCACCGACGACTTACCGGAACCCGACAGGCCGGTGAACCAGATGGTGCGGCCCTTGGACAGCCGGTCGTCGGCACACACGAGCGACTGGTGACGAACGGTGTTGGGGCTCGCCGCCCGGTTCGCGACGGGCGTGGTGTCACGCACCATGCCCGCGGCGACCGTCCCGTTGGTGTCGGGGTCAATCAGGATGAACGCACCCGTAGCGGCGTTGCGCGAGTACTCGTCGAGCATCAGTGGCTGCTGGCTGCGCAGCGTTATGCGGCCGAGCTCGTTGAGCTTGAGCGCCGTCGCGGACTTGTCCCGGTGCAGCGTGTTGACGTCGAGACGGTAGTCCAGTGAGGCGACCCGGGCCCGCGTCGTGCGCGTGGTGTGCTTGACCAGGTACTCGCGGCCCGGCTCCAGCGCCGAGCCATCGGCCATCCAGCAGACCGTCGCGTCGAACTCCGTCGAGACGTGCGGCTGGTTGTTGACCCGGGCGAGCACATCGCCACGCGAGATGTCGATGTCGTCGGCCAGGCTCACCGAAACCGCCATCGGCGGGAACGCCTCGGTGACCGGACCGGTCGGCGCGTCGATCGCGGTGATGGTGCTCGACTTCCCGCTCGGCAGCACGACGATCTCGTCGCCTACGCGCATCACGCCACTGGCCACAGTGCCGGCATAGCTGCGGTGGTCGGCATGGTCGACGGTCTGCGGACGGATCACGTACTGCACGGGAAACCGGACGTCGACCAGGTTGCGGTCACCGGCGACGTAGACGTCCTCGAGATGGCTCAGGAGTGGGGGGCCGTCGTACCACGGGGCCTTGTCCGACTTCGTGACGACGTTGTCACCGTTGAGCGCCGACATGGGGATCGTGGTGACGTCATGGATGTCCAGACGCGCCGCGAACGCATGGAATTCGTCGCGAATGTCGTTGAACTTCTCCTGATTCCAGTCGATCAGGTCCATCTTGTTGACGGCGAGCACGATGTGCTGCACACCAAGCAGCGAAGCCAGGAAGGCGTGGCGGCGGGACTGTTCGAGCAGCCCGTGCCGCGCGTCGACGAGCACGATCGCCAGGTGCGCGGTCGACGTTCCGGTCACCATGTTGCGCGTGTACTGGATGTGGCCGGGCGTGTCGGCGATGATGAATTTCCGCTTGGCCGTGGCGAAGTAGCGATAGGCGACGTCGATCGTGATGCCCTGCTCGCGTTCCGAGCGCAGGCCGTCGGTCACCAGTGCCAGGTCGGTGTAGTCGTTGCCGCGTTCCTTGGAGGTGCGCTCGACGGCGGCGAGCTGATCCTCCATGACGGCCTTCGAGTCATACAACAGCCGGCCGATCAGCGTGGACTTGCCGTCGTCGACCGACCCGGCGGTCGCGATCCTCAGCAGTGTCGCCATGTCTATTTCCCCCGTCGCTTCGCTCGCCCCATGTCAGAAGTACCCCTCGCGCTTGCGGTCTTCCATCCCAGCCTCGGAGATGCGGTCATCGGCGCGCGTGGCGCCGCGTTCAGTCAGACGCGAGACGGCGGTCTCGGCGATGATGTCCTCGACCGTCGCCGCGGTCGACTCCACACAGCCCGTGCACGTGACGTCGCCGACGGTGCGGAACCGCACGCTCGTCTCGAAGACGTCTTCGCCGTCGCGGGGCTGCATGAACGGGTGCACCGCGAGCAGCATCCCGTCACGCTGGAACACCGGGCGCGTGTGGGCGTAGTAGATCGCGGGCAACGTGATGTTCTCGGCGCCGATGTAGGCCCAGATGTCGTACTCGGTCCAGTTCGACAGCGGGAACACCCGGATGTGCTCACCCTTGCGGTGCCTGCCGTTGTAGATGTTCCACAGTTCGGGGCGCTGCGCCTTGGGATCCCACTGGCCGAACTCGTCGCGGAAACTGAACACCCGCTCCTTGGCCCGTGCCTTCTCCTCGTCACGGCGTGCACCGCCGAATGCGGCGTCGAACTTGTTCTCGCGAATGCCGCGCAACAGCGTCACCGTCTGCAGCGGATTGCGCGAGGGTCCGTTGTCGACGACCCGGCCCGCGTCAATGTCGTCCTGCACCGAGGCGACGACGAGTCGCACGCCGTTCTCGGCCACCAGACGGTCGCGAGTCTCGATCACCTCGTCGAAGTTGTGCCCCGTGTCGACGTGCATGACCGGGAACGGCAGCCGCGCCGGCGCGAACGCCTTGATCGCCAATTGCAGCATGACGATCGAGTCCTTGCCGCCCGAGAACAGCAGCACCGGCCGCTCGAACTCAGCCGCGACCTCGCGGATGATGTGGATGGCCTCGGCTTCCAGCGAACGCAGATGGCTCAGCTCGTAGGTGCCGGGTTGCGTCTCGATCGGCTCGGCCGTGGTCACTGCTTCCCCATTAAGTTGGTAGAAATGGCCAGAATTGCAAGCATGACCTGGAATGTAACCGGCATGGCGCGGCAGTGTCAACGTTCCAGCTGCTGACCTGCGCGAGTGCGTGGCCCGCGGCCGGCCCGCCTTTGTCACGCCACTGCCTTTGTCACGCCACTGCCTTTGTCACGCCAGAGTGACCGTCGGCCTCCAAAGCCACACTGGCGTGACCATCAAGGGGCAACGCCGCCAATCGCGGGCACACAGCCAGCGAGCAATCACCTCAGCGGTGCCCGCTCACGTGCGAGCCGGCACTGCGCGGCAGCCGCAGCGTTTCGATGAGAGTGACCGCGAGCATGGCGCCGAGCACCAAGAATGTCGCCGAGTACGAGGTCAGCTGACTGAGCAGCAGCGCGGCGACGGCGATGCCGAGGCCGGCAGCGAGTTCCTGCACGGACGCGTTGAGCGTGTTGGCGTGGGTGAGTCGATCGCCGTCGACGTCGGAGAACGCCAGGCTGTTGTAGGCGGTGAAGCCGATGGATCGCAGCGCGCCGCTGACGTAGAGGACGACGGCCATGACGGCGACGGGCACGCCCGGCTGTAGTAGGGCGAGCAGGCCGAAACAACCGACCGAGGCGATGCCGTTGATCAGCAGCACGTTGCGAATTCCGATGCGCCGCATCATCGGCGTCGTGAGTGGCTTGATGGTCAGGTTGCCTGCGAACAGCGCGGCCACCATGAGCCCCGCGGCGAACGGCGTCCAGCCGAACTCCAACTGGAACTGCAGCGGCAGCAGAAACGGCACGCCGGTGATGGCCATCCGGTACAGCGACCCGGCTTGCACCGTGATCCGCAGCGTGCGGACCTGGAGCACGCGCAGTTGCACGAGCGGATTCTGTGCATTGAGCAGCCGCCAGACGGCAGCCGACAGCAGCACGATCGCGCCCACACCGCACCCGCCGACCAGCACCCAATCGGTGCCGGACACCCGGATGTTCTCCAGTGCGATCAGCGCCGCAGCAATCCCGGAACCGAGTGCCAGCAGCCCGGGCCAGTCCAGGGACCGCGGCGCCGCGGCCGGCTCACCGCGAATGAGCCGCAGCGCCAAGAGGAATCCGATCAGCCCGATCGGAATGTTGACCGCGAAGATCCACCGCCAGCTTCCGAGCGTCGCGATGGCACCGCCGAGCACCGGGGCGAGAACCGGCGCGGCCAGGGCCGGCCAGGTCAGCAACGCGATGGCCCGCACCAGGTCGGACTTGGCGCTGAAGCGCAGCACTGCGAGCCGGCCGACCGGGACCATCATCGCGCCACCGACACCCTGCAATACCCGCGTGCCGACGAGCATGGGCAACGACACGGAGAACGCGCAGCCGACCGAGGCCAGCGTGAATACCGCGATGGCGGCGATGAATACGCGGCGGATGCCGAAGCGGTCGGCCATCCAGCCGCTGGCCGGGATCAGGACCGCCACGGTGACCAGATACGCCGAGATCGCGACGTTGACGTCAACCGCATCGACGCCGAACGACGACGCGATCAGCGGTATGGCGGGCGTGATGATCGTGGCGTCGAGGATCTCCATGAACAGCGCCCCCGCCACGAGCAGAGCCATCCCGCGGGGGAAGGCCGGGCTCTCGGGCGTGGACACCCGAGAAATCTAGAGCAATTCCCTGAGGACCCTCAGCTGCCGAGTACGAAGTCGATACGCCGCGCGCAAATGTCGGCGAGGTCAACGCCCGGCAGGTCGAACCGATGGTTGAGCCGGATAAGCGCGACGGCCAGCAAAAGCGGCGCGGTGATGTCGCCGAACTCGATGTTGCCGATGCTGTGCCCCACCGCGTGTTCGTAGCGGTCGACGGTCTCCTCGCGGCTCGGCGTTCCAGGCGCCGGTGCGTTGTCGGGCAGCGGGCTGCTCACCCAATCGGTCATGAGCAGCCAGCTGAGGTCGGCGGCCTGATCACCGAGATAGGCGATCTCCCAGTCCAGCGCCGCGGCGGGCGTGAGATCGGGCCGGTAAAGGACATTGGACATCCGGCTGTCACCCCAGCACAGCCCGACCCGGTCAGGCGAGTAGAGATGGTTGTCCAGCCACTCCAGCGCTCGGATGAAGGTCGGGTGAATCGGCTTGTCGCCGTAGGCCCAGCCGATCGCATAGCGCAGGAAGTCACGCAGGGCGGCCGGACTCGACTCGCCGAGGAACCCCAGCCTATATTCCTGCGGATCGAGCCGGTGCACGGCCGCGATCATGTCTACGCACCCATTCCAGAGCGTGGCGCGGCCCGCGTCGTCGGTCTCGGCGAAGATTCCTGCCCCGTGGTAGGGCGGCACGTCGCTGACACCGACCACTCCGTCGATGCGGTCCATCACGAGATACTGCGTGCCCAGCGCGTCGGCATCGGCGTCGATCCACCGCACGGTCGGCACCGGAATGTCCGATGCCGCAAGACGTTGCATGACGAGAAACTGCCTGCGCAGGTCGTAGTCGGGCAGGATCTGAAATTCCGGCGGGCGGCGGAACACCAGGCCGAGACTGCCTCCGTCGTCGAGCCCCTCGAGGTCGAACAGGAACGTCTCGGTGGAGAATCCGCCTTGGCTCGCGTTCCAGTTCTTCACCCGCGCTTGCGAGGCTCCGGGAATACGTTGGCGGGCATTGGTTTCGAGGGCTCCTGGTAGCTCCTCGGCGGCTAGCCTCACCATCCGGTGTAGCCGTAGCGCGGGTAGGCCCCGACGAAGACCATCTCCACCAGGCCGTGGCCGGTCTTACCGTCCATCTGGACCTCGCACAGCGTCTCGGACAGGAAGCTGACCGGCTTCACGACACTCAGATCCGTGGTGTCTGCCGTGAACCCGTCGATGAAGTCCTTACCGCGCCAATGCCCGGATGCATATCCGTCGACTTCCATGTAGCCGGCCAGTCCGGGCCAGAAGTCGGTGATCGGGGCGACCGCGATGGTGCTCGTGCTGCGGTCGCCGCGGTGCACGGTGAAAGTGCCGCCGCTGATGACCCGCAGGTCGTCGCGGAACTTCAGATCGTGTTCGACGTCGATGATGGTGCCTGCCGGGCGTTCCGTCGCAAGCGGATAGAGGATTTCGCCCTCGAACTGCCACCGCTCCCCCGTACTGGTCTCGCGTTGCGCGAAATGCACGAGCTCGTCGTCGAATTCGAAGATGCCCATGTAGTAGAGCGTGCCCTCGGGTATCTCCTGAGGCTGTAGGTTCGCACCCTCCGACAGGCTCCCGCCGCCGGGTCCGTTGCGGATACCCCACGAGTGGTCGCGTCCGAACCACCAGCGGGACGTATCGATTTCGATGCGTTCGCCATCGATGTCGATCCAGCCTTCCAGGTCGCCGTTCTGGTAGAACCGGCGGGCATCCTCGCTGACGCGGCCGCGGCTGCGGTGGAACGCCGGCGTCTGCTCATAGGTCGGGAACTGGCCGCGCAACCGCAGGTCGAGGCTCACCCCCTGCTCGTTGGGTTCGAGCACTGCCCGCACGGTCCGCAGCGGCTCCTCGACGATGTAGGTGTACGGGCCGACGGAATACGTTCCGAGAGCGCCGGATTCGGGGTTCAATTCGGTGGACATGCGCACGACGCGCGCCTCGCCGTTGCGCTTCGTGATCATCGCGTACGCGTCGGTGACGTTGCGATTGGGATAGCGCGCCAGGCCCGTCATCACGTTGACATCGCCCGAGCGGTCGAACCCGTACATCACGATGCGTTCGGTCCAACGCAGATCGGATTGGGCGACATGGTCGAACGTGGTCGGCAACTGGTGACAGAGCAGTTCGTCGTGCGGGGTGAGCATCGGCAGCCTTCCGGATAATTACGTTATGGTCCGTAACGTAACACTCGGGAGCGAGTGCGGATAGGTTTTTGCGATGACCACTGCAGCCGGGCGGCCACGCGACCCCGCCAAGGATGTCGCCGTGCTGACTGCGGCCCGGGAACTGCTGGTCGAGGAGGGCTACCAGGGCACCACCGTGCTCGCCATCGCCCGGCGGGCCGGTGTCGGCGCACCGACGATCTACCGGCGCTGGCCCACCAAAGAGGCTCTCGTCGAAGACGCCGCGTTCGGTCACACCGCACCCGTGCCCGTACCCGCGCCGTCCGGCGACCTGCGGGCGGATCTGCGCGGCTGGGTCGCGGTGTTCCTCGACTGGCTGGCCAACCCCGTGACCCGGGCGGCGCTGCCGGGATTGCTGACGGCATACCACCGGGACGAGACGATCTATGAGCGGCTCGTGCTGCGTGCCGAGACCGATGTGCGGGAATTGATGGCCGAACTGCTCGGCGACGCGGCGCGTGCCGACGTCGTGTTCGATTTCCTCGTATCGTCCACCGTGGTTCGGGCGATGACGCGGGGGCTCGTCGGCCGCGATGCATACTGCGACCGCACGGCCGACGCGCTGACGGTGCTGGCGCAGGCCGATTACCCCGGAGGTAATTGAACTGCCGCACCGGTTGCCGACAGACTCGGGCGCATGACCACCCAGACCGGATCTGACGTGATGGCACAGTTCCTGCCGCAGTCACCATTTGTCGCGAAGTTGGGCATCGTCGCGGAATCGCTCGACGGACCCGAGGTTCGAATCCGGCTGCCATGGGACCCGTCGAACGTCACCCTTGCGGACATGGTGCACGGCGGCGCGATCGCCACGCTCGCCGACGTCACCGTCATGGCAGCGGCATGGGCCGGCGCCGACGTGCCGGATTCGCTTCGCGGCGTGACGGTTTCGATGTCGGTGCAGTACCTCGCGCCGGCCCGGGCAACCGACATCATCGGGATCGGCCGGGTGCTGCGCCAGGGCCGGTCGCTCGTGAGTTGCGATGTCGACATCGTCACGCCCGACGGCGACGCGGTCGCCAAGGCGATCGCGACATACAAGGTGGGCTGAACCCCTCAGACGCGAACCTCGTTGAGCTTGCCGGTCGCCACGTCGAAGACGAAGCCGCGCAACGATTCATGCTTGGTCACGAACGGGCTGGCCTCGATGCGGCGCAGGGACTGGCGCACATCCTCTTCGAGATCGGTGAACGCCTCGGCCGCCCACGCGGGCTTGATGCCCGTTTCGTCTTGGATCGCGCGTTTGAAGTCGTCGTCGGTGAAAGTCAGCATGCCGCAGTCGGTGTGATGGATCAGGATGATCTCCTTGGTTCCCAGCAACCGCTGACTGATGGCAAGAGACCGGATCTCGTCGTCGGTGACCACGCCTCCGGCATTGCGAATGACATGCGCCTCGCCGTCGGCCAGGCCGAGGATGCGGTACACATTCAGGCGAGCGTCCATGCACGCCACGACGGCGACGTGCTTGCTCGGCGGTAGCGGCAGCGGTCCGGTGAACTCCTTGGCGAACGCCGCGTTGTTGGCCAGGTACTGATCGGTGACTGACATGAGCGGCAGGTTAGACCCCGTCGACCCGTTCGTCACGGGTCTGGATCGGGTGGATTCAAAGGCGACGGCCGTCCTGCTCGGGGGGTAGCAGGACGGCCGCCGCGGTCTGGGGGTCAGGAGAGCGGTGCTTGCAGGTCGTACACCGCTGTTCCGCCGACCTCGGTCTTGGTGAAGTTCTGCTTCACCCAGTTGGTGATGTCACCGGCACTGCCACGCTGCTCGCGGGGCGGGCCGAAGCCACTTTCCCGATCCAGGAAGTAGCGGACGTCGCCATCGGCGACATACTGCTGGAATTGCGCCAGGGTGGGCGAGTTGTCGCCACCGGTGAATCCGCCGATGGCCATCAGGGACTCGCCGGTCTTGAGTTCCAGATCGCTGACCATCATCGACCCGACACTGGCTGCTGCCCAACGGTTGTCGGCGCCGGCGATGAGGTCGGCCAGAGCCGAGTCATCTGTCTTGCCCATGCCCGGCGGAGGGCCACCGGGGCCACCGTGTCCACCCGGGCCACCGAAACCCCAGTCGCGTTTGGGGCCTGCGATCGCCATCGGACCACTGCTGTTTCCGTTGACCACGGTTTCGATCGAGTACGCCGCGGGCGCACCGAGCCCGACAATGATCGCGGCGAGCGCCACCGCCGCACCGGCCCGGCCCGGCCGGTGCGCACCGGCCGCCAGAAGCAGCGCGACCACGATTGAGGCGACCAGCACGATCCAGCGCAGCGCGGGTAGCCACTCGGGTGTCCGGTCGAGCAGTACGAACGCCCACACCCCGGTGCCCGCCAGCATCGCGGCCAGCACCAGTCGGGCGATGAAGTGCTCACGTACCCGCCACAATTCGATCGCCGAGATACCGACGAGCGCCGCGATCGCCGGGGCCAGCGCCACGGTGTAGTACGGGTGGATGGTGCCGTCCATGAAGCTGAACACGGCCGCCGTCACCAGCAGCCAGCCACCCCACAGCAGCGCCCCGGCACGAGCACCCGCAGTGCGCGCGGTGCGGCGCGTCAACCACAGCACGGCGACCAGTCCGACCAACGCGGCGGGCAGCAGCCAGGACGCCTCGGTACCCATGGACAGCCCGAACATCCGGCCGATGCCGGCCTCGCCGCCGAAGAACAGGTTCGGCCCACCGCCGCCGGGACCATGACCGGAGCCGCCGCCGGGCTGGTTCTGCCCCACGATCCGATCGATACCGTTGTAGCCGAACGCCAGTTGCAGCAAGCTGTTGTCGGTCGAGCCCGCGATATAGGGACGGGATTCGGCAGGCCACAAGGCAACCAGCGCGAGATACCACCCGGCCGAGATCGCCATTGCGACGCCGCCGATCAGTATTGCCCCCAGGCGCTTCCACACCGATGCGATGGGCGCGGCGACCAAGAACACCAGCGCCAGCCCGGGAATGATGAGAAACGCCTGCAGCATCTTGGTCAGGAACGCGAACCCGAGCACGCAGCCCGACAGCGCGACCCACAGCGTGCTGGTCTTCGCCGACACCGGCCCGATCGCGCGCACCATGCAGTAGGCGGCCACGACGAGCAGCAAGACCAGTAGTGCGTCGGGGTTGTTGTAGCGGAACATCGACGTCGCCACCGGGGTCAAGGCCAGCGCCGCCCCCGCGATGAGGCCCGCGCCCGGGCCGCTCGTCCGCTTGACGGTGGCATACAGGACGGCCACTGCCGCCGCGCCCATCAGGGCTTGCGGCAACAGCATCGTGAACTCGTTGAAGCCGAACAACCGGCCCGACAATCCCATGGCCCACATCGCGGCAGGCGGTTTGTCCACCGTGATGGCGTTGCCGGCGTCGAGGGAGCCGAACAGCCAGGCCTTCCAGGACTGGGTGCCCGCTTGTGCCGCGGCGGCGTAGTAACTGTTGGCCCAGCCCGAGGATCCGAGACCCCACACGTACAGGATCGCGGTGCCGGCCAGCATCGCCCAGTAGGCGGGCCGGACCCAGCGCGGCTGTGCGGCGCGGGGCGCGTCGGCCGACACCACGATGGGGTCGCGGCCGATGTCAGCGATGGTCGTCATGTCAGCAGTCTTTCGGTTTCGAAGGTTCAGCGTCGTGTCCGGGACGGGTGAAACACCCAGCCGCGCAACAACACGAAGCGGACGACGGTGGCCGCCAGGTTCGCCGCCACGAGCACGGCGAGTTCGACGGCTCCATGCGGCTGCGGCGTCAGTGCGTGCAGCACGCCGAGCGAGCCGCTCGTGATGGTCAGGGCGATCGCGAAGACGGTCAGCCCCTCCAGGTGGTGGCGGGTGACATTGCCGGCGCCGGCGATGCCGAACGTGAATCGCCGGTTGGCGGCCGTGTTGCCGATCGCTGTCAACAGCAACGCAACCAGGTTGGCGGCCTGGGCGCCGATGCCCGACCGCAGTGCCACGAACAACAGCAGGTACGCCAACGTCGACACGATGCCGACGGCCCCGAACCGCACCACCTGCCGCAGCAGCGATCCCGGTGCCGCCGAGTTCCGTGACGAGCCGAGTTGTGCGGCAATGGTGTTGACCGGGATGGAGCCGTTGGCGAACCCGCGCAACAGGCGGCCGATGCCTTTGAGGTCGGCGGTCGCGGTGGCGACGATGTCGACGCGGCTGTCAGGGTCGTCGACCCAGTCGACCGGTACTTCGTGGATGCGCAGCCCACTGCGCTCGGCCAGGACGAGAAGCTCGGTGTCGAAGAACCAGCCGGTGTCGGCGACGTGCGGCAGCAAAAGCCTGGCCACGTCCGCGCGGATCGCCTTGAACCCGCACTGAGCGTCCGAAAACCGCGCGGCCAACGTGGATTTCAAGATGAAGTTGTAGCAGCGGGAGATGAACTCACGTTTGGCACCGCGGATCACGCGCGAGCCGCGGCCCAGCCGGGTGCCGATCGCCAGATCGGAGTGGCCCGAGATCAACGGGGCCACGAGCGGCGCGAGTGCCGTCAGGTCGGTCGACAGGTCGACGTCCATGTACGCCAGCACAGGCGCGTCGGACGCCGACCACACCGCGTGCAGCGCTCGGCCACGGCCCTTCTCCTCCAAGCGGATGACCCGCACACCGTCCAGTTCGGCGGCCAGTTCGGCGGCGATGCGTGGGGTGGCGTCCACGCTGGCGTTGTCTGCGATGGTGATCCGGGTGGGCAGCGCGAAATTGTCCTGCAGGTACCGGTGCAGTCGGCGCACCGAATGTCCCAGGGCCGCTTCCTCGTTGTACACCGGCACGACCACGTCGAGCACCGGCACTCCGGCCGCCTTTGCTGCCACCGCGGCGTTGGGGCGCGATGCGAAATGGAACCGATCCGGTGTGTCGGTGTCAGCGTCTTCGGTGTCGAATCGCTCGGCGATCTCTGTCATATCTTCATCGTTCTTCCGTGGCGTGTGACGGGCGTGGGGCGAAGCTATGCGCCTGCTATGTGTTCGTCGCACGCTGTGTGAGGTCGTAGATGGTGACGTTCTCGACGGTGATCGGGGTGAAGTGGGTCTCGACCCACTGCGCGATCTCCGCGGCCTCCCGGCTGCCGCTCGGCGTGTGCCCGCCGAATCCGCCCATCATCATCCGACTGCGGATGAAATAGTGGATCTGACGCGACTCGACATAGCCCTTGAACTCGTCGAGCGTCGGCGCGGGATCGGTTCCGTTGAAGCCTCCGACCGCCATAACCGGTGCGCCAGTTGACAATTGGTAACCGGCGGCGTTGCTGGATCCCACCACGGCGGCCACCCAGGTGTAGTTGTCGGAGTCGGCGGCCAACGTCGCCGTGAGCATCTCCCCCGGCTCCGGCGCCGCGAACAACCCGCCGAACCCGCCACCGCGGGACGGACCGACCGATGGGATGGCTCCGCTGTGCGGGCTGGCCGCTGTGGCCACCGAGTACGCCGCCGGTGCGGCGAGACACACCACGACGGCCATCGCGGCGATCGCCCGCTGCGCACCTTCGTTCAACCGGCCCGCCATCAGGAGCAGCACGGCGGCGCCCACACCGCCGACCGCCACCGCCGCGCGTAACCACGGGTAGGGATCGTCGTGGCGCGCCAGCAGCACCGCGGCCAGGATCGCGGTGACGAGCACCGCGCCGGCCATCGCCGTGACGGCGCGAATGTCGTTGCGCTGCTTCCACAACAGCGACGCGCCGATGCCGATCACCGCGCCGATCGCCGGTGCGAGTGCCACGGTGTAGTACGGATGCACGATGCCGTTCATAAAGCTGAACACCACCGCGGTGACCAGCAGCCAGCCGGCCCACACGATGAGCGCTGCCCGCGCGCGGTCGGTGCGCGGCGCGCGACGGGTGAGATACAGCCCGGCCGCCAGACAGATCAACGCCGCAGGCAGCAGCCAGGCGATGTCGGCGCCCATCTGCGAGCCGAACAGCCGCCCGGCGCCGACGTCGAAATTGAGATTGCCCAGCCCGCCCGTCTCTTCGCCGGTGAGCCGACCGAAACCGTTGTAGCCCAACGCCAACTCGACGATGCTGTCGTGCTGAGAGCCGCCGATGTACGGCCGCGCCGAGGCCGGCCACAGCTCGACCAGAACCAGGTACCACCCGCCGCTCACGACGAGGGCGGCAGCGGCCGTGACGACGTCCACAATCCGCTTCCCGAGTGGCCGGTCACCCGCCACGAGCGCTGCCGTCGCGAACGCGGGCAGCACCAGGAACGCCTGCAGCATCTTGGCGAGGAAGCCGAACCCCACGGCGGCGCCCGCGGCGACGAACCACCAACGACCGGCGTCCTTCTCGATGCCGCGCTGCACGCAATAGGCGGCGACGACAAGCAACAGCACCAGCAGTGCATCGGGATTGTTGAACCGGAAGATCAGCGCGGCCACCGGCGTCAGCGCCAGCACTGCGCCGGCAAGCACCGCGGCCCACGGCCCGGCGGCCCGGCGCACCGCGGCGTAGAGCACCGCGACCGCGGCAACACCCATGAGCGCTTGCGGCACCAGCACACTCCACGGGTTCAACCCGAACAGCCGCACCGAGATGTCGATGATCCACAGCGCCGCCGGGGTCTTGTCGACGGTGATCGCGTTGGCCGGGTCGCTGGAACCGAACAGCATCGCCGTCCAGTCCTGCGCGCCCGCTTGGGCGGCGGCCGAGTAGAACGCGTTCGCCCACCCGCTGATCGAGAGATTCCACAGGTACAGCACCGCCGTGCCGGCCAGCAGTGCCGCCAGTGCGATGCGCTCGGCCATCGGCCTGGCCGGTTGGGGAACAGCCGCGTCGACACGCACAACGGGTTGGGCGGCTACCAGAGTCACCACCTCATCGTCGTGGCGGTGACTAGGTGTCCGATTGGGCCGAACTGTGTGTCAGCTGTGAGGCTTGCCCGGCAGCCGCACAGTGAACGCGGTGGCGCCCGGCGCGCTGCGGACGTCGATCGTGCCGGCATGGGCTTTGACCACGGCCGCGACGATCGCCAGTCCCAGCCCGGTACTGCCCTCGCGCCGCGAGCGCGACGAATCTCCTCGGGCGAACCGCTCGAACACCTCCGGCAGCAGCGACTCCGGAATTCCCGGACCGTCGTCGGCGACGGTGAGCGTCACCGCACCCGTGTCGTCGGTGCCCAGCGCGACCGTCACCGACGTCCCCACCGGGGTGTGGGTGCGGGCATTGGCCAGCAGATTGGCCAGGACCTGATGCAGCCTGGCCTCGTCACCGTCGACGACCACCGGATCCTCGGGCAGGTCAAGCGACCACCGGTGTTCGGGACCTGCGACGTGCGCGTCGCTCACGGTGTCCACGACGAGGCGGGACAGGTCCACGGTTTCGCGTTCCAGCGGACGCCCGGCATCCAGCCGCGCCAGCAGCAGCATGTCCTCGACCAGCTGTGTCATGCGCGCAGTCTCGGACTCGACGCGGTTCATCGCATGGGCGACATCGCCAGGCAACTCATCGCTCTTCCGTTGCGCGAGCTCGGTGTAGCCACGGATCGCGGCAAGCGGTGTGCGCAGCTCATGGCTGGCATCGGCGACGAACTGGCGTACCCGCGTCTCACTGGCGTGCCGGGCGGACAGTGCGCTGGCGATCCGATCCAGCATCCGGTTGAGCGCGGTGCCGAGCTGGCCGACCTCGGTGTGCGCGACGGCCGGATCGACCCGCACGATGGGCGTCGGCAACCGCACCTCACCGCGGTCGAGCTCCAGGTTGGCGACGTCCCGCGCTGCCGCCGAAACCCTTGAGAGCGGCGCGAGTTGGCGACGGATGATGAGTATTCCGCCGGTGGTCGCGGCGATCAACGCGACCGCGGCCAGCACGCAGAACATTCCGAGCACCCACAGCAGCGTGTCGTCGACCACCGCGGTCGGCAGTCCGGTCACGATCGTCTGCGCGCCGCCGTGCCGCGGGTGCAATCCGATCACGCGGTAGCGCCCGAGCCCGTCGAGATCGACCGTTTCGGGGGTGCGGTCGGGAGGTATCTGTGCGAGCTGTTCGGCCGCAGCCGCACTGACCACCTCACGCTCGCCGTCCGCGGTGATGACGCCCGCATCGACCGGGCGTCCCGGTACGATCACCGCGCCCACGGTGCGCGCGGCCTGACCGGGTGCGTTGAGAAAGCCTGGCCCTGGGCCTTGTTCGGGGTCGAACAGCACGCGTACGTGGTGTCCGGGCGGCATGCCATCGGGCGGCCCCAGCCCCGGCGCGATTATCACGCGCGCCGGGCCTCTGTCCGACCCTGCCATGGGCGGCGGGAAACCCATTGGCGGGGGCGGCAATTCGAATATCGCCGCCGATCGGCGCCCCGCCTCGAGGACTTGATCGTCGAGCTGGTGCATCAGGAAGCGTTGCAGCGCAAACTCGGTCGCCACGCCGATGCTGGCGCACACCACGGCCAGGAGGGCGACTTGGGTGACCACGAGACGCGCCCGTAACGTCCAGGTGCGCGGCGCCCACCACCGGGTTCCACCGGCAACCCCGCCGGGCGCGTCAGCGCGGAGGTCGAAGGACATACCCCGCACCGCGCAGCGTGTGGATCATCGGCTCGCGGCCGCTGTCGATCTTCTTCCGCAGATAGGACACATACAACTCGACGATGTTGGAGCGGCCGCCGAAGTCGTAGCTCCATACCCGGTCGAGGATCTGGGCCTTGCTCAGCACGCGCTTGGCGTTGCGCATCATGAACCGCAGCAACTCGAACTCGGTCGCCGTCAGCGAGATGGGATCGCCCGCACGGGTCACCTCGTGACTGTCCTCGTCGAGCACGAGATCGCCGACGACGATCTTGGCGCCGCCGTCCTCGCTCGTCACGCCCGTACGTCGCAGCAGGGCACGCAAGCGCAGGACTACTTCCTCGAGGCTGAACGGCTTGGTGACGTAGTCATCGCCACCCGCGGTGAGCCCCGCGATGCGGTCTTCCACCGAATCCTTGGCGGTCAGCAGCAACAACGGCAGGCCGGGTATTTGCTCACGAAGTTTGTGCAATACGTCCAGGCCGCTCATGTCCGGCAACATGACGTCCAGCACGACCACATCCGGCGGGTTTTCCCGAGCCGAGGCGATTGCGCCCGCACCGTCCCCGGCGGTGGCGATGTCCCAGCCCTCGTAGCGCAGCGCCATCGACACGAGCTCGGCGAGCACGGGTTCGTCGTCGACCACGAGAACCCGGATCGGATTTCCGTCCGCCCGGCGCATGACTGCGCGCCCGGACTCGGTCTCGGAGCTGTTGGTCGTTACCACGCCCCCGATTATTCGCCCGGCCCATGGGCTTACCCTGTGCCGTTTCTATGTGCCGGCTGTGAAAAATCCGCGAGACCATGCCGACATATCGCCGACTGACGTGATACACAGCGAGCTCACAGCCAACATCGGCACCGTTGGCCCCATGAGCATCCGACAAACCATGGCCGCGGTGGGTGTGGCGGCGGCGATCGCCGGACTCGGTGGGGCGGCGATCTATGCCGCCACCGACGACCCCGCGATGGGTGGGCACGGCGGCCCGCCCGGGCACGGCGGCCCACCGCCGATGGCGGCTGCGGGACGCGACGACACCGATCCAGCAACGATACACAGCGAGGCCGTGCTCGCCGACGGAAGCGGCGGTTACACGACCACGCTCACCCAGACCGGCACCATCACCGCGCTGTCGACTGCATCCATCACAGTCCGCAGCGGCGATGGTTTCAGCCAGACCTATGTGTTGCCGGCGGCCGCCGCACCGCCGTTCGCGGTGGCCGACCGGGTCTTGGTCAGAGCCACGCGCACCGGTACGACGGCCACCGTGACGAGCATCGGCCAACCCCTCGGAACGGGCTAGCCCATCCCGTAGCCGTCAGGCAACTCGACCTCGACGGGAGGTGTGGCGACGGACGTCTCGAGCTCCGTGGGAGCCGTTGTCTCCGTTATGGTTTCGCCGATCTCACCGCCGGGCTCGGCACCGAGTCCCGACGCTTGGCCAAACAGCGCACCGAACGCGCCCATGGCCACCACGGCGGCTGCGCCGGCACCAGCCAGCACAAGCCGATATTGCTTTTTGCGTTGTTCTCCAGTCACTCTGACCACCCATTTCGGATTCCGGTCAGGGCCCCCCGTTCAGCGGGATGGCCCGTCGAACAGTTTCACGATGAGCGCGGTATCCCCCCGGGCGCTCGGGCGCCACCATAAGCAGGCCGAGCGCGGGCTGTCCAGCCCGAGAGATCGCGCACTCGACATGATCAGTGCGGTTCAGCAAACCCAGAGGGCGTGGTGGCGCTGACCGAGGGGGTGGCCACTGACGTCTCCGGCGAGGTCGGCGGCACTGTCTCGGTGACGGTCTCACCCGTGGTGAGCGCTGGGGGTTCGACTTCGTTCTGCGCACCGGCCAAGCCTCCGCTCAGACCGACGCCCACGACCGCCATCGCTAACCCGGCCGCGGCCCCAATACCAGCCGATGCAACTTTCAGTTTCCGACGATTCTTTGCTGAATTCACCTGTGATTCACCTCCGGCAGTTCGATTTCGGCTTTTCGCCCTGGTCTGCTGACCGGGTAGCCGAAACGGCCGGAGCTGAAACCGTTACTCGGCGGCCTTTTCCTCGGACGGCAACGGCGCCGGGCCCTTGATCTTCGGCACTGCCATCGAGATCATCGGCGCCGTCGGCGGGGTGGACTCGACACTCGTCTGGCCCATGTTCATCTTGGAGCCCGCCAGCGTTGCTGCCGACCCGCCCGCCGAGGCGCCGAATACGCCGAGGGCGACGATGGCCGCACCGCCCGCGCCTGCCGCGAGCAATTTCACGTTGTTGCGTTCGAAGACGTTCATGACATCAGTGAAACCGGGCTTTCTCCGCCCGAACTGAGTGTCGGCTGCCAATTGCCCAGCACGCCGTTCACAGCCGGCGGCAACCGGCTGCTCTACCCTGTCTCCCATGGCAGGACGGACCGCATGACGCGTTTCCTGGCGCGTCGGCTGCTCAACTACATCCTGCTGCTGGCGCTGGCATCGTTTCTCACGTTCACCCTCACGGCGTTCTCGTTCGACCCGCTCGACAGCCTGCTGCAGCGCAATCCGCGCCCACCCCAATCGACGATCGACGCGAAGGCCGCCGAGCTCGGCCTCGACAAACCGATCCCGGTCCGCTATCTCGACTGGGCGTCGGGGGCGATCCGCGGCGACTTCGGCACCACGGTGACCGGGCAGCCGGTGGCCGACGAACTGTGGCGGCGAATCGGCGTGAGCCTGCGGCTGTTGGTGCTCGGTTCGGTGGCCGGCACCGTGATCGGTGTCGTCGTCGGCGCGTGGGGCGCGATCCGGCAGTACCGGCTGTCGGACCGCGCGGTCACCGTGGCGTCGTTGCTGGTGTTGAGCACTCCGACCTTCGTGATCGCCAACCTGCTGATCCTGGCCGCACTGGACGTGAACTCGATCCTCGGCTTCCGGCTGTTCGAATACACCGGGGAGACGTCGCCTGACGCGATAGGGGGTGGCTGGGCGCAGTTCGTCGACCGGCTGCAGCACCTGGTATTGCCGACGCTGACGCTGGCCCTTGGCGCCATCGCCAGTTTCAGCCGCTATCAGCGCAACGCGATGCTCGACGTGCTGAGCCAGGACTTCATCCGCACCGCACGTGCGAAAGGACTGACCCGCCGCCAGGCGCTGTTCAAGCACGGCCTGCGCACGGCGCTCATCCCGATGGCAACGCTGTTCGCCTACGGGGTGGCCGGTTTGGTCACCGGCTCGGTGTTCGTCGAGAAGATCTTCGGCTGGCACGGCATGGGCGAGTGGGTGGTCCAGGGCATCTCCACACAGGACACCAACATCATCGCCGCCATCACGGTCTTCACCGGCACCGTCGTGCTGCTGGCCGGTCTGCTGTCCGACGTCATATACGCGATGCTGGACCCCCGGGTGCGGGTGGGCTGACATGACCCCTGACATGACCGATGCCTCCACCACGTCGGCCCGCTCGGGTCTGCACACCGAGGAATTCGCGACGCGCCGCACCCTGGTCCTGCGCCGCTTCGTACGCAACAGGCCCGCTGTGGTGTCGCTCGTCGTGCTCGCCGTGATGTTCGTCAGCTGCTATGCACTGCCGCCGCTGCTGCCCTACAGCTATACCGACCTCGACTATTACGCACTGCAGCAACCGCCTTCGCCCCAGCACTGGTTCGGCACGAACGCGCTCGGTCAGGACATCCTGGCCCAAATCCTGCGCGGCATGCAGAAATCCATGCTCATCGGCGTCTGCGTGGCCTTCATCTCGACCCTCATCGCGGCCACAGTCGGCTCCATCGCCGGGTACTTCGGCGGCTGGCGCGACCGGAGCCTGATGTGGATCGTCGACGTGTTGCTGGTGGTGCCCAGCTTCATCCTGATCGCGATCGTCACGCCCCGGCTCAGTCAGTCCGATCGAGTTTTCTGGCTGATCATCCTGCTGTCGATGTTCAGCTGGATGATCAGCTCACGGATCGTGCGCGGCATGACGATGAGCCTGCGCGAACGCGAATTCGTAGTGGCGGCAAGGTACATGGGTGTGAGCAACTGGCGGATCATCGTGCGCCACATCGTCCCGAACGTGGCCTCACTGCTGATCATCGACACCGCCCTCAACGTCGGATTGGCGATCCTTGCCGAAACCGGCTTGAGCTTTTTGGGTTTCGGCATCCAGCCACCCGACGTGTCGTTGGGAACGTTGATCGCCGACGGTACGAAGTCGGCGACGACGTTCCCGTGGGTCTTTCTGTTCCCGGCCGGCGTGCTGGTGCTGATCATCCTGTGCGCCAACCTTGTCGGCGACGGCCTGCGTGACGCGCTCGACCCGGGCAGCGGCCAGTTGCGGCGGAAGAAGCGCCGCTCATGAGCAGGCTGCTCGAGGTCTCCGACCTGCGCGTGACGTTTCCCACCGACGCCGATGCCGTGCATGCCGTGCGGGGGGTGAACTTTCACGTCGACGCTGGAGAAGTCGTCGCGCTCGTCGGCGAATCCGGCGCCGGAAAGTCCGCGAGCGCCATGGCCGTCGTCGGTCTCCTCCCCGAGTTCGCCGAGGTGTCCGGCTCGATCCGCCTGCACGGTGAGGAACTCGTGGGGAAATCGGACGCGGAGCTGTCACACGTCAGGGGCCGGGCCATCGGCACGGTGTTCCAGGACCCGATGTCGGCGTTGACCCCCGTCTACACCGTCGGCGACCAGATCGCCGAGGCACTCCAGATCCACAACCGCGAACTCGGCAGGCGGGCGGCGCAGGTCAGGGCCGTGGAACTGCTCGAGCTCGTCGGTATCGCGCAGCCCGAGAAGCGCGCCCGCGCGTTCCCGCACGAGTTGTCGGGCGGCGAACGCCAGCGCGTCGTCATCGCCATCGCGATCGCCAACGACCCCGATCTGCTGATCTGCGACGAGCCCACCACGGCACTGGATGTCACGGTGCAGGCGCAGATCCTCGAGGTGCTCAAGACCGCGCGGGACGTGACGGGTGCGGGGGTGCTGATCATCACCCACGACCTCGGCGTGGTCGCCGAGTTCGCCAACCGGGCGCTGGTGATGTATGCGGGACGGGCAGTCGAGGACGCGACCGTGGCCGACATGTACCGGCACGCCCGAATGCCTTACACCGTAGGACTTCTCGGCTCGGTACCGCGTCTGGACGCACCGCAGGGTGCCCGTCTGGTGCCCATACCGGGTTCGCCGCCTGCTCTCACCGCCCTGCCGCACGGCTGCCCCTTCGCGCCGCGCTGCCCATTGTCGATCGAAGAGTGCGAGGCCGGCGAACCCCCGCTCATCGAAGTTTCGCCGAACCACCATGCCGCGTGCATCCGCACCGACGAAGTAGCCAGGCACACCGCTGCCGAGATCTACCGGGTGCCCGCGGCGCAGGCCGATGGCAGCCCGCAGGCCGCGGGAACCCCGGTGATCCTCCGCGTGCGTGACCTGGTCAAGACTTACAAGCTGACCAAGGGCGTGGTGTTCCGCCGTCAGGTCGGCGAGGTCAAGGCCGTCGACAACATCAGCTTCGAGCTGCGCCAGGGCCGCACGCTGGGCATCGTCGGCGAATCCGGTTCGGGCAAATCCACGACGCTGCACCAGATCCTGAACCTGACCGCGCCGCAGTCGGGTTCCATCGAAGTGCTCGGCGTCGATGTCGCCCAACTGGACCGGCAGTCCCGAAAGAAGCTGCGCACCGACATGCAGGTGGTGTTCCAGGATCCGGTGGCATCCCTGGATCCTCGGCTCCCCGTTTTCGATGTACTGGCAGAGCCATTGGCTGCCAACGGTTTCGGTAAGACGCAGATCCGTGACCGGGTGGCCGAGCTGTTGGACGTGGTCGGCCTGCGCACGACCGACGCCAGCCGCTATCCAGCCGAGTTCTCCGGGGGCCAGAAGCAGCGCATCGGCATCGCCCGCGCGCTGGCCACCCAACCCAAGATCATCGCCCTCGACGAACCGGTGTCGGCGCTCGACGTCTCAATCCAAGCCGGCATCATCAACCTGCTACTCGATCTGCAGGACAAGTTCGGGCTGTCCTACCTGTTCGTCTCGCACGATCTGTCCGTGGTCAAGCATCTCGCGCACGACGTCGCCGTCATGTACAAGGGCGCGATCGTCGAGCACGGTTCGGGCGACAGCGTTTTCGTCAACCCCCGGCACGAGTACACCCGGCGGCTGTTGGCCGCGGTGCCACAACCGGCGCCCGTCGACGGCGACTCCACGTCCGGGTAATGCCGCACGGTGACCGCGGTTGCCTCTAGCATCGGCGGAATGAACGGGATCAAACTCCGTCGCTTCGCCGTGGCGGCCCTCGTCAGCGCCTTCACCCTGACCGCGTGTTCGGGCGGTGGTGAGGAGGTCCCGTCCGCCGGTGGCGAGGCCGCGGTGGGAGCGACGAACGACATCAATCCGCAGGACACGGCAAACCTGCGGGAGGGTGGCAACCTGCGCCTGGCACTTCCCGCCTTTCCGCCCAACTTCAACACCCTGCACATCGACGGCAACGAAGGCACTCTCGGGGCGCTCATGCGCGTGACGCTCCCCCGTGCCTTCCGCGTCGGCCCGGACGGCTCGACGACGGTCAACAACGACTACTTCACCAGCATCGAGTTGACCAGCACCAACCCGCAGATCGTCACGTACACGATCAATCCCAAGGCGGTGTGGACGGACGGCACCCCAATCACGTGGGAGGACATCGCCTCGCAGATCCACGCCACGAGCGGAAAAGACAAGGCATTCACCATCGCGGTGCCCAACGGCGCCGATCGGGTCGCGTCGGTCACCCGCGGAGTGGACGACCGGCAGGCGATCATGACGTTCGCCCAGCCGTACTCGGAGTGGAGAGGCATGTTCGCGGGCAATGCCATGCTGTTGCCCAAGAGCAGCACCGCCAACCCCGAGGTGTTCAACAAGGGTCAGCTGAACGGCCCCGGCCCGTCGGCCGGCCCCTTCATGGTGTCCAATCTCGACCGGGGCGCACAGCGAATCACGTTGACACGCAATCCCAAGTGGTGGGGCAACCCGCCGCTGTTGGACAGCATCACGTACTCGGTGCTCGACGACGCGGCCAGAGTCCCCGCACTGCAGAACAACGCACTTGACGCGACGGGCGTGGCCTCCCTCGATGAGTTGACCATCGCCCGCAACACCCCGGGCATCTCGATCAGACGTGCCCCGTCACCCAGCTGGTACCACTTCACCTTCAACGGCGCGCCCGGGTCGATCCTGGCGGACAAGGCACTGCGGCTCGCGGTCGCCAAGGGTATCGACCGCCAGGCCATCGCCAATATCAGCCAGCGCGGGCTGGTCGACACTCCGACGACGCTCAACAACCACATCTTCGTCGCCGGACAAGAGGGCTATCAGGACAACAGCGAGGTTGTGGCGTTCGATCCGGAGAAGGCCAAAGCCGAACTCGACGCGCTCGGCTGGAAACTCAACGGCCAGTTCCGGGAGAAGGACGGCAAGCAGCTCGTGATCCGCGATGTGCTCTACGACTCGCTGAGCACCCGCCAGATCGCCCAGGTCGCTCAGAACGGACTCGCCCAGATCGGCGTCAAGCTCGAGATCGAGGCCAAGCCGGGCGCGGGGTTTTTCACCGACTGGATCATTCCCGGGAACTTCGACATCGCCCAGTTCTCCTGGGTCGGCGACGCGTTCTCCCTGTGCTGCCTCAACCAGATCTACACCACGGACGCGGAGAGCAACTTCGGCAAGATCAGCAGCCCGGAGATCGACGCCAAGGTCGAGGAGACATTCAACGAACTCGATGCGGCGAGAGCCCGAACGCTGGCCAACGAGCTGGACAAGCTGATCTGGGCCGAGGGTTTCAGCCTCCCGCTGTTCCAGTCGCCGGGCAACCTCGCGGTGCGCAGCAACCTGGCCAACTACGGGCCGGCCGGCATCGGCGACCTCGATTACACCAAGATCGGGTTCATGAAGTAGCGGCCCGCCGGACGGGCAGCATCGATTCGAGCGTGGTCGCCGCCGAGATCGCGGACACGAGCAGCCGCACGGGGGTGCGGCTCGGGAGAGCATCCAATTCGGGGGCCGTGGCCGGAAGCTGTTCGACGGCATCGTCGTACACCGCGCGCATGACTGCGAAGGCCGCACGTTCGCGTGTATCGAGGATGCTGTGCGCGGCGGACGGCAAGCGCACCAGCACGGCGCCGGGGATCAGCGACGTGATCCGTTCTGCGACCGCGGGCGGGGTCGTGAGGTCGCGGCCGCCGGACACGATCACCGTTGGCCAGTCGAACCTCGGCATTTCGGCCACCAGATCGTAGGGCTCGGTGTCGAACGGTTCGTAGAACTTTGTGCCGCTTGCCATCTCACCGAGTTCGATCGCGGGGTCGAGCGGCAGGCCGTCCGGAACACCGGCATAGTTCAACTCGCGGAACGCGATCCGTCCGACGAGATCAGCCTCGTTGCGGTACGGGGCTTTCCGCGTCGACAACCGGCCCAACCGGCGCAGCGCCGACCACACCAGTGTGTGCCCACGCAGCAGCAGATCGAGCTGGCGGTCGAGCAGCCGCGCACCGCCGTAGCCGTACAACAGTCCAGCGAGCTGACCACCCGAGGACTTGAACACGCCATCGGCAACAAGTCGGCGAACCTTGGGCGCCATCCTCGCGGTCTGTGGATCACATCCGTCCCACAGCAGATCGCGGATGGCAGTGCGCATCTCCTCGATGTCGTCGGTGGACAGCAACGGTGAGTCCAGCACCATCGCCGAAACCCGCTCACGATGACGCACGCCGAAGCCGGCGGCGATGTAGGTGCCATACGAGGTGCCGTAGACAACCGCCGTCCGCACCCCGGCATCCTCGAGCACCGCGGCGACGTCATCGACGACCTGGTCGACCGTGATGGCCGCGGGCGGCAGGTCGGCCCCGGAATCGGTGTGCCGCGACATCCCGATCCCGCGGTGCTCGACCATGATCACGTCGAACCCGGCGGTCGCGGCGCGGCGCCGCAGCCCCCGGTACTGCTGAATGGACGCGACGCCGGGACCACCGGGAATGATGACCACCGGGCGCGCGGACTTGCGGCCGGTGCGGACGTAGTACAGGTCGAACTGCTCGTCGGATCCCGGCGAAACCGGTCGGCGTACCGCCCGCACCCCCGGTAGCGCGGCGAGTTTGTCGTGCTTTCGCCTGCGCTTGGCGTTCATCGTCATCGCGCTCCATTCTGCCCGCGCGGGGCAACCTCGGGCGAGTGCCTTTCGTTCGAGCTGATCCAAAGCAGTGCTCGGCGTACCCGGGGTCGATACAACGTTGCTATGACGACCGTTGAGAACGTGACCCGAATCCTGCCCGGCACCCCGGAGTGGTCAGAACTGCTCGCCAAGATCGCCGCGGGAGCAAAGGACCGAGACCTCAACGACGAGAATCCCTTCGACCAGGTCAATGCGCTCAAGCGGGCCGGTTTCGGTGCCCTGCGTCTGCCGGAATCCCTTGGCGGCGCTGGATTTACCGTGCCACAGCTGTTCTCCGCCGTGATCGACGTTGCCAAGGCCGACCCCATCGTCGCCCATATCTTCCGGACCCACTTCTGGTTCACCGAAGAGCGCCTGCGCACCGCCGATGACGCGATCTCGGCCCACTGGCTGCGCAAAGTTTCCGAAGGCAAGATCTTCGGCAATGCCTTCAGCGAGAAGGGCACCTTGGCCGTCGGCAGCCTTGTGTTCAACACCCGCTTGCTGCCCGATTCCACGGGAGGCTTCCGGCTCACGGGCGAGAAGTACTACAGCACCGGAACCCTGTTCTCGGACTATCTGACCGTGGCAGCGACCACCGACCACGACTCGGTGGCCAGCGTCATCGTGCCGACCGACCGCGACGGCGTACGGCTCGTCGACGACTGGGATGGCTTCGGGCAACGCCGGACCGGAACCGGCACCACGACGTTCACCGACGTCGCGGTCGCGGCCGACGAGGTGCTGGTGGACACGCCCTACGACGCCGAGCCGACACCGACCGTCCAGTACGCGTCGCTGCAGCTGTTCATCCATGCCGTGGTCGCGGGCATCCTGGCCAATGTCGTCGACGACGGCGTGGCCCTGCTGCGCTCACGGGACCGCAACTTCAACCACGCAATTGCCGAGAAGCCCACCGAGGATCCGCTGCTGCAACGCCAGCTCGGCGTGCTGGCCAGCACTGCCTATGTGGCCCGCGCGGCCGTGCTCGACGCGGCCGCGGCGATCGGTGCGGCGACGGACTCGGCGGTCAACGGCGTGCCCGACGCTCAGCTCGCGGCGGAAGCGCAACTCAAGGTGGCCAAGGTCAAGGTCCACCTCGACGACGTCGCACCAGAGGCCGCCACGCGGCTACTCGAACTCGGCGGCGCCAGCGCGGCCAGCCGGCAGCGCAACCTCGACCGCCATTGGCGCAACATCCGCACCATCACCCTGCACAACCCCGTTGCCTACAAGGCCCGCGTGATCGGGCAGAACCTGCTGCACGGCACACCCGTACCCGCCAACGCCTACTTCTGATCACAACCCAGCGATTTGTGCACCTCCGGCGGCGGTCAGCGCCGCTGGAGGTGCACAAATCACAAGAAAGGGAACGACTTTGACACGGCAACTGCACCTCGGCGGGTTCCAGATCGCCTCGCAGGTCACTCACAGCCATGCCGCGTGGCGCCATCCGGGCAGTGACACCGCGTTCACCACGCCCGAGTACTACCACCGCATCGGGCGGATCCTCGAACGCGGGAAATTCGACTTCGTATTCTTCGCAGATCTGCTGGCCGCTCCGGTCCGGTTCGGTGATGACATCAGCGAACCGCTGCGCCGCGGCACCCAGGCCACCGCGACGCTCGACCCGTCGATCGTCGCGGCCAGCATCGGCGCCGTGACGTCAAAGCTCGGTGTGGCGATCACCAAGTCCGCCACCTATTTTCACCCGTATGAGCTGGCCCGCATCTTCGCGAGCCTCGACCACATCACGCGAGGCCGGGTGGCGTGGAACATCGTGACCTCGCTGACGCAGGGCGAGGCGCAGAACTTCGGGCACGATGAGCACCTCGACCACGAGTTCCGCTACGAGCGGGCCGAAGAATTCGTCCGCACCGCGTTGGAGCTGTGGTCCAGCTGGGACCCCGACGCGTTGGTTCTCGACAAGGCCGACGGGGTGTTCGCCGACCCGTCACGGGTACGGCAGGTTGACCACGACGGTCAGTATTTCCGTACCCGGGGCCCGCTCAACGTGCCGCATTCGCCGCAGGGCAGGCCGGTCCTCATCCAGGCCGGGTCGTCGAGCACCGGCCGCGACTTCGCGGCCCGTTGGGCCGAGGCGATATTCGAGATCGACCCGACACCGGAGGGCCGGCGGGCCTATTACGACGACATCAAATCCCGCGCAACGAACTTCGGCCGCAATCCGGACGGCGTGCTGATCTTCCCGGCGTTCATCCCCTTCATCGGTGAGACCGAGTCGATCGCCCGCGAGAAACAGGCGTTCCACAACAAACTGGCGGATCCGATCTCTGGGCTGATCACCCTGAGCGTGCACACCGACCACGACTTCTCCCGATACGATCTCGATGCACCGGTCGAGGACGTCAAGGTGACGGGTACGCAGGGGCTGTTCGACACCGCCCGCCGGGTGGCCAACCGTGACAACCTGACTTTGCGTGACGTCGGAAAGTGGTATGCCCAAGGCGTACTGCTACCCCAGTTCGTCGGTACCGCTGAGCAGGTGGCCGACCAGATCGAGGAGTCATTCCGGGCGGGCGAGGCCGACGGGTTCATGGTGTCCGCGGCCCAAACCCCGGGCACCTTCAACGATTTCGTCGACTACGTGGTGCCCGAGCTGCAGCGGCGGGGCCTGTTCCGCACCGAGTACACCGGTGACACCCTTCGCGATCACCTGGGCTTGACGGGCCTCTCAGCAGCCCAACCCCTAGCTGGTGACGTGCTTGTGACTCAATGAGCTGGGTGCATCGGTGTTCGCACCCTCGTCCACGCCGATGCCCAGCCGCTCGACGAGCTCACCACCGAGCCAGGCGGTGCCCACGGCGAGCACCACTGCGACGAATCCGCACGCCAAGGCCCAGTTGTTCGGCTCCCATCCCTCGGCGCTGGCGCGCAGCAGCCAGCCGACCGCGAAGAGCACGAGCACCAGACCGTTGCCCAGGCCGTGGACCAACCCGACGCGCTTGGCCCGGGTGTCGGACGGGATCTTGAACCAGTCGACCCAACCGAACGGCGCGGCCAGCGCACCACCGATGATCCCGGCCGCGATGGCAAATGCAGCGGCCACGCTGAACGCCGGCCGGTCGGTGATCAGATAGATGATGTCGAACACCACCGCCGTCGCCAACAGGCCCAGCGGGAACGGAATCAACATGGGATGAATGGCGTGGCCGAGGATTTTTGCGCGGCTTTCCATGGCAGCCTCCAACGTCTGTCAAAGGACTTCGGTGGAGTACCCGCGGCAGGCACTACAAAACATCGCGTGCCCCGCTCCGGCAAGAGGCCTAGGCGATCAGCTCGATGTGGTGGGCACCGCCGACACTCGCGTAACGCTCAGGGCTGCAGGTCAACACGATCACCTGGCCGTCACCACCCACCGCGTCGAACACCGCGCCCATCTTGGTCAGCCGGTCCGCATCGGTGAAACCGAGCGCGTCGTCGATGATGACGGGCACGCTGTCCTCCTTGGCGACCAGCGACGCACCGGCCAGGCGGGCAACGATCGCCAGCTGTTCTTTGGCGCCGCCCGACAGTGACTCATAGGGCACGGTGCGCCCGGACACCGTGCGCGTGCAGATCCGCAGATCGCTGTCGACGTCGACCTCGAAGTCCTCGCCGAACACCAGGCGGCCCAGACGTTGCACCTCGAGGCGAAACGGATCGGCATAGCGCTGGCGGGTGGCATCGCGGTGCCGCGCCATCACCGACCGCAACAGCTCAGCCGCGCGGGCCCGGCGATGCGCCTGCAGATACTCGGACTTCGCGTGCTCGCGTTCGGTTTCGGCAGCGTCGAGAAGCCCCTTGCGTCCCTGGGTGCCGTACACCTTCAATTGTGCCGTGACGTCCCGCAGCCCCTCGACCGCCGCCTCGTGGCGAATCTTCAGCACCTCGACGCTGCGCGTGGCGTCATCGAGCTCAGCGGTCACCGCATCCGGTGCCGTGCGCGACAATTCGTCGCGCAGCTCGGCAACCCGGCCCGCGGCAGCTTTGGCGTGCTCGTCGTCGGCCTGAGCCTTGAGGGCCAGGTCATCGTCGGAGGTCGTCGCTCGCTGCACGTCAAGGCGGCCAGTGCAAACCGTCAACTCGGCCTGCGCCGCGGTCAGCTTCTCGCGCAGCACACTGAGCCGAGTGTTCTTCTCGGTCAATCGCCGGGCTGCGGCGGTGACAACCTTGCGGCTGGTCTCGCAGTCTGTGACGGCTTGGCGGTGCGCCGCCACGGCGGCATCGAGTTCTGTTCGCGCCGAGGCGATGTCGGCCGGGCCGTCCACTTCGAACAACGCGGCCTCAGCGGGCTGATCCGCACGCAACACGGCCAGCCGTGACCGCAGGGAAGCGACCTCGTCATCGCCCGTCAACGCGTCCAGCGTGGCACGCAACCGGTCCCGGCTGCCGATCAGCTCCCGCCGTCGCACGTCGAGTTCGCGGGCGCCCGCCGCACTTTCGGCGCCAACAGCTGCCAGCGCGGCGGCGAGTACATCCTGGGCCTTGTCGAGCTTGGCCCGGGTCTCGGCTGCCGGTGTGCCGGGCCGCACCCGTACGGTCAGCACGCCCGGCACATCGACCTCGGTGTGGGCCGTGGTGGCCACCGACCACGCCACCCCGGCCTGCAGGGCCACGTCGGCGTCGCCCACCCGGACATCGAGATCGGCCTCGGCGACGAGTTCGATGTGCGCCGAGGCGAGTTCGGCCTGACCGGCCGCCCGATCGACCGCGGCGGCGGCCGCCTCGATGGTCCGCATCGCCGCGTCGTCGATCACGATGTGAGCGAGTTCGTTCTCGACCCGGGCGAAATCGCTTGCCGCGGCGTCGATTTTGGCCAGGCGGGCCGCAAGCCGATCGGCCTCATCGCGGTCGGAAAGCCGTTGCACGGCCGCGCGAGCCGCATCCACCCGGTCCGCATGGGCGTGCACCGCGGCCTGCGCCTCCTCAACCGCGGTTTCGGCTGCCTCGTGAACCTCATACGCGGTCTCGGCGTCGGAGCCGGCCGTGACGAGTTCGGCCTCCAATGCGGTGATCGCCGCCGTGCGCTCATCGATGTCAGCGCGTAACCGCCGCCGCTCGGTCAGCGCGGCCACCGAGGCGGTGTGGGCCACCTGGGCTGCGTCCGCGACGACCTTGGCCTCTTTGAGGCGCTGGACCATCGCGGCGACAGCGTCGGCTGCCGTGCGCGCGGCCGTCAACCGCACCACCGCCTGCTCGCGCTCCTTCGCCAAGCCGGCGACCTCGATGCTCAGTTCCTGATGCCGGCGCACCGCGTCGTCGACCTCGGCCACCGCGGCCGCGCAGCGCGCCACCTCGGCATCGGCCGCTTGCAGTCGTTTGACCGCGGCTGCCCACTCTCCAGTCGGCCTGCCGGTCGCGGTGAAGTACCGCGCATACTCGGCCTCGATGCGTTCGACCAGCAGCGGTTCGTCACCGGACAACGTCACGGCCTCGCCCGCCGCGACATCCAACGCGCGGGCCAGCGCATCCGAACCAGACAAATCGACCGGTGCCGTCGACGACGCCTGCAGCACCCGCTGCGCCTGCCACAGGTCGGTGTCGACGGTTTCGGCGAGCATCGCCAGCACGCGCTCGTGCGCCTCGTCACCGCTGAGCTGTTCACGCGCCGGAGCCAGCACCGTGAGCTGCGTCTCGGCGCGCTTGTGGAACCGTTTCCGGTACACGAAACGGTAAGGCCCCGTGGAGATTTCCGCGGTCACCTCGGCACCGACATCGGCATGCGTCGGCTTGACCTGCTTGACGTCCTTCTTGGTCGAGCGGTCCTTCGCCTCGAGTAACAGGTCGAGCGCCTCGATCATCGACGACTTACCGATCTCGTTGGCACCGCTGACCACCACCACGCCGTGATCGGGAAACTCGATCTCACGGTGCGTGACACCGCGGTAGTTGGTCAGAACGAGCCGGTGCAATTTCATGCCGCACTACCCCTTTCCACCAACCGCAACAACAAGCCAAGGGCCGCGCGCGCGTCCTCGGCGCTGTCGGCGTCCGAACGCGCCGTGGCCACCAGCTCATCCACCGCCGCCGCGGCGAACCCGCCGATACCGAGATCATCGAACTCGCCGTCAGCAGGCAGGACGGCGATCTCGGTGTGGCGTTCCCACATGGTGAGCGCCGCGAACAACCGGGCGTACTTGTCGAGGCATGCGTCCAAGGCGGCTTTGTCGGTGACGGTCAGCGAACCCGTCAGCGCGAGCCGCACCACCGTGCGTTCCTTGTCGTCCAGCAGGTCGAGATTGATGTCGAGATCGGCCACGTCGCGGTCGGTGTCGACCGAGCGGCGCAGCGTCACGAACCGCCAGCGACCGACCCGTTCGGAGCTGACGCGGACCTCACGACGCGGATCCGATTCATCGATGTCGACGACGAGCACATGGCCTGGATCGGACTCGATGTCGTCGTAGTTGGTCACCTCGGGTGAACCGGAGTACCAGACCCGGCCACTGCTGCCGACCTTCATGCGAGAGTGCTTGTCTCCCAAGGCCACATAGTGCACCGCGCCACGTGCCAGGGCGGCTTCCACCGGCTCAAGCCGGATCAACGACGGCTTGTCCTTGTCGGGGTCGAATATGTCGACGCCGCCGTGGCCGACCAGCACGCGCGTGACCCCATCGGCGGGCAGGTCGGCCAGGACGTCGGCGACCAGGTCGGTGGTCGGCGACTTGGAGCGCCACGGCGCGGCGACGATCTGCAGGCCGGGCCGGACATCGTGGACGCCGGCCCGATCGAGGACGACGACATTGTCCGGGCATTCGGCAAGGAACAGCGCACTGGTGTAGACCGACGACGCATCGAGTGGGTCGTGATTGCCGGGCAGGAGGTAGACCGGGACCCCGATGGACCGCATCGCCTCAAGCGATTGGCTGACCTCGCGCGGCGCCAACTGGTTGTGCTCGAAGACGTCACCGGCCACCACCACGAACTCCGCGTCGGTCCGACGGGCCAGCTCACCCAAGCCCGCGACTGCATCCCGGCGCGCGGCCGAATACCGGGGCTGCGCCTCACCGTTGAGGAAGTGACGGGTCATGCCGAGCTGCCAGTCGGCGGTGTGCAGAAATCGCATCGCGGCCCGTCCTCTCCGTGCGTTCTATCAGGCAAGGCGAGTCTAGATCCGGGCTCCGACAAGTCCTGGGACGTGCGTCGGCATGGCCTAACCTGAGAAGAATGGCGACCCAAGCAAAGACCCTGCTGCTCCTGCGCCACGCCAAATCGGACTATCCCGACGGCGTTGCCGACCACGACCGTCCGCTGGCTCCGCGGGGAATCCGGGAAGGTGCACTGGCCGGTGACTGGATACGCGCCAACGTGCCACAGATTGATGCGGTGCTGTGCTCGACCGCGACCAGGACCCGCCAGACGCTGGCCCGCACGGGAATCGATGCACCGGTGGAGTACGTCGAACGCCTCTACGACGCCACTCCCGGCACGGTCATCGGCGAGATCAACGGCGTGCGATCACGTTTCGGCACCGAGCCGGCCACGGTGTTGGTGATCGGCCATGAGCCGGCGATGTCGGCGGTGGCGCTCGGCTTGTCCGATGGGACGAACACGGCTGCGGCGGAGGACATTTCGCTGAAGTTCCCGACGTCGGCGATTGCCGTGCTACGCCCTGCCGGGGCGTGGGATGAACTCGCGCTGGGTGGTGCCGAGCTGCTCACATTCCACGTGCCCCGATAGGCGCTAAGCGTTGGTGGCGAGCGTCAGCTCCATCAGCTTGATCGCCATCGAGCACGCGTCGATGCCCGGAGCCTGCGGATTGACCCACCAGCCGACGACACCGGCGGCATCGCTGGCCACACCGCACGCCCCGTTGAGGCCGTTGGGCTTCATGACGATCGACTCGACGCCCTGCACGCGGCGGTCCTCGATCTGATACTGCAGCTGCTGCGCAGTCTGCCGCTCGTTGTCGAGGCTGCCCTGCTCGTACCAGAACCGGGTGATGTCGACGAGGCCAGCGGGATTGGCCGCCTGCCAACGGCACACCGCGCCGACGAACGTGCTCTGGATGTCGAGCGGGTCGGCTCCGACCGTCTCGGCCAGGATGTCGTCGGTCAGCACGTCGCACTCTTTGAGCAGGTTCGGGTACTGCTTCTCGGAATTGTTGTTGCTCGGGCCGCCGCCGGTGCCTTCTCTGGCCGCGGTGCCCTCGACCGTGCGCGTGCACCCGGTCAACCCGGCAAACACCGCCAGCGCCGCGGCGACGGTCGCGATCCCCCGGCCGATCCTCTTCTGCGAGCTCATTTCGAATTCACAATCGACTGACGGGTGAGCTCCTTGGCCACCTCGCACGGATCGGGATACGGCTTCTGGTTGAAGCTGACCGACCACTCGATGAAGTCGTCGTCGAACTGGATGCCGATCTCACACAGGTTGACGTCCCCCGGCCTTCCCAACGGGTCTTCCCCGGTTGCGATGAAACCGCTGTGCCCTTCGATGTTGATGTCTTCGACGCTGGTGCGCGACAGTTCCTCGGTCTTGCGTTCGCGTCCGATCGGGCTGCCCCGGAACCACGTGAACGAGAAGTGCGGGCCCAAGATGCTGCCGCCCTGCAGCCACTGGCAGCCCGACGAGTTGGTCGCGGTGTTGACGAGCCCCTGAACCTGGGTCAGCTCGGACACGGTCTGATCGGTCACACCGCCGCACTGTGGGAAGAACGGGCCATGCTTGGCGTCGGCCGCGGCCGGGGCTCCGGTCTGCGGTACCTCCGGGGAAGCGGGCTCGTCCGTGGAGCACGCAGCGAACACCGGAACCATTGCGGTGGCCAACACCGCCAAGGTTTTGGCGCCGCGCGTTCGTGCGCTAGCGGCCGTGCTGACAGTCACGCCATGCACTGTAGCGGCAGCGTGACGGCCCAACCACCGACATGCCGACTGACCTGGACTTTCAACCCTTTCGACACGTCAGCGGCCGAACATGAGCCGACACAGCCGGGTGTGCGACAGTAGCGGGATGCTCTGGGCGCTGCTGCGACAGTACGTGCGGCCGTACCGGCGGCTGTTGGCCGTTGTTGCCACGCTGCAGGTGATCAGCACCCTGGCCTCGCTGTACCTGCCGACGGTCAACGCCGCGATCATCGACGACGGTGTGGCCATAGGTGACACCGACCGGATCGTCGAACTCGGTGGGGTGATGCTGGCCGTCACCGCGCTGCAGGTGGTGTGCGCCGTTGGCGCGGTCTATTTCGGATCGCGGGCCGCGATGAGCTTCGGACGCGACCTGCGGTCGGCAATCTTCAACCACGTCACGACGTTCTCGGCGGCCGAGACCGCGCGGTTCGGCGCGCCGTCGCTGCTGACCCGCACCACGAACGACGTCGCGCAGGTTCAGCAGTTACTGCAGTTGACCTGCACGATGCTGATCACCGCTCCGATCATGTCGATCGGCGGGATCTTCATGGCCTTGCACCAGGACGCTGGACTGTCCTGGCTGCTGCTGGTCAGTGTGCCCGTGCTGGCGCTGGCCAACTACTGGATCATCCGCCACCTGATGCCGATCTTCCGTCGCATGCAGCGCCTCATCGACGGCATCAACCGCGTCATGCGCGATCAGCTGTCGGGCATTCGGGTGATCCGGGCGTTCGCCCGCGAACCACTGGAACGGCATCGGTTCGCCGAAGCCAACCAGGCGCTGTCGGACACCGCACTCGATGCCGGCCGCTGGCAGGCGCTCATGCTGCCGGTCACCACGCTCGTGATCAACATCTCGAGCGTCGCGCTGATCTGGTTCGGCGGGTTACGCATCGATACCGGTCACATGCAGGTCGGTTCGCTGATCGCGTTCCTGGCCTACTTCATGCAGATCCTCATGGCCGTGCTCATGGCGACCTTCATGTTGGTGATGTTCCCCCGCGCCTCGGTCTGTGCGGACCGCATCACGCAGGTGCTGTCGACGCGGGCCGAGATCGCGAGCCCGCCGCAACCGGTACGCCTGCCGGTCGTCGCGGGTGACATCAGCCTCGACGGCGCGACCTTCAGCTATCCCGGCGCCGATCGGCCGGTACTGCAGGACGTTTCGTTCACCGCACCCCGCGGCACCACGACCGCCGTCGTCGGCTCGACGGGTTCCGGCAAGTCGACGCTGCTCGCGCTGATCTGCCGGCAATACGACGTCACGAGCGGAACTGTCCGGGTGGACGAGACCGACGTGCGAGATCTCGACATCGACCAGTTGTGGTCGGCGATAGGCCTGGTACCCCAGCGCGGATACCTGTTCTCGGGCACGGTCGCCGAGAACCTGCGGTACGGGAAAGCGGACGCGACCGAGGATGAGATGTGGGAGGCGTTGCGCGTCGCCGCGGCCGACGATTTCGTCCGTGCCCACGCCCTCGGCCTGGACATGCCGGTGGCTCAGGGCGGCAACAACTTCTCGGGAGGCCAGCGGCAACGACTCGCCATCGCGCGGGCCGTGATCCGCAGGCCCGCGATCTACCTGTTCGACGATGCGTTCTCCGCGCTCGACGTCCACACCGACGCGCGGGTACGGGCGGCGCTGCGCGACGTGTCGGCCGATGCGACCAAGGTCATCGTGTCGCAGCGAATCTCGACCGTCATCGAGGCCGACCAGGTGATCGTCATGGAGGACGGGCGCGTAGTGGGCATCGGATCCCACGACACCATGCTGGCCGACTGCCCCACCTACGCCGAGTTCGCCGAATCGCAGGCGATCGTCGCCGGAGACCACCGATGACGGGCCCGATGCTGCGGCGCGGCGCCCTGCCGCAGGCCCCGCCCGAACGCACCCGTGATTTCACGGGTTCGGCTCTACGACTCGTCAAACGACTGCTGCCGCAACGCGCGCTGGCGATCACGGTGATCCTGCTGGGAGTTGCCGGTATCGCGATCGGCGTCATCGGCCCGAGAATCCTGGGACATGCCACCGATCTGCTGTTCAACGGCGTCATCGGGCGTGAACTGCCCGCGGGCCTGACCAAAGAGCAGGCGATCGAAGCCGCCAGGGCGCGTGGGGATTCCACATTCGCCGACCTGCTGTCCGGCATGAACGTGGTGCCGGGACAGGGCGTGGACTTCGGTGCGGTGGCCCGGACCCTGGCCCTGGCGCTCGGTCTGTATCTGCTTGCCGCACTGCTGGTGTGGTTGCAGGCGCGCCTGCTCAACATCACCGTCCAACGCACCATGGTGGCCCTGCGTGCGGAGGTCGAGGACAAGGTCCACCGACTACCGTTGTCGTACTTCGATTCCCGCCAGCGCGGCGAGGTGCTCAGCCGCGTCACCAACGACGTCGACAACATCCAGACCTCGGTGTCGATGACGATCAGCCAGCTGCTGACCGCGGTGCTGACGGTGTTCGCGGTCTTGGTGATGATGTTGACGATCTCCCCGCTGCTGGCACTGCTGGCCGTGGTCACCGTCCCGCTGTCGCTGTGGGTGACTCGGTGGATCACCCGCCGGTCGCAACGGCTTTTCGTGGCGCAGTGGCGTAACACCGGTCGGCTCGCGGCCCACGTCGAGGAAACCTACAGCGGCTTCACGATCGTCAAGACGTTCGGCCACCGCGCGGCCGCGCAGAAGCGTTTCGCCGAGCTCAACGACGAGGTCTACCAGTCCAGTTTCGGGGCTCAGTTCTTCTCCGGTTTGGTGGGCCCAGCCACCATGTTCATCGGCAACCTGAGTTATGTCGCGGTGGCTGTCGTGGGCGGCTTGCAGGTGGCCACCGGCCAGATCACGCTTGGCAGCATCCAGGCGTTCATCCAGTACGTCCGCCAGTTCAACCAGCCACTGTCCCAGGTCGCCGGGATGTACAACACGCTGCAATCCGGAATTGCCAGTGCGGAACGGGTTTTCGACCTGCTCGACGCCGATGAGCAGACCCCCGACGGTCCAGCCGAACTCGACAATCGCACGGGACGAGTCGAGTTCGAGCGGGTCAGCTTCGGTTACCTGCCCGACACCCCGGTGATCGAGGATCTGTCGCTCGTGGCCGCACCGGGCAGCACCGTGGCGATCGTCGGGCCCACCGGTGCCGGGAAGACCACCCTTGTCAATCTGCTGATGCGCTTCTACGAGGTCGACTCGGGGCGCATCCTGGTCGACGGCGTCGACATCTCCACCGTGAGCCGTCAATCGCTGCGTTCCTCGATCGGCATGGTGCTGCAGGACACGTGGCTGTTCGGCGGCACGATCTACGACAACATCGCCTACGGCCGGCCGGATGCCACCGAGGACGAGGTCATCGAGGCCGCGAAGGCCGCGTACGTGGACCGGTTCGTCCACACCCTGCCCAACGGGTACGAGACGAGAGTTGACGACGACGGCGGCAGCATCAGCGCCGGCGAGAAGCAGCTGATCACGATCGCCAGGGCGATCCTGGCCCGCCCCCGCCTGCTGGTGCTCGACGAGGCGACCAGCTCGGTCGACACCCGCACCGAGCTGTTGATCCAGCACGCGATGACCGAGCTGCGCCGGGAACGGACGAGTTTCATCATCGCTCACCGGCTTTCGACGATCCGCGACGCCGATCTGATCCTCGTGATGGTCGCCGGGAAGATCGTCGAACGCGGCAGCCACGAGGAACTGATGGAGCGGCACGGCCGATACTGGGAAATGACGCAGATTTAGCACCCATGGGTCGTTACAAACCGTAGTGTCGGTGTAATGACGTCCCGGACCGTGCACACGTTCTGCCGGTACTGCCTGGCGTCGTGCGGCCTGGAGGTGACGGTCGAGAACAACCGGGTACGGAAGATCTCGGCCGACAAACTCAACCCTCACAGTTGGCACGACTTCTGCGCCAAAGGCCGAACCGCCGCGCAGGTCGTCGAACATCCGAGGCGCATCCTGCGCCCGATGCGCCGTGTTGGTGACCGCTACGTCGAGGCCGACTGGGACGAGGCGCTGCGCGATATCGCCGACCGGATGAACGCGATCGTCGCCCGCGGCGGTCCGGACGCGGTCGGCGCGTACTACGGCAACCCGGCCGGGTACTCGGCGTCGAATCTCGTGTTCATGAACGGCTGGCTGGACGCCATCGGCACCCACAATCGTTACGCGGTCGGGTCGGTCGACCAGAACGCCTTGCACGTGGTCGCTCATGCGATGTACGGCTCGCAGCTCATGGTCCCGGTGTCCGACATCGACAACTGCGACTACTTCTTGCTGGTGGGCGCCAATCCCGCGGTCAGCGCGTGGAATTGGGTGGAATCGGTGCCGGGCGGCTGGCGTCGCGCACTCGCGCGACAGCAGCGGGGCGCGCGCATCGTCGTGGTCGACCCCATCCGCACCGAGACGGCCGACAAGGCGGATCTGCACCTCGCGGTGCGGCCGGGCCAAGACTGGGCGCTGCTGCTGGCGATGGTGAAAGTCATCCTCGACGGCGGTCTTGAGCACCGCGCGGACTGCAACGAGTTGGCGACGGGGGTGGATTCGCTGCGCGCGCTGGTGGGCGAGGCCGACCTCGACGGCCTCGGGGCGCGCTGCGATGTCGCACGCGACGTGATCGAGCGGGTCGCCCGGGAGTTCGCCGCGGCGCCGGGCGCGATGGTGGTGACGCGCACGGGCGTATCGCTGCACGCCGCGGGCACCGTCGCGGAGTGGTTGGGGCATGTGCTCAACGTCATCACGGGCCGGATGGACCGGCCGGGCGGACGCCGGTTCGAGCACGGCTACGTCGACACGTTGCGGCTCGCAAGCCTGGCGGCAAGCAAGCCGCACCGCAGCCGGGTGGCCGGGCGCGAACTGGTCGCCGGCGCACACGCACTCGCCGAACTGCCCGACGAGATCACCACTCCGGGCCACGGGCAGATCCGCGCAATGGTGCTCAACTGCGGCAATCCGGTGATCTCGGGACCCGACGGCGCCCGGCTCGACAGGGCGCTCGAGCAACTCGAGCTGCTGGTGGCCATCGACCTCGTCCAGCGCGAAAGCCACCGCCATGCGCACTGGCTGCTGCCTGCCGCGCACTGGCTCGAACGCGATGACCTGCTGGCATTCACCAGCAGCATGCACGACGAACCGTACGTTCAATACGGCGCCAAGGTCGTCGAACCACCTGACGAAGTCCGCGAGGAATGGCGGATTTTCACCGATCTGGCGTTGGCGATGCGCAGGCCGTTGTTCGGTGTGAAAGGACTCAACGCGTTCATCGGTGCCAGCCGACGGCTGGCTCGGGTGGCCGGCAGACCGGGCCTCGAATTCGGGCCGGGGTGGATCGACCGGATCGTTGTCGCGACATCGCGAAAAGTCAACGGCCACAAGTTGAAATGGCGCGAGCTGAGGGCCAACCCGCACGGCCTCGTGCTCGGGCCGCGAGAATTCGGGCACTTCCGCACCGCGCTGCGAACCCCGGACAAGAAGATCCACGCCGCACCCGCCGAGTTCGTCGCTCGTGCGCGAGAATTACTCGCCACGCCACCGCCATCGGCGCCTGCGGACTACCCGTATCTACTCGGCAATCGTCGCCATCGGCACTCGATGAACTCCTGGCTCAACGAACTGCCGGGACTACATCCGGCGGGTAAGGGCAACGAAGTTCTGATCCATCCCGACGACGCCGAAAGTCTCGGCGTGGCGGGCGGCGACCGCGTGCGGGTGTTCTCCCCAACCGGCGCGGTGGAGTTGGCCGTGGCGATCAGCGACCGGCCCCGCCGGGGTGTCGTGGTGATCGACCATGGCTGGGGCTCAAGGGTTTTCGATCCATGCGGCGGCACACCGCAGACCTACGGGGTGAACCGTAACTTGCTGGCCGACGGCACGTCGGTGGATCCGCTGTCGCAGACCTCGACCCTCGGTTCGGTCTACGTCGGCGTCGAGCGATTTTAGACTTCTGGTCCTTCGGCACGCAGATCGTCGACGGTCTTCATCGCTTCGCGCAGCTTGGCCAGCCACTCTTCGGTGTGTTCGCCGACCAGTCGCACGGACCAGGCCAGTGCATCGGAGCGCGACCGAGCCACACCGGCGTCGACCAACGTGTCGAGCACCTGCCGTTCAGGCTGGCGTAACCGTGTCATCACCGGAACGGCGATGTGGGTGAACAGGATTCGCTCGGGCGGTGTCCCAACCTCGACACCCCAGGAAACCTTGCGACCGAACCGGTCCTGCGCTTCGTCGGCGATGTGCATCCGTTCGCCGCGGGTCTCTTCACGGAATCGGGCGGCCCGCCCGGAGGCTCGGGCCTCGCTTTCGCCTTCGGCCGGCTCGGGTAGGCGGCCGATGACGGTGATCTCTTCACGGTCGACGATCACGGTGGGATCGCCGGCGAACCACTTCTCCGGCAGGCGTCCGGCGAACCACTCTGCCGCTTCGCCCGCGTCGTGGCGATGATGTTGGCGCTTCATGATTACATGATTACACCGTTACACCGCTGGTAGGGCGCCGTTCGCCATGAGCGAACACCATGACGTGCGGTGTCAGCCGCGCTTCATCAACAGCGCTGCGCCGCCGGCCAGGATGAGGGCCACCAGCAGCAGGCCCGCCCAGCCCGCACCGAACACCCACCACACCACGCCCAGCGCGACGAGCACCGGCGAAGCGGCGAACAGCACCATGCCCGGGTGCTGCTTGAAGACCGCGAGCGCGCCCTGAGCGCGAATCGGGTCGATTTCCTTTGCCATGCCACCAGAATGCCAGCGTTCGGCACGTCGCGGGCGCGGATGAAGGGTGTGCGCACCGGCGCCCGTGGCCTAGTGTCGTTTCCGGTCCCGTCGTACATCAACTCAAGGAGTGAATCCGTGAACGGTCCCCGCCCCGGTAGCTGGCTGCCGGATCCCGAAGGCCGCTACGAGTACCGCTGGTGGGACGGACAGGCCTGGACCGACCAGGTGTCACACCAGGGCCAGGTCGGAAGGGCCCCGCTGGGCGGCCCACCGCCGGGTGGCGGCGCGCCCGCACCCGAGCAGCCTCAGCACCAGACCCAGCAACAGGGTGCGCCGGCCTCCGCGCAGGGCGACGGATTCGCCGGCATCACCGGCGATCTGATCGACGGACGGTTCAGCGAAAAAGAGTCGGCCGCAATCGCGAACCAGAACGACCGGATGCTGCGGGTTCGCCTCGGCGAGCCGTTCATGGCCCGCCAAGGTTCGATGGTGGCCTATCAGGGCAACGTCGACTTCGCGTTCGAGGGCGGTGGCGCAAGCAAGTTCCTCAAGAAGGCCCTGACCGGCGAAGGCCTTCCGCTCATGCGCTGCCAGGGGCAGGGCGATGTGTTCCTCGCCGAACAAGCCAATTACGTACATCTGCTGCACTTGACCAACTCCGGCCTGTCGATCAGCGGCAAGAACGTGCTCGCGTTCTCGTCGAGCCTCGACTGGAACATCGAGCGGGTCAAGGGGGGCAGCATCGCAACGGGCGGTCTGTTCAACACGACATTGCGCGGCAGCGGCTGGGTCGCGCTGACCACCGACGGCCCACCGGTGGTGCTCAATGCCGGCGAAGCGCCGACGTACGCCGACACCAACGCCGTCGTGGCATGGTCGTCGCATTTGCAGACCCAGTTGAAAACGAGCTTCAAGGCGGGCGCACTGATCGGGCGCGGCTCCGGCGAGGCACTGCAGGTGGCGTTCCACGGCAACGGTTTCGTCATCGTCCAGCCTTCCGAGGGATTGACCATCCCGGTCCAGTGACACCGTCTGCATGGGACACCGGCGTCGAGAATGACGGCTACGCCGGACATCCCGGCTTGCGCTACCGCAGCGCACCGGGGTCACCGGCCGAGCTGATCTGCGCCACATCCCATTTCAGCGATCGCACGTTCCTGGTACACGGTGCCCGGCGAATCACCTACAGCGGGTTTCGCCGGGCCCTCGGCCCGGCGACCGAACATCTGCGGAGCCTGGGTATCCGTCCCGGCGACCGTGTCCTGCTGTTCGGCTACAACAGCCCGGAATGGGTTGTCGCACTTTGGGCGTTGTGGCTCACCGGCGCGGTACCCGTGCTCGGCAACCGGTGGTGGGGCGCGGCCGAGATCGAACACGCCATCACGCTGCTGGCGCCGCGACACGTATTGACCGACAGCGGCTCCGAGTTTTCGGCGCCGACAAGCGCGCTGGGCGAGCTCGCGGTGGCGATCGACGATCCCGCGGAGCGCGAACCGGAACTCGGACCCCAGCCCGATCCCGACGACCCTGCCCTCATTCTCTTCACCTCCGGCAGCTCGGGCATGCCGAAAGCCGTTGAACTGAGCGGCCGTTCGGTGATCTGCAACCAACAGAACATCCTGGGCCGCACCAACCGCTTTCCAGACCTGATCCCAGCCGACGCGCCGCAGGTCGTGAGCCTGGCCACCACACCGATGTTCCACATCGGCGGACTGTCGAGCCTCATCACGCACTTTCTGACCGGCGGCCGGATCGTGTTGGCTCAAGGCCGCTTCGACGCGGGGCAGATTCTGGGTCTGATCGAGGCCGAGAAGATCCAGATCTGGGGCGCGGTGCCGACCATGGCCGTGCGCCTGCTGGAGCACCCGGACTTCGGTCGCCACGATCTGACGAGCCTGCGCTCGTGGCCGCTGGGTGGCGCCCCGGTGTCGGCTGAACTCCTGGACCGTATCCGGGCCAAGCTGCCCAATTTGCGCCGGCGGGGCCTGAGCAACACGTGGGGCATGACCGAAGCCGGCGGCTTCCTCACGGTCGCCGACGGTCGCGACCTCCTCGACCGGCCCGGTACGGTCGGGCGGCCCTACCCGGTCGTCGAACTGCGGATCGACGCACCCGACGAGACCGGGACGGGCGAGATCTTGGCCCGCTCCCCCACCGTCATGCGGGGCTACGTGGGTAAAGCCGAGGACATCATCGACACCGAAGGTTGGCTGTCGACAGGCGATCTCGGTCATCTCGACGCCGACGGCTATCTCTACATCGACGGCAGGCGCAAGGATGTCGTGATCCGGGGCGGCGAGAACATCGCCTGCCCGCACGTCGAGGCCGCGCTGATCACACATCCCGCGGTGATCGAGGCGGCGGCGATCGGGCTGACCCATCCCGACCTCGGGGAAGAACTCGCGGCCGTCGTTGTCTACCGGGACGGCGACACCCCGCCGACCGTCGACGTATTGCACAACCACCTGACCGGCCTGCTGTCGTCCTTCGCCATCCCCACCCGGTGGGAAATCCGCACGACGCCGCTGCCCACGCTCGCCGGCGAGAAAATCGACAAGCAATCCCTGATCGCCGAATTCCCTTCTACCGGTGAGCTATAGCCGCATCGACGCGCGGAGTGTCGAGGTGGCGTCCACGGTCGAGCGCCCACAACGCCAACGCCGAGGCCACGCCGACCCCGAACAGGCCCAGCCACACCAACTCGGCAAGTCCGGCGCCGCGGGCGGCGCCGATGACGGTTCCGGTCGCCACGTTGCCGAGCAGTATGCCCACGCCGACAATCGTGTTGTAGAAGCCGTAGTGCGTGGCCATCAGGCGGTCACCCGACAGCGCCACCACGGTGTCCATCTCGAACGGGAACACCGCCGCGGATCCGAGCGCGAGCAGCACGGCGGCGAGAATCAACGCCGCCACCGCTGGGGGTGAACCGAACCGGCCCGCGTCGGGCACCACCGCCAGGGGCACGAATGCCACCGCCAGAAGCAGCAACCCGACCACAAGGCTGCGGCCACGTCCCCATCGGGCCGAGAACCATCGCGTGATCCGCAACTGCCCTGCCACCGCGACCAGACCCGACACCACGAAAAGCGCTGCCACAAGGCCCGATTCGGCGCCGGGCCACAGCACCGCGGCCTGCAATGGCAACGCGAGGTACACCTGGAACGACAGCACGTAGGACCCGATCATCGCGACGGCGAACAGCAGGAAGGACCGGTTCGCCACGACGGTGCGCCAGTCCTGCAGCACCGAACCGCGCTGAACCGCCGGCTCGGCCCGGTGCCTCGGCAGCGCGAACAGCTGCGCTGCCGTCAGTATCGCGAAAACCCCGGCCGCCACCCCGGCGGTCACCCGGAAATCGAACGCCAGCAGTGCCATTCCGACCAAAGGGCCGAGCAGGATGCCGGCTTGATAGAAGACATTGAACGTGGCGAATGCCTGCAGGCGGCGCTCGCCGGCGTCGGCCGCGAGGTAGGCCCGCACTGCCGGATTGAACAGCGCGCCGGCGAATCCAGTTGCCGCTGACGCGATCAGCATCGCCGGCAATGTGTCGGCCACCACGAGCAGGCCGAATCCACCGGTGCGCAGTAGGCAGCCGGCAACGATCAGCGGCTTGTACCCCAGCCGGTCGGCCAGCGTGCCGCCGACGATGAACATGCCTTGCTGTGAGAAGTTGCGGACCCCGAGGACGAGACCCACCGCCCACGCGGCCAGCCCGAGCGGACCGGCGAGATACCCGGCCAGGTACGGCATCAGCATGTAGAAGCCGAGATTGATGCCGAACTGGTTGACCATCAGCAACCGGCTGGGCAAGTCGAAGCTGCGGAATTGGGTGATCACACCGATCATCGCTGCACCGCAACAGGATCGACGACCGTCGTGCATCGGGTCCACGAGCCGACCACCCGATCACCCGGCCGATCGATCACCTCGGGTTCCCGCGGCGGCGGACCGTCCAGCAGTCCGTGTTCACGGCAGTAGTCGTCGTTGTAGACGGTGTCGAAATAGCGTTGCGGCCCGTCCGGGAAGACCGCGGCAATGGTGGTACCGGCCGGATGGTTACGGGCGGCCCACCCGGCGACGACGCCGACCGCACCGACACTCCAGCCGCCGCTCGCGTAATAGGTCGCCGCCAGGGTGCGGCACGCCCACACCGCCTCGGCCGGAGCGATCCAGTGCACCTCGTCGAACGCCGCATAGTCGACGTTGCGCGGGTAGATGCTCGAGCCGAGGCCGCGCATGATGCGCGTGGCCGCCGGCTGGCCGAAGATCGTCGAGCCGATCGCGTCGACACCGATCAGCTTGAGCCGCGGGTTGTTTTCGCGCAGCACCCGGGCCACCCCGGCGGAATGTCCGCCGGTGCCCACCGAGCAGACCAACACGTCGATGCGACCGAGTTGGGCGATGAGCTCGAGCGCGAGCGGACGGTACGCGTCGACGTTGTCGGGATTGTTGTATTGATCGGGATACCAGGAGCCCGGATACGCCGAGAGCAGCTCGGCGACCCGGTCGCGGCGGGCCTGCTGCCAGCCACCCGTGGGATGTGGCCTGGTAACCGTTTCGATGTCGGCGCCGTAGGCCGTCAGCATGCGCGCGATGATCGGCTCAAGACCCGGATCGGTCACCAACGTCACGGGATGGTGGTAGACGGTTCCGGCGAATGCCAGGCCGAGTCCGAGTGTGCCGCTGGTCGATTCAACGACCCTCGCACCTGGGTTCAAGTCGCCTCGGCTGCGGGCGCGTTCCACCATGTGCATGGCGGGGCGGTCTTTCATACCGCCCGGGTTGTACCCCTCCAACTTGGCCCAGAAGCCGCGGCCGTCGCCGGTGAAGGGTCGGGAAATCCACAGAGCCGGAGTGTGTCCGACCATGGTGTTGGGGCCGCGGTTTCGGCGCAGGCCGGGATGTGATGTGCGGTCGTCTTCGAACAGAACATGGTTCATGCGTCGTCGTTTCTGCACTCGAGCCACGGTGTGCGCGGCAAGCTGGATTGGACAGCGGTGGGCGGCGTGCCGCATGGCACGTGCCCGGCGCTGCCGATCAGCGGCGCGAGATACAGAACCGAACGAGTCGAGCTTGACCGGTGAGGGTGGGCGCCTGGCGATCGGGCGGCCCTCGGGACGGGCCTACCGCGATGCAACCCGACAGCAGAGTGCAACCGACACCGAAGGCCACGAGGACGAGCAGGGACAAAGCAGTTGCCGCTCGCGGAAGTACTGCGTTGGCGAACGTCTCCGGTGCGTGTGAACCACTGTTGTCGTCAGCGTGCGGGTGATCGACGACCACTGCGAGATGATCGCCGATGGCCGCTGCGACAGCGTGCGGATGGTGGACGGCGTGTTCATGCGATGCGGCCTGCCACTCCCCTGCGATGGCCAGAGCCAAGCAAGCCATCGCCGCCACGACCGCGCATCGCAGGGCCGACGTCATTTGAACCGCCGCAACCGCAGGCTGTTGCTGACAACGAACACCGACGAGAACGCCATCGCAGCACCGGCCAGCATCGGGTTCAGCAGGCCGGCAGCGGCCAGCGGCAACGCCGCGACGTTGTATGCGAAGGCCCAGAACAGGTTTCCCTTGATGGTTGCCAACGTCTTGCGCGACAACCGGATCGCGTCGGGGGCTGCGCGCAGGTCTCCACGCACGAGCGTGAGATCGCTGGCCTCGATGGCGACGTCGGTTCCGGTTCCCATGGCCAGACCGAGGTCGGCCTGCGCCAATGCCGCGGCATCGTTCACGCCGTCGCCGACCATCGCGACCACGTCGCCATCGGCCTGTAGACGCTTGACCACGTCGACCTTGTCCTTGGGCAGCACCTCGGCGTAAACCTCGTCGATGCCAACCTGTTCGGCTATGGCGTTGGCCGCCGCTTCGTTGTCTCCGGTCAGCATGATCGGCTTGAGCCCGAGTGCGCGCAGTTGGCTGATCGCCTCCGCCGACGTCGGTTTGACCGCGTCGGCGACCACCAGGACGCCACGTGCCTTGCCGTCCCATCCCACGGCGACAGCGGTGCGCCCCTGCGCCTGGGCTTCGTTCATCGCGTCGGTGAGCTTCGCGCCCAGTGACTGTCCCCAGTCGGCCAGCAGCCGGCCGCGACCGACGACGACGGCGTGCCCGTCGACAACCCCTTGTACACCCAGGCCCTCGACGTTGGCGAAATCCTCGACCGGCGGAAGTTCGCCGACCTTGTCCTTGGCGCCCTTGGCGATCGCGCGGGCGATGGGATGTTCGGAGGCGTCCTCGACGGCACCGGCCAGCCGGATGACCTCACCTGGTTCCTCGTCGTCCACGATCACGTCGAGCAGTGTCATCGTGCCGGTGGTGACGGTCCCCGTCTTGTCGAGCACGATCGTGTCGACCCGGCGAGTCGATTCGAGCACCTCGGGCCCCTTGATGAGGATCCCGAGCTGTGCTCCACGACCCGTGCCGACAAGTAGTGCGGTGGGCGTGGCCAGTCCTAGTGCGCATGGGCACGCGATGATCAGCACCGCCACCGCCGCGGTGAACGCCGCAGCGACCGATCCCCCGGTGCCGATCCAGAAGCCCAGCGTGGCCACCGCAAGCGCGATGACGATCGGCACGAATACGCCCGAGATCCGGTCGGCCAGGCGCTGTGCCTGGGCCTTGCCGTTCTGTGCGTCCTCCACGAGGCGGGCCATCTGCGCGAGCTGGGTGTCGGATCCGATCCGGTTGGCCCGCACGACAAGTCGGCCGCCCACGTTGACGGTCGCCCCGACGACCTGATCACCGGGAGCGACTTCGACGGGCACGGATTCGCCGGTGAGCATCGACGCATCCACGGCCGATGATCCGTCGACCACCACACCGTCGGTCGCGATCTTCTCACCGGGCCGTACCACGAACTCGTCACCCACGGCCAGTTGATCGATCGGAATACGTTGTTCTGCACCGTTTCTGCGCACCGCGACGTCTTTGGCGCCGAGTTCGAGCAGCGCACGCAGCGCAGCACCCGCGCGTCGCTTCGACCGGGCTTCGAAGTACCGGCCGGCCAGGATGAACGTGGTGACGCCTGCGGCCACCTCGAGGTAGATGTTGCCGGTGCCGTCGGTGCGCGAGATGGCAAGGGAGAACGGATGCGTCATCCCCGCCACGCCCGCAGTGCCCCAGAACAACGCATACACCGACCAGCCGAACGCGGCGATGGTGCCCATCGAGATCAGCGTGTCCATCGTGGCGGTGCCGTGGCGCAGATTGAGCCATGCGGCACGGTGGAAAGGCAGGGCGCCCCACACCACCACCGGCGCGGCCAGCGTCAGTGAAAGCCACTGCCAGTTGGTGAACTGCAGCGCGGGAATCATCGCCATGGCGATCACCGGCACGGTCAGTACCGCGGACACCATGAGCCGGGTCCGCAATGCCCGCAACGCGCCGCCGGGATCGTCGGTGTTCTCGGGCTCGGCGGTGATCTCCGGCGCGGGCAGCTGCGCGGTGTAGCCGGCGGTTTCGACGGCCTCGATCAGCTGCTCGGGCGTCACCTCGCCCGAGACGTCGACGTGTGCCTTTTCGGTCGCGTAGTTCACGGTCGCGGTGACGCCGTCGAGTTTGTTGAGCTTGCGCTCGATGCGTGCCGCGCAGGAGGCGCACGTCATCCCACCGATCTGCAGTTCGACCGTCATGGCGACTCCTCTCAGTGGCTGTGGCCGTGCCCGTCGGGCTCAGTCTCCTGCTGCCCGGCGGCCGGAACGGATACGGTGAATTCGGCCGTACGCACCACGTCGCGGTGCTGGAAGTCCAGATAGAGCCGGTACTCCCCGGCGCTCGGGAAACTGGTGTGGAATCCGATGCCCGGACCGGCAGGGGTGGCCGGATCGGTGGGGTCACCCATCGGATGCACGTGCAGGTAGTCGAGGTCGGCGGCGCGCAGCGCAACCAGATGACCGTACGCCCCCAGGTACGGTTGCAAGTCGGTCACGGGCTTGCCGTCGCGGCTGACCGACAGCGTGAGCTCCGACGACTCGCCTGTCGTCGGCGAACCGGCGAGGGCCACGGTATAGCCGTCGACCGTCGTCGTGGTGGCCGGCGGCGGCAGCGGCTGCGGCTGATAGTCCCCGGCGACTCGCAGATCGGCGCCGATTGTCGTGGCGTCACCGCCCTGCGGGACGAAATCGGCGAACACGCGATAGTCGCCGGCCTCGGGAAAGTCCAACGAGATGCTCCAGGTACCGGTGTCATCCAATGTCGGGTGTACGTGTTGATACCCGCTCAGGTCACGGCGCACCACGATGAGGTGCAGTTGCTTTTCATGGCTCTCGACGTAGTCGGTGATTGCGGCGTTCGAGCTGTCGGTGATGCGGAACCGCACCGGAACCTGCTTGCCTGCCCGCACCAGGGGCTGGGCGAGCTCGAGCGTGTAGGCGCCCTTGGGCTCGGCGTCGACCGGCTCGGAATGATCGGCCGGTGCGCTCACCGGTGCGTCGACCGGTCCCCACAGCGCCCCGAGCCCGAGGGCAACGGCGAATACCACCGCGAGGGCCGCGGCGAACGCGGCGATCTTCTGGGGCGCGTTCATGGGTGGCTCAGCTCGCGACCTGGTAGCCGGCTTCGGCCACGGCCTCGGCGATCGCGCCTTCGTCCAGCTCGGCATCGCTCGCGATGGTCACGAGCCCGGTGGCCAAATCGACGTCGACCGTGGTGACGCCGGGGATGGCGCCGACCTCTTCACGCACCGAGCTTGCGCAATGCCCGCAGGTCATGCCGGTGACGGTGACGGTCTGGGTGCTCATGCGGTTCCCTTCTGGAGTCCGATGTTCGTTGTCCGATTCATACTATACCCCCCTAGGGTATTAGCCTAGGTCCTCATGCACCATAAGGGAGTGGATCGAATACCGGGCGGCTACCGCGCCCTCGTTGTCGACGACGAGGTCCCACTCGCCGGAGTCATCGCGAGCTACCTCACGCGCGAGCAGTTCGAGGTCAGCGTCGCCCACAACGGGCATGACGCGGTGCGGCTGGCCCGCGAGGTCGACCCTGACGTCGTCGTGCTGGATCTGGGGCTGCCCGGCGTCGACGGCGTCGAAGCGTGCCGCCAACTGCGGACGTTCTCCGATGCCTATGTGGTGATGCTCACCGCGCGCGATACCGAGGTGGACACCATCGTGGGCCTGTCGGTGGGCGCCGACGATTACATGACCAAGCCGTTCAGCCCGCGTGAGCTTGTCGCGCGCATCCGCGCGATGCTGCGGCGGCCACGCGCCGCGACCCCAGCCGCCGACGCCCGGGTCTTCGGCCCGCTGCGCATCGACGTGGCGGGGCGTCAGGTGTTCATCGACGACGAACCGATCATGTTGACGCGCACCGAGTTCGATGTACTGGCCGCGCTCTCGGCCCGGCCCGGCGTGGTGCTCAGCCGTCGCCAACTCCTCGAAACCGTCTGGGAACCCACTTATGTCGGCAACGAACACCTCGTCGACGTGCATATCGGTCACCTGCGCCGCAAGCTCGGCGACGATCCGGGCGCACCGCGGTTCGTGACGACGGTCCGCGGTGTCGGGTACCGCATGGGAACCGGGCAATGAGCCCCAGGCAGCGCCCCGGCCTCGGCGCGCGACTGTTGCTCGCGCAGGCATTGGTGCTGGCCATCGGGGCAGCGACGATCGGGCTCGTGGCCGCGATCGTCGGGCCGCCGCTGTTCCGTGAGCATTTGCACCGCGCCGGCGTCTCGGGCCCGTCGGCTGAGCAGATGCACGCCGAGGAGGCCTATGTCTACGCCACACTCATCTCGGTCGGCGCGGCCTTGTGCGTCTCGGTACTCGCCGCCCTCGTCGTCACCTGGTACTTCAGCCGCAGACTGCAACGGTCCGTCACCGACGTCGCGCGCGCCGCGACCGCCGTGGCCGACGGGCACTACGACTCGCGCGTGCCACCCCCGCGTCTGGGTGACGACTTCGACACCCTCGCGCGGGCTTTCAATCAGATGGCCGGCCGACTCGAGACGGTCGACGCCGGCCGCCGGCAGCTGTTCAGCGATCTGGCGCATGAAATACGCACTCCCATATCAGTTTTGGAGGCCTACTTCGAAGCCGTCGAAGACGGGGTGAGAACGCTCGACCCCGAGACGGTTTCGATGCTGCGAGCACAGACCCGCCGGCTGGTCCGATTCGCCGACGACGCCGCGGCGCTCGCACAAGCCGAGGAGGGCAAAGCCACCTTCACCCCGGTCGCGGTCTCGGTGCAGAGCGCGGTGGAAGCCGCGGTAACCGCGGCGCGCGACCGGTTCGACACCAAGGGCGTGACGTTGCAGGCCCGGGTCGCGTCGGACCTGCCACGGCTGTGGGCAGATCCCCACCGGCTGGGGCAGGTGCTGGGTAACCTGCTCGACAACGCCCTGCGACACACCCCGCCGGGCGGCCATGTCTCGATCGAAGCCATCGGCCGCGACGGCACCGTCACACTCAGCGTTGCCGACACCGGCGAAGGCATACCGGCCGAACATCTCTCACGCATCTTCGAACGGTTCTACCGCACGGACACCGCGCGCGACCGCGACCACGGTGGCTCCGGCATCGGCCTGGCCATCGCCAAGGCGCTCGTCGAGGCCCACCGGGGCCGCATCAGCGTCGAAAGCTCGGGTGCCGGAACCACATTCACCATCACCCTGCCCGCCGACGGCTAGAGCGAGCCGAGCAGGCCACGCATGGTGTCGATCTCCTGCTGTTGTGTGGTGACGATCGTGCGTGCCATCTCCACGGCGTCCGGGAACTGACCGTCGTCGATCTCGTCCTGCGCCATGGTGATCGCCCCTTCGTGGTGCGCGATCATCTGCGTGAGAAACAGCTTGACGGCCTCGACGCCCTGCGCGTTCTGCAGCGCGGCCATGTCGGCCTCCGACATCATGCCCTGCATACCTTCCATGCCGGGCATGTTGCCGTGGTCCATGTTGCCGTGGCCCCCTGGCATCGGCGGCCTCGGCGGATTACCCCACTCGTCGAGCCAGCCCTGCATCTGCTCGATCTCGGGGCCCTGCGCAGCCTTGATCTGGGTGGCGAGCTCGCTCACCCGCGGATCGACGCCCTGCTTGGCCAGCAACATGTCGCTCATCTCGACTGCCTGCTGGTGGTGCGGAATCATGTGTTGGGCGAACATCACGTCGGCGTCATTGTGGGCCTGGGGCTGGGCGCTGACCGAGCTGGACGCGGTGACCGAAGCCGACGGGCCGGCCGCCGTCGGCTGGGTTTCGGTCGTGCTACTACAGCCCGCTGCCACGGCGACCGCGACGAGTGCACCGGCGCCGACCAAAGTTGTTCGTTTCCACATGACTCCGAGCCTGCCGACTGTCGATGTGGCTGCCCTCGTCGTTCTGTGAAGATTCGATAAAGGCTCAGGTTTGCGAACGCGCGCGGAATAGTTTGACGTCGCCTTTGATGCCTTTGAGGTGACGCGCACCCGCGAACGACCAGGTGAACCCGTCCGAATCCCCGATCGCTTCGCGGGTGGACTCGGCCACCAGCACCGTGCCGGGTCTGGCCACACCGGTGACACGGCTGGCCAGGTTCACCGGGCTGCCGAACCAGTCGCCGGCCCGGCTCACCGCGAGCCCCGACGCCACGCCCACCCGCAGTCGCGGAAAATCCTCATCGGTTTCGGTTGCGGCCACCAGCGCCAGCACGGCGTCCAGCAGCGCGGCCGGGTTGGGGCTCACGAGCATCACGGCATCCCCGATCGTCTTGATCAACCGCACCGGCGGCACCGAAACCTCCCGCGCGGCCTCCGCAAGCCGATTCGCCAGCCGCTCAAGGTCTTCGGGCGGCACCACCTCCCCGAGCCGGGTGAACCCGACGATGTCGGCGAACGCGATGGTGACCAGCCGGGCACCGGGCAGCGGCACCCCCTCCTCGCGCTCGGTGGCATTGACGGCCTCGGTCTCCATCGCATGGCGTAGCTGGACGAACAGCAGGTCCTGAATCATCGGGCCGAGCAGCGGGGCCGCCTCGGCCACCAGGGCTTCCGACGCCTGCGCGGTCTCCAATTCCGTGGCCCCCGGCTCCAGCACAGCCGCCAGCGCGGCATAGCGCATGACCTCGGCCGCGCGGCTCAGACCTTCGGAGAGCACCCGGTTGATCAGCACGATCTGGTCCGGGTCTATCCCGAGTTCGATGAATCGCTGTGCGAATGCCACCGCTTCCGCGTCGGCGCGCAACAACACCGCGGCGTCCGGATCCTCGACCGCAGGCAGACCCATCGCCCGCTGAAGGCGTTGCAGGAGCTCGATGTCGATGCCGCTCTGCTCGCTGATCTCGCGCGCGGACACATAACTTCCGTCATCGCCCGCCACGCGTCGTGACGCGAGCAGCATCGGATTGGTGGCATGGTCGATCTGGTCGGCGGATATGCCGCGGGCCAGCAGCCAGTCGATCAGCTCGGCGCGCTCCGTCTGTTCAGACACCCCGTCAACGTATCCCGCGGGCCGCGCGCACTGCCGGCGCCGTGGACGACGTGAGAAGCGTCGACATGTCCTGGGGATAGCGCACGTCGACGGCCACCGAATCACCGAAGCGGTAAGGCTTGCCAGCCACCAACCCGACGAACTGCTTACGCAGCCGCGACATCTCGGCGCGCACCGTCACCACGCGCGACCGGTCGCCGTAGAGGTCTTCGGCGAGTTCGGGTGCCGACCGCCCTTGCGGACAGGTGGCCAGTACCAGCAGGATCTCGGCGTGTCGGCTCGAGATCCCACGGCGCCAGCTGCCGAACTGGCCCACCATCTCCAGCGACGGTTCGTTTCCGTCACGCAGATCGAGGGTCACCCGCGACACCATGGGGCTGGATTCCGCCTCGCTGGCCACCCGCACCAGCCAGCCGTCCGGCAGGGACTCCACATCGCACATACCGAGCGGTGGTATCCACACCCGACCCGGCATTCCGTTCTCCGGCAACAGGATCCGGTTGTGCAGCGGCAGCGAGTCAACGGCCGCGACCCAACCGTGCGGATCGACCGCGAGCGCGGGACTGCCCATCCGGGCCAGAATCGGCGCCGACACCGTCCGCAACCGGTTGAGCGTGCGGTCGTGCGCCTCGCGCAGTTTCGACTCGGCCAGCCGGGCCACCAGATCGACCAGTGCGACGGTCGTCGGGTGCACGGTCGCGGCCGGACCCGACACGTCGACAATGCCGATCACGTGACCCGTGCGCGGATCACGGATCGGTGCGCCGGCGCAGGTCCAGGGATGGTGGCTGCGCAGGAAATGCTCGGCGGAAAAGATCTGCACCGCTCGGTGCGAGGCCAGCGCCGTTCCGATGCCATTGGTACCGACCGAGCTCTCACTCCACGACGCGCCCTCGATGAAGCCGAGCCGGTCGGCGAAATTGAGCACCCGAGGCGAGCCGGAACGCCACAGCACCCGGCCCCGGGCATCGGCCATGACCAGGATGTTGTCGCCCTCCTCGATCACCGACTCCAGCCCGCGCGACACGTCGTCAAGAACCGTCAGCAACCCCGAGGACTGCCGCAACATGTCCAGCCCGCTCGTGTCGATATCCGGCGGCGAATGGCGCTCGGGATGAATACCCTTGCCGAGCAGTCGATTCCATGAGTCCGCAATCAACGCGCGTGGCCGCGCCGGCGCCCGGGCGCCCGACATGGTGGCGTCGTAGACCTCCGACAGCAGCATGGCGTAGCGCCGCGGGTCGTCGCCGGGCGCGACCGCGGGCTCAGGTACTGACGAACCGGCCATCACCCACGATTGTGCTCCACATCACAAGTTAATGCCGACTCGCCCTACCGATACACCAGCCCGCCGTCGATCAGCCCGGCCTGCCCGGTCATGTACGCGGCGTCGGGGCCGGCCAGGTAGGAGACGAATCCGGCGACGTCATCGGGGGTTTCCGGCCGGCCGAGCGCGATGCCGCCGACGTATTGCTTGAACGTCTCGCCCACCTCGGCGCCCGTCAGTTCGGCGAACCTCTTGTCGATCTCCACCCACATGTCGGTGCCGACGATGCCCGGACAGTACGCGTTCACGGTGATACCCGCCGATGCGTACTCCTTGGCCGCAGCCTGGGTCAGCCCGCGCACCGCGAACTTGCTCGCGCTGTACACGCCGAGCATTCCGAACCCGTCGTGACCGGCGATCGACGATGCATTGATGATCCGGCCGGGACGGCCAAGCTCGATGAACTTCGCCGCGGCCGCCTGGATGCCCCACAGCACACCGTCGACGTTGATCGACCATACCCGCGCGGCCTCGGCCGGAGTGACGTCGGCGATCGGCCCGACCAGGGCGATGCCCGCGTTGTTGACCATCACGTCGAACCCGCCGAGTGCCTTTGCGGCGTGCTCTACCGCGGCGTACACCGAGTCGCGGTCACTGACGTCGGCCACGAACGTCGTCGCCTTCGAACCGATCGCAGATACCTCGTCGGCCACCTCGTCGATGGCGTCGGCGACCACGTCGACCAGCGCGACGTCGGCGCCGTCCCGTGCCAGCCGCAGCGCGATCCCGCGTCCGATACCCCGGCCCGCGCCGGTGACAAGCGCGACTTTGCCCTCAAGTGACATGTGTTCTCCTAGTTGGTTTTCCGGTCAATCGGCGGGATCGACGAGAACCTTCATCTTGGTTCCCGCGTGCAGTGCCTCGAAGCCCTCGTCGATGACATCGTCGATGCCGATCGGCGTCACCCAGCCCGTGGTGTCGTACACGCCTTGCGACATCAGCTCGATGACGGCTTCGAAGTCGGCGGACGTGTAGCACAGCGAGCCCTGGATCCGAGACTCGTTCATCACCAGATTCAGCAGCGGCGTGGTGAGCGGCTTCTCGTAGATCGCGACACTGATGGTCGGTTTGCGGGCGCCCACACACGCGGTGGCCGCCTCGACGGCAGGCGCCACCCCGGCGGCGTCGAACGCCGCGTCGGCCCCACGTCCGTCGGTGTGGTCGGCGATGAAGGTGGGAACGTCGATCTGGGTGGGATCGAGGGTCTTGGCGCCCAGCGCCTCGATCGCGGCGCGTCGGGTGGGTGACGGCTCGGAGACGAACACCGAGTCGAGGCCTTTGCCGCGCAGGGCGAACCACAGCCCGATGCCGATCGGGCCGGCTCCGAAGATGACCGCGGTGTGCAGCGGACCCACCTCGCCGAGGGTCGCAGCGTGATAGGCCACCGACATCGGTTCGACGAGCGCGCCGAGCTCCAGCGACACGTTGTCGGGCAGTCGATGCAACATGTTGGTCGGGACGACGGTGTACTCGGCCATGCCGCCGTCGGACATGAGCCCGTGAAAGCCGATCTGCTGGCAGATGTTGTAGTTGCCGGCTCGGCAAGGCCCACATTTTCCGCACCGGTAGATCGGTTCGACGGCAACGCGGTCTCCTGGCGCGAAATCGGTGACGCCCGGGCCGACGTCGGTGATGGTGCCCGAGAATTCGTGGCCCATGGTCAGCGGCATCTGCTGGCCGGTGAGTGGATGCGGCTCAGTAGGCACAAAGATCGGGCCCGCATAGTATTCGTGCAGGTCAGTGCCGCAAATCCCGTTGAATCCGACCTTGAGTTTGACGGTGCCGGGCCCCGGCTGCGGCTCGGGAACGTCGGCGACCTCGACCTTGTTGGGTCCGTAGTACACGGCTGCTTTCATGTGGCTGTTCTAGGTGACCGGCAACTCACGCCGGAAGAGTTGCAACCCGTTGCGCCTTGTTTCCGCAAGCAAACAGACGCCTCCCTGCAACCCCGTGCAACCCTTGTCGCAACCTTGCGGCGCGGTGTGCGCTAGGCCACATGACACAGACCACCGTTGCACCGCTGGCCACACTGTCACCGCAAGAGCGGGTCGACGCGTGGCTGGCCGACTTCGAGTCCGCTCTCACCGCACGCGACATCGACCGTGTCGTCGACAAGTTCGCCACCGACAGCTTCTGGCGGGACCTCGTCGCGTTCACCTGGAACATCAAGACGGTCGAGGGGCACGAGGGCATCGGCGACATGCTGACGGCGCGTCTGCACGACACCGACCCGTCGGGCTTTCGGACCAGGGAGACCCCGACCGAGGATTTCGACGGCGACTCCGTCATCACCTCGGCGTTCATCGAGTTCGAGACGGCGGGCGGCCGTGGCAACGGACATCTGCGGCTGCGTGACGACAAGGCCTGGACCCTGCTGACGACGCTGCAGGAACTCAAGGGTCACGAGGAGCGCAAGGGTGCCACCCGGCCGCTGGGCGCCGTGCACGGCTCCGACCCCGACACCCGCTCGTGGGCCGAGAAGCGTCTCGACGAGGAACTGACGCTCGGCTACACCGAGCAGCCTTACATCGTGGTGATCGGCGGCGGCCAGGGCGGGATCGCGCTTGGTGCACGGCTCCGTCAGCTCGGTGTGCCCGCGATCGTCGTCGACAAGCACGAACGGCCCGGCGACCAGTGGCGCAAGCGCTACAAGTCGCTGTGCCTGCATGATCCGGTCTGGTACGACCACCTGCCCTACCTGCCGTTCCCGCAGAACTGGCCGGTGTTCGCGCCGAAAGACAAGATCGGTGACTGGCTGGAGTTCTACACCCGGGTCATGGAGGTGCCGTACTGGAGTTCGACGACGTGCCTGTCCGCGTCGTACGACGAGGCCGAGCAGCGCTGGACGGTCGAGGTGGACCGAAAGGGCGAACGTGTCACGCTGCGGCCGACCCATCTCGTGCTCGCGACGGGCATGTCCGGCAAGCCCAACATCCCGGTGCTGCCAGGGCAGAACGTTTTCCGGGGCGACCAGCACCATTCGAGCCACCATCCGGGTCCCGATCAGTACGTGGGCAAACGCGCCGTGGTGATCGGTTCCAACAACTCCGCACACGACATCTGCAAGGCGCTCTGCGAGAACGACGTAGACGTCACCATGGTGCAACGGTCATCGACACACATCGTCAAGTCGGACTCACTGATGGAAATCGGCCTCGGCGATCTGTACTCCGAGCGCGCGGTGGCCGCCGGAATGACGACCGAGAAGGCAGATCTCACGTTCGCGTCACTGCCCTACCGCATCATGGCCGACTTCCAGCGGCCGATCTACGACGCAATCCGCCAGCGCGACAAGGACTTCTACGCGCGCTTGGAAGCCGCCGGCTTCGATCTCGATTTCGGTGACGACGACTCCGGGCTGTTCATGAAATACCTGCGCCGCGGCTCTGGCTACTACATCGACGTCGGCGCCTCGGACCTGATCGCCGACGGCAGCATCAAACTGGCGCACGGGCAGGTCGACCGGCTCACCGAGGACTCGGTGATCCTGGCCGACGGCACGGAACTGCCCACCGACGTCGTGGTCTACGCGACCGGCTTCGGCTCGATGAACGGCTGGGCCGCCGACCTTATCGGTCAAGACGTGGCCGATAAGGTCGGCAAGGTCTGGGGGCTCGGCTCCGGAACCACCAAGGATCCCGGCCCATGGGAGGGCGAGCAACGCAACATGTGGAAGCCGACCCAACAGGAAAACCTGTGGTTCCACGGCGGCAACCTGCATCAATCACGCCACTACTCACTGTATTTGGCGTTGCAGCTCAAAGCCCGCTACGAAGGGCTGCCGACGCCCGTGTACGGCCTGCAGGAGGTCCATCACCTGAGCTGACGACCACACGACATGGCGCCCCGAACGTGACACCCCCACTCCGTTCGGGGCGCCCGCGTGTGTGGGGTGTGTTTGCGTGTGGTTGCGTTGTGTGCGCCGCCGATTGTCACGCCAGCGTGGCAATCGCAGCCCAGCGCCACTCCAACGTGACAATCGCGCCCAGGTATACAGGCAGGATGCGTCGTTGGTTGTGGGGTGTGGCCCTGGTTCTGGTCGTGATCATCGCGGTGACGGCCGGCGGATATTGGGTTTCGAATGCCCGGACATTCCAGTTGGCTGGCCGACTGGTGGACCGGGTCGACACGACGGACAAGGTGGTGGCGCTGACGCTCGATGACGGCCCAACCGATCTGACGCCCGAGGTGTTGAAGATCCTTGCCGACGCCCATGTACCAGCGACGTTCTATCTCACCGGCCGTGAATTGGAAGCGGCACCAGCGCAGGGCAAGGCAATCGCCGCCGCCGGGCACGAGATCGGTAACCACAGCTATTCGCACCAGCGCATGGTGTTGATGTCGTCGGACACTGTGGCCGACGAAGTCGAGCGCACCGATGCCGCGATCCGGGCCACCGGCTACCAAGGCCCGATCACGTTCCGGCCGCCCTACGGCAAAAAGCTCTGGGCGCTACCGCATTACCTATCCGAGCACGATCGTATTTCGGTGACCTGGGACGTCGAGCCCGATTCGGCGGCCGGGGCCGACGCGGACGCGATCGTGTCGGAGACACTCGACAAGGTTCGGCCCGGGTCGATCATCCTCTTGCACGTCATGTACGGCAGCCGCGAAGCCTCGCGAGCCGCGATTCCCCGCATCGTCGACGAATTGCGCTCCGACGGCTACCGATTCGTCACCGCGTCCGAATTGCTGAAGTCCGGTGGCTGATATTCTGTACGGGCTTTCGCCCATTGCCGACGCGCGATCGCGCGTGCTGATCCTCGGCAACATGCCGAGTGCGATGTCGCTGGCCAGTCAGCAGTACTACGGAAACCCGCGCAACGCGTTCTGGCGGATCACCGCCGAGATCCTCGGATTCGATTACCAAGCGCCATATTTGCAACGTGTCACGGCGTTGCGGGACCACGGCGTCGCCGTCTGGGATGTCCTGCGATCCTGCCGGCGGGTCGGCAGCCTTGACTCGGCGGTCGAGCGGGACAGCATGGTGCCTAATGACTTTGGCGCCTTCTTCGCGACGCATCGCGGGATTACTCGTCTCGTGTTCAACGGCGCCGCAGCCGAGGCGAATTACCGACGCCTCGTGGCCGAACCTCCGATTCCAGCGGTGCGGGTTCCGTCGACGAGCCCAGCTCAGACGATGCGGTATGCGGACAAGCTGGTCGCCTGGCGGGTCGCGCTGAGCCGTTAGGCGAGGCCGTCGACGACGTCCTTGGCTTCCTTGAGCCCCAACCCGGTCTCGTCACGGAGCAACTTGATCGCCGCGATCTTGTTGCCCTGCAGTGCAAGCTGGCGCACCATGTGGCTGGCCACCGCCTCGGTGGACCTTCCGACGGGCGTCGGCGTTACAGGATGACCCGCGGCTAAGACGGCACGTTCGAGCGCGGCGACTCGCCGCTCCAATGCGTCGATACGGCCCTGCAGGTCGCCGTCCGAGCTTCCGAAGAGTCCCATTGAGGAAGTGTGACATGACGCGGCTCCGGCGACGTTCAAATTTCGACGAAACTCAAGTAGTGCACTACTCAATTCCGCAGCGCGTCGCAGCGTTAATGTCGGCCCGACAATGGCATCTGCACAACCGTTTCACAGGAGATTGAAATGACTGGTTCATCACCGGCACTGCAGCCACTGTTCGGCAAGTATGCGATCAAAACCCATCTCAAAGGCACATTTCTCACAGCCGTGGGCGGCGGCGGAAGAATTACCGACGTCATTCACACAGACGCAAAGCAGCCAAACGCTTGGGAATCCTTCACGCTGTGGTCCGACAGCGACACGCACAACTATGCACTACAGACGGCGAGCGGCCACTTCATCACCGCGGTAAATGCGGGCGGAATGATTTCCGACGCCCTACACAGCGATGCAACAAAAATCTTGGGATGGGAGTTATTCAAGCTGGTTGCCCAACAGCAACCGGGTACCTACGCGATCCAGACGCAAAGAGGGTTTTATCTCACAGCCGTGGGCGGTGGCGGGCACGCCAGTGGCGACACAATTCATACCGATGCCCGGAGCCCCCGGGAGTGGGAGTTCTTCTCTATTGTCTCGCTACGCGGCGACGGTCGGATTCCGGTTTAGCGAATTTGCATTCAAGAGGCGCTGCAGTGTGACTCAAGGGCCACTGGCGTCATCAAGTAGCGCGGAACGAAAGCAGCAGCCGCCTCGCCGCAACCGGACGGGCTTGTCAGTACGTCCTGGCATAATCGAACACATGTTCGAAGCGTTCACCGATGCCGACCTGATCGACGGGATGGGCGCGACATCACGGGGTGAATCAGCCCAGATAGCGTGGCGGCTGGAAATGATCGGCGAGCTCGACGCCCGCCGGGCGGTGGAGCTGGCTGAAATGAAGCTCTGGCGCACCGATCCGTTCGAAGCCGTCGCCGCCGAGGTGTCGGCCGCACTCAACATCAGCCGTGCGCGCGCCCGGACCCTCATCCACTACGCGCGCGTGCTGCGCGACAAACTCCCCAAAGTCGCAGCCGTGTTCGCAACCGGCGACATCGATTTCCGGCTTCTGAGCACCCTGATCGCCCGCACTGACCTCGTCGACCCGGCAGTCTGGCCCGACCTCGACGAGGCCATGGCACGCAACGCCCCGAAGTGGATGAAGCTGTCGGAACCCAAACTCAAAGACCGCATAGACGCATGGGTGGCCACGCACGATCCCAACGGCGTGCGCGTCGCCCCCAAGCTCGACGAGGGTCGCCAGGTGATCATCCAGCCCTTCAGTCCCGGTCTGGCCACCATCTGGGCGACGGTCCGTGCGGATGTCGCCGCCGCCATCGACCAACGCCTCGACGCCCTGGTCGACACCGTCTGCGAACACGACCCGCGCACGCGCGACCAACGCCGCTCGGACGCGATGGGACCGATTGCTCACATGCAGGACCAATTGGCCTGCCAATGCGGGCAACCCGACTGCCCCGCCGCCGAACGCCGCGCCGGCGCGGCGGTGATCCATGTGCTGGCCGAACAAGCCACCATCGACGGGACCAGCGATGCGCCCGGCTACCTACCGGGATTCGGCATCCAGCCCGCCGAGGAGGTGCGCGAGCTCGCCAAAACGGCCACGCTCAAACCGCTGAGCGTGCCCGGCGATACGCCAGAACCGGGGTACCGGCCCTCGGTGGCGTTGGCCGAGTTCGTGCGTTTGCGCGATCTGACCTGTCGCTTCCCCGGCTGCGATGCGCCGGCCGTCAAAGCCGATATCGATCACACCACGCCCTACCCCGCCGGGCCGACCCACCCGTCCAACACCAAGCTGTACTGCCGGTCGCACCACTTGCTCAAAACCTTCCACACTGGACCGAACGGCTGGACCGACCGCCAATTGGCCGACGGCACAATCGAGTTCACCGCCCCCACCGGCCACATCTACACCACCGAGCCCCACGGCGCGGCGCTCTTTCCTGCCCTCGGCCGACCCACCGGCGAAGTCGACATCCCCGACACCACACCACCCGATCCCAACCGGGCCATCATGATGCCCACTCGCAAGCACACTCGCGAACACGATCGCCAAACCCGCATCACCGCTGAACGACGCCAACGCGCCGAGATCAACGCCGAACGGCAACGCCAGCACCAAGCCTGGCTCGCCGACAACTACGAACCGCCGCCGTTCTGAGTCGGCTCACGCCCCGTGCCTGGTGGCGTACTCTCCCGGCGTCCAGCCCAACATGGACCGGAAGTCGTTGATGAAATGCGCCTGGTCATACCAGCCCAGACGCACTGCCAAGTCGGCGAAGTCGACATCGGGGCTGCTTTCGATCTCCAAAGCCGCCTGCTGCAACCGATATCGGCACAGCACCCACTTAACCGGCACCCCGACGTAGCGGCGGAACACTCGCTGCGTGGTACGAACGCTCCACGGCGAATGGTCCATGACCTGCTCGACGCGATGCAGGGTGCCGTCGTCGCGCATGCGCTCGATCAACGGGGTCAAGGAATGAAACACCTCATCCGCCGGTCCGGAGTAGGCTCCGATCGCGGCGTCAAGCCGCGCTCCGGCTGTGGTCATATCCTCACCGAGAAGGACTGGTGCCCCGAATAATTCGTCGTCGACGGGCACGACGAGTCCGGTGATCATACCCGCGTCCCTACCGAACCGGGCCGTGTATCCGCCCGGAAGAAACCGGGCGCCGACGACGGAGCCGCGCTGGCTGATGGTGGTTCGGAAGACTCGTTGCACCACGCCGTGCACAAGTGTGTTCGGCAGCGGATGGCCGTGGCGGGCGTCGTCATCGCCCCACTCGCGGGTGAGGTGCACCGATGGGAAGGTGATGACGGTGCTGTCGAACGGCCCGTCCTCGCGACGGTCCCAACTGACCGACCAGAAATGCTCGACAAACCGGGCACTGTCCTCCGACGGCAGCCAGCGGTGCAGGTCGAACGCCGACGTGCTGCCCGCGCGGCCCACCACACCGCGCACTGGCGCGTTTTTCCAAGCGGCCACGACAACCAGGCTACGAAACTGGCCACATGAGCGTTAAACCGATTCCGGAGGGCTACACGAGCCTGACCCCATTCATCTGCGTCGACGGGGCCGCCGCGGCCATCGAGTTCTACGAGCGGGTGTTCGGCGCGAAGGTCGTCGAGCGGATGGACGGTCCCGACGGCACGGTCGCGCACGCCGAACTGGACTTCGGCGCGGGCCGACTGCAGCTCGGCGACCCCCAGGAGGCATACCAGATCGCCGCACCCGCTCCGGGTGCCGCAGCGACACACTCGATCGGCCTGTACTGCCCCGACGTCGACGACGTCGTCGCGCGGGCCGAACAGGCGGGTGCCACCGTCCGCGAGCCGGCCCAGACCTTCGTCACCGGTGACCGTTTCGCGTCGATCCTCGATCCGTTCGGCCAGCGCTGGACCGTGATGACCAGAGTCGAAGATCTGTCAGCCGAGGAGCGGGAACGCCGGGTGGCCGAATGGGCGTCCTCGAACGCTTAGCCCCTGAGCAAGAACACGACGGCTGCCGTCGCGCCGAATGCCGCCACACCGATCCGGAAGACGTTCGGCGAGATGTGTCGCACCAACCGGATGCCGAGCGGAGTACCGACGGCGGACCCGGCAGCGAGGATCAGCGCGGTCTTCCAGTCGATGGCCGACGTCGCCAGGAAGAAGACCCCCGCCACCAGGCTGACGAGACCCTGCATGACGTTCTTGATCGCGTTCTGTTCGGGTACCGAGGTGTCGAGGCACAGGCCCACCACCGCCAGCAACAGAATCCCTTGCGCCGCACTGAAAAAGCCGCCGTACACGCTGACCGCGAATACGCACGGATAAAGCCACCCGCCATTTCGGGTGCGGCGTAGCCGTTTCACCAGCACAGGTTGGGCGGCCACCAGAACCGCAGCGGCACCGATCAGGTAGGGCACGGCGGCGTGGAACAGGTCCGGCGGGGCGACCCGCAGCAACCCCGCGCCGCATACCGCCCCCAGGACACCGATCGGCAGTAGCCACACCAAGCCGGCGATGTCGCGAAGCACGCGGCGGTCGGTCCAGGCGGCGAGCATCATTCCGGGTGCGAGGCCGACGGTGTTGAGCATGTTCGCGCCGACGGGTGGCAGCCCGGCCGCCACGAGGGCGGGGAAAGTGACGAGCGACCCTGACCCGGCCGCTGCGTTGACGGCACCGGCCACCACCGCAGCGGCCACCACGACAAGGTCAGCTGCCTGCATGCGACACAGGTCTGCGGCTCTCGAGGTGCCAGTCGAGGATCTGCTCGCCGGTCCAGAACACCACGTCGTCACGACGGCGCATGTACGCGAGTGCATCGGCGAAATACTTGGCGCGGTGCGGAACTCCCATGATGTACGGGTGCACCACGAGGGCCATCACCCGTGCCGAGTCCGCACTGTCGGCGTAGAGCTGATCGAATTGATCGATGGCCCGTTGGTAGTATTCCTGCGCGGGATGATGCTGGATAAGCATCATCGCGACGTCGTTGCACTCCTGCGTGTATGGGATGTTGACGATCGGACCGCGCTCGGTGCGCAGTTCGACCGGCTGGTCATCGAGCACCCAGTCGCACACGTAGCTATATCCGGCATCGACGAGAAGTTCTGGTGTTTCCCAGGTTTCGGTGAGACCGGGGCCGAGCCAACCGCGCGGCGGGCGGCCCCACGCGCGTTCGATGGCCTGCGTCGTGAGCTGGATGTCGAGGCGCTCGTCAGTCACCTTCTGCATGTTCTTCTGCGTGTAGCCGTGGCCGATCGGTTCCCACTTGCGTGCGATCGCGGCCTGTGTGATCTCGGGATAACTCGCGATGGCGCTGCCGTTGATCGCCAGTGCCGCGGGGACCTCGTGCGCGTCGATCGCCTGCAGCAGGCGCCAGAACCCCACCCGGTTGCCGTACTCGTGCCACGCCCAGTTGGGCACATCCGGCGTCGGCGTGCCCCCGGCCGGCGGGGTCAGGACCGTGCGGGGCATCGGTTCGAGCGGCGACCATTCCTCGACGTTGACGATGATCCACACGGCGAGCCGGGCCTCGCCGGGCAGTTGACGGCGTGGCCGTTCGGTAATGGCGCTGTAGTCGATTCGTTCGTTGGGCAACATGCCGTACTCCTCAGACAATCGTGATGGTCAGGTCATGCAGGCCGGTGATCGCGGCCCGCACGCGGTCCCCTGGTACCAGCGGGCCGACACCGGCGGGGGTGCCGGTGTAGATCAGATCGCCGTATTCGAGCCGGTACTGAGCGGATAAGTTCGACACGATTTCCGGTACCTTCCAGATCATTTGGGCGAACCGGCAGTGCTGGCGCAACTCGCCGTTGACCCACAGCGACAGTTCGCCGTCGGACACCGGCGGGACCGTCAGATCGGCCAGTCTGGTCACGGTCCCCACCGGCGCCGACTGATCGAACGACTTGCCGGCCTCCCATGGCCGCCCGGCACGGGCGAGTTCGCGTTGGAGATCGCGGCGGGTGAGATCTATGCCCACCGCGAACCCGAAGATGTGGTCGACTGACGCCTCCACTGGAATGTCTTGTCCGCCTTCGCCGATCACGATCACAAGCTCACCTTCGTATTGAAAGTCACTCGTGGCGGACGGGTAGCTCACCGCCGCGCCGTCGCCGACAACGGCGTCGGTCGGTTTCTGGAAGAAGAACGGTGCGTCCCGTTCATCCCCCTCTTTCATCTCGCGGATGTGGTCGACGTAATTTCTTCCGACACAATAGATCCGACGCACCGGCACCGGTGAGCGCTGCCCGGCCACGGGAATCTGTACGGGATGGCTGGTCGGAGCTGCGGGAAGGGTCATGTCGTGGCTTCCTGTGGTTGGTGGACGAAAGCGGAATCGGCAGGGCGGCTGAATTCTTGAGGCCGCAGCAGGAGGGCGAGCGCCGCGCCGATCAGCGACAGCGCGGCGAGCTGGATGAGGCCGGCGCCCTGCCAGCCGGTGACCCCGACCAGCACGCTGAACACGTAACCCGCGAGGCCTGCCGGTACGTAAACGGCGGAGACGAACAGCCCGGCCGCCCGGCTGGCATGTCGTACGTCCACAGATTTCACCAGGCAGCCGGCGAGGATGACGTAGCTGCCCGCACTCGCGAACAGGCCGAACAAGAACGCCCAGACGGCATGCCACCACAGCTGATCCGGACCGACGAACAGCGCGACAGCGGCGGTGGCGACGAGCGTCTGCGCGCCGCCGATCGCGAGCCTGGGATCGATGCGGTCGACGAGATGACCGCCGACGATTGAGGCAAACGCCGCCAGGCCGGACAATCCGACGACAAGGCCAGCCGCGCCGGTGGTGTAGGCGAGCTGGTCTCGTAAGTAGCTGGCGTACATGCCGATGAAGCCGAAGTCCGCCAGCCCGAAAAGGATGGTGATGACCATGAGCACCATCGGGTTTCGGCTCAGCAGCCGCGTCGCGCCGCCGACCTGCGTGGCGGCCGCGCCGACGGCGGTGACCGCCTCGCTGAACCAGGGCCGGACGGCGACGACCACCAAGGCCGCCAGGGCCAGACCGATGAGGCCGAAGGCGATCATCGGCGCACGCCACGTCTCGTAGTGCGACACCAAGGCGCTGCCGAGCGTGGGCCCGATCAACGAGCCCATCGCGAAGGCCATGTTGACGCAGCCGACGGCAGCACCCCGATGCCGGGTGAATGCACTTGCCGCGATGGCGAATATCGCCGTCAGCTGCAGTGCTTCACCGACGCCGGACAGCACGCGCCACACCGACATGTCGACAAAGCCCACCGATACGACGGTCAGTAGCGTCGCCGCGGAGAAGACGACCGTGCCGAGCACCACGACGTCCTTCCGGCGCATCTTCTCGACAAGTAGTCCGGCCGGGATGCCGGTGAGCCCCATGCCGAGCGCGAAGAGCGTGGACTGCAATCCCGCCTCGCCCAGGGTGAACCCGTACTCAGCGCGAACGTCGAGCAACAGGACCGGGAAAACCATGCGGTCCATGGCGTTCACGGTGTACGCGGCCAGCAGCGCTGCGAACATCGCGACGGCCCAACGTGTTCCGGTTCTAGGCGATGACGGCATGTGCGCTGATCTCAATCTTCAACTGGGAGCCGACCAGGCGGTCGACGCCGATGTGGGTCCGGCACGGGCGGTGGTCGCCGAAAAACTCCATATACGCCTCGTTGACCGCGTCCTGCGCGTCCATGTCGGTGTTGTAGATCGTCACCTCGACGATGTCGGTGACAGTGCCACCGGCGGCCGCCAGCGCGATCTTCAGGTTCTTCAGACAGGCCCGGGTCTGATCGGCGATGCCATCGGGCACGCGCAGCTCGTCCTCGTCGTGCGGGTGCTTGTGCACCAGCGGAAAGGCGGTGGCGCCGGACAGCCAGATGTGGCGCCCACCGCTGGTGACGATGGCCGGCATGAACGGCATTTCGGCCGGGTCCGCTCCCGCGGTGATGAATTCCATGGCTTTCACAACCTCCTTGTGCAATCGATTGCAGGAATCGTAAGGCGGGTCACACAGCACGTCAATAGGGGTTGATGCTTGAACCTCGGGCAGTGAAATGCCACGATCTATGCAATCGAAAGCCAAGGAGGGGCAGGTGACGATGACGCCGAACGTGACGATGCAGGATGTGGCACGCGCCGCAGGCGTCCACACCGGCACCGTGTCGCGCGCACTCAACGAGGCGACGAGGGACCGCGTCAGCGCAGACACCCTTCGCCGCATCGACAAGGCCGTACGCGAGCTCGGCTATGTCCCCAATCCCATCGCGCGCAGCCTCCGGACGGCGACGTCGAACACCGTCGGTGTGGTCATCCCCGACCTCACCAACCCACTGTTTCCGCCGATGATCCGCGGCATCCAATCCGTGCTCGACAGCCGAGGATTCAGCCCGCTCATCGTCAGCACCGATTACGACCCCCAACGCGAAGCCGCGGCCATCTCGGCGCTTCTGGCCAGGCAGGTCGACGGCCTCATCGTCGCGACGGCACGGTTGAACGACCCTACGTTCGAGCGGCTCGCCGATCAGGGCACCAGGATCGTGATGATCAACCGGCGCCTGGGCGGACGAGATCTCGACTCCGTGACGGCCGACGACGAAACCGGAATGGGCTTGGTCATAAGCCATCTCGCCGAATTGGGCCACGAGCGCATCCTCTGCCTGGCCGGCCCACAAGACACCTCCACCGGTGTGGCGAGGTTGCGCGGATTTCGCTCCGCGGTCGAATCGCACGGGCTGGACCGGGATCAGAAGTTGATTCGGATCTGTGAATCGTGGACGACCGAACAGGGCGCCATCCAACTCGCGTCGGCACTCGACGAGAACATCCCGTTCACCGCCGTCGTCGCGGCAACCGATCTGATCGCACTCGGCTGTTACGACGCCATGGCCGAACGCGGCCTGTCCTGCCCGGCCGACCTCAGCGTGGCCGGTTACAACGACATGCCGTTGATGGACCGGTTGGCTCCACCGCTGACCAGCGTCGCCGTTCCGCAATTCGACATCGGGCGGGAGGGTGCCCGGCTGTTCGTCGCGGGCATGGACGACAGCGAGCGCCTGCCCCGGACCATCCTGCTGCCGGTGTCACTGAGCGTTCGAGGTTCGACCGCTTCACCGACTTGATCGCCGACGTCAACGGCTAACGTGGCGGAATGTCATGTGTGTTCTGCGCCATCGTGTCCGGTGAGGCACCCGCGATCCGGGTGTACGAAGACGACGACTACCTGGGGATCCTCGACATCAGGCCGTTCACGCGTGGCCACACCCTGGTGATTCCGAAGCAGCACACGGTCGATCTGACCGACACGCCCGCGGCCACCGTCGCCGACATGGCCGCGATCGGCCAGCGCATCGCCCGCGCGGCCCGGAGTTCGGGTCTGCATGCCGACGGCAACAACATCGTGATCAACGACGGCAAATCCGCGTTCCAGAGCGTGTTCCACATCCACCTGCACGTGGTGCCGCGGCGCGCCGGTGACAAGTTCTCATTCGCGAAGGGCATGGTGCTGCGGCGCGACCCCGACCGCGAAGAGTCCGGACGCCTGCTACGTGCGGCGCTGGCACAACTCGACAGCGCCGAGCAGGATTGAGCCCATGAGCCTTCGGTCCCAGGTCGAGCTCGTCGGCCTCCGGTTATTGCACATCCACGATCTGATCTATCAGAAGACCGGCGGGCGCATCGGGCATCGGATGCCCGGGGTGCCGCCGAGTCTGCTGTTGCACACGACGGGCGCCAAGACCGGCCAGGCGCGCATCAACACGCTGAGTTACGCTCGCGATGGCGAGAACTACCTCGTCGTGGCGTCGATGGGCGGCGCGCCCCGTTCACCGGGCTGGTATCACAACCTCAAAGCTAATCCCAATATCGAAATCAATGTGGGCACAAAGCGTTTGAAGGTTACGGCGAACCCGATCCTGCCGGACGATCCGGATTACGCACGGCTATGGAGAATCGTCAACGAGAACAACTCCCACCGCTATGAGGCGTATCAGAAGAAGACCTCGCGGCCGATCCCGATCGTGGTGCTGACGCCTTAGAACAGCTCTTTGGCCAACAGCTCGAGCGTGGTGTCGCGCGCGGTCGCGGTGGCCGGGTCGGCACCGCGCCGAGCCGACGCGACGGGGTTGACCATGACCTCGTCGACCCCGAACTCCTCGGCCAAAGCCCGCACCTGATCGGCGGCCTCGGTCGGCGAACCGACGACTGCCCGTTGCAGACCGGCCTGCACGACGGCCTGCGCCTGCGGTGTCATGGTGGTCGCCTCGGCGTCCTCGACGAGGTCGAGCGCGCCGAGCGGTTGCCCGGTGCGCAGCCGGCCCATCATTTGCAACTGCGGCAGCAGTAGCGCCTTGGCCTCCTCGCTGGTTTCGGCCACGACCGCGTTGACGGTAAGGAACGTGACGGGCTCGGACGCCAGGTCGCTCGGCTGAAACTCGTCGCGGTACACGGCCAGCGCCTCGGCTGTGCCGTGCCCCGAGAAGTGGTGGGCGAACACGTACGGCAGGCCCTTGGCCGCCGCGAGGTGGGCGGAGTACATCGACGACCCGAGCAGCCACAGCCGCGGTTCGGTGACCGCGACCGGAGTCGCCTTGAGCACGTAGTTCTCCCGCAGCAGGTCACGCGGCAGCGGCACCCGAACACCACGCGCGCTCATGAGCGCGCGAACATCGTCGAGATACTGCGGGAACGCCTCGATATCGCGATCGTCACGGCCTGCGGCCCCGCGCAGCGCCAGCGAGGTAACCGGGTCCGAACCCGGTGCCCGCCCGATGCCGAGGTCGATGCGCCCCGGATGCGCGGCCTCGAGCAGCGCGAACTGTTCGGCCACCGCCAGCGGCGCGTGGTTGGGCAGCATCACACCACCGGAACCGAGCCGCAGCTGGTCGGTGTGCGCGGCCAGATGCGCGATCACGACGGGCGGGCTGGTGGCCGCTACCGCGGGCATGTTGTGGTGTTCGGCGATCCAGTACCGGGTGTATCCGAGCCGGTCAGCGGTCTGCGCGAGGTGTGTCGTGGCGGTCAGGGCGTCGGCGGTGGTCTGGTCGGTACGTACCGGGACGAGGTCGAGGACAGAAAGCCGCATGACAGCGTCAACGTCATCGCCCGCCGGGTTCGTTCCCGAGGCTGCCGAGCGATTTGGCCGTGGTGAAGATGTCGTCGAGCATCGCCTCGGTGAGCCGGCCGGTGAAGGTGTTCTGCTGGCTGGGGTGGTAGCAACCCAGCAGCGTGACCTCGCCATGGGCCGTGGTCAATGTCGCTGTGGCCCCATGACCGAATTTGGGCGCGGGCTTCGGGCGGTCGGCGATCAGGTCCAGCGCGGCCCGCCATGCGAAGGTTCCGAGCGCGATGACGACCGCCACCGATTGCCCGACGAGACGCCATTCGGCCGCCATCCATGGCGCGCACGTGGTGCGCTCGGCCGGGTTGGGCGCATTGGCCGGCGGGGCGCAGCGCACCGCGGCCGCCATCCGGGTGCCGATCAACTGCATTCCGTCGGCGGCGTCGACGCACAACGCCTGGTTCGCGAGCCCCGCCCGGTGCAGCGCGGCGAACAGGAAGTCACCGGACCGGTCGCCGGTGAAGACGCGTCCGGTGCGGTTGGCACCGTGCGCGGCCGGGGCAAGGCCGACGATCATGATGCGGGGCGCCTCGGCGCCGAAGCCGGGCGCCGGCCGACCCCAGTACGGCTGGTCGGCGAAGGACTTGCGCTTGGCCACCGCGACCTCTTCGCGCCAGCCGACCAGTCGCGGGCAGGCCCGGCACACCGAGACCAGGGCATCGAGTTCGTCGACCGTGCTCACCTTGGCGGCCAGGCGCCGCACCTGGGCGGCGGTCTTCGCCTGCGGCGTGGCTGGGCTCGCCGGGTCACCTGGCCAGCCGCTGCCGGGCGGAACCGGCGAGGTGAACAAGTCCCCGGTCCGGGGGTGAGCCAGCTGCATCCGGTCCACTCTGCCCGAAAATCCGTCGCAAGACGCGTAGGTGCGCTGTTAGATTCGGCCGCGATACCCCATGACCAACACCAAACGCGGCCCACTGATGCTGATTCTGTTCGCCGCGTTGATGGCAGGCGCCGGAAACGGTATCTCGATCGTCGCCTTTCCCTGGTTGGTGTTGCAGCGCAACGGATCCGCGCTCGACGCCTCGATCGTCGCGATGGCGGGCACGCTGCCGCTGCTCGTCGCGACCGTGATCGCCGGCGCCGCAGTCGACTATCTGGGCCGCCGACGCGTGTCGATGATCTCGGACCTGCTCTCGGCGCTGTCGGTGGTCGCCGTGCCGGTGTTGGCCCTCACGTTCGGCGTCGACGCGGTCAACGTCGCGGTGCTTGCGGTCTTGGCCGCGCTCGGGGCGTTCTTCGATCCGGCCGGGATGACAGCGCGCGAGACCATGCTCCCGGAAGCCGCCGGACGCGCGGGCTGGACCCTCGACCACGCCAACAGCGTGTACGAGGCGGTGTTCAACCTCGCCTACATCGTCGGGCCCGGAATCGGTGGCCTGCTGATCGCCACGGTCGGCGGGATCAACACCATGTGGGTGACCGCACTCGCGTTCCTGTTCTCGATTGCGGCGATCTCGGTGCTGCGACTGGAAGGCGCCGGTAAGCCCGATCGCACCGAACTGCCAGAGGGCGTGTGGTCGGGCATCGTCGAGGGCCTGCAATTCGTCTGGCGCACACCGGTGCTGCGCACGCTGGCGATCGTCGATCTGGTGGCGACCGGACTGTACATGCCCATGGAGAGCGTGCTGTTCCCGAAGTACTTCACCGACCGCGACGAGCCGCAGGAACTGGGCTGGGTGCTGATGGCGCTCAGCATCGGCGGCCTGCTGGGCGCGCTCGGCTACGCGGTGATGAGCAAGTACATGAGCCGGCGCGCGACGATGCTGACGGCACTGCTGACCTTGGGCGTGGCGATGACGGTCATCGCGTTCCTGCCGCCGCTGCCCCTGATCCTGTTGCTGTGCGCGGTGGTCGGTTTCGTGTACGGACCGATCGCCCCGATCTACAACTACGTGATGCAGACCAAGGCGCCGAAGCACTTGCGAGGGCGCGTCGTCGGCGTGATGGGCTCACTGGCCTACGCCGCGGGCCCGCTCGGTCTGATCGTGGCGGGCCCGCTCGCCGACTCGGTCGGTCTGCACGCGACGTTCCTCGCGCTGTCGCTGCCCATGCTGCTGCTCGGCCTGGTCGCCGTCGGGCTGCCCGCCCTGCGTCAGCTCGACCGGAACTAGCGGATCTCTTTCCAGAGTGCTTCGTACTGCTGGGCAGCCGAGCTCTGCGGCGCGAAAGCGGTGACCGGTGCCCGCTTTTCGGCCATCTGCTCGATGACCGAAAGCGCCGGGATATCGGTGCTCAGGATCCCCTGGCGCTCCTGCGACAGTTGCGCGACGACATCGCGGTGGAGCTTCTTGCGCCGGTCCACCATCGAGAAGAACGCCTTGACTGCCGGCTGCCTGCCGTCGAAATCGCCGACGAAGTCGACCAATTGGTCGAATGTACGCACCGACAGCGTCGCCGGGATCATCGGTACGAGCAGGGTGTCCACCGCGTGCAGGACGTTCTCGGACACCAGCGAGATGCTCGGCGGGCAGTCGAGGAACACGACGTCGTACTCGTCTTCGAGTGGGGCGAGCAATTGCCGGATCCGGCGCGTCGGCCGCTTGGCGCTGTCCAATTGCACGTCCATGTTGCGGTATGTGAAATCCGCGGGCACGAGGTCGAGCAGATCGAAATCGGTTGCCTTGATGGCCTCGTCGAGAGTTCTCGTCCCCCGCACCAGCGCCTTGCTGCCGCCCTTGACCTTCGGCCGGATCCGGAACAGATACGTCGCCGCACCCTGCGGATCGAGATCCCACAGCAGCGTGCGGTTACCGTCGCGCCCCGAAAGGTGCGCCAGGTTCACCGCCGCCGAAGTCTTGCCGACGCCGCCCTTGATGTTGTAGGTCGCGTAGATTTTCACCGGCGGATCAGCGCTTTCACTCGGTCCCTGTTCTCTTTTGCCAGGAATGGCTGCAGCCGGCCCACCAAGGCCGACCGCGCGCGCAGTTGGTGCGCATCGAGCTGAGCGGCCAACTCGCCCATCGCCAGTACGGTGGCCGGGGGCGCCGAGCCTTCGTCCATCATGGCGGCCGCGAATTCGCGGACCGCCTCGCGCTGCACCTCGCCGTCCTGGAAATCCCCGAGGGTGTCCTGCAGCGCCTTGAGCTCTTTCACGAGCCGGCGATGCGGCTCCTCGGCGTGCAGCGGCCGGAAAACCTCAAGCAGGTATCGCAGCTCCTTGCACCTCTTGCGCAACGAATGCACGTCGTCGCTCGGCGATTCGGCCGTGATGGCCTCGCCGCGCTTGGCGACTTTCCGAAACACCCTGCCGACGCGTTCGCGTGCCAGGTCCGAAACGGTCTGGCCGGAAGTCGTTTCCTCGGCCACCCGGGCCAACTCGGCTCGCCAGTCCTGCATGAGCCGCTCGAACCGGCGGGAACGCAGCCCCCGCACGAGGATTCGCCGCTCGGCCGTGCGGTGCTTACGCAAGAACGATTGGAACGGCGCGAGATCTGCCGGATCGGCCGAGGTGAGTCCCGCCGCCATCCCGTCGAAGTCGTACAGGTAGACGTCGAGATCACGCACTGGCGTGGTGAGATCACCCAACCACTTGAACTCGGGCCCGAACCGTTCCGCCAAACCGTCGGGAAGCACATCGCCGACGAGCTTGAGGATCGAACGCGTGCGCCGCACGGCGACCCGCAGGTCGTGCAGGAATTCGATGTCGATGGCCGCTATGGTGCCGTCGACGTTGTCGGCGATCGCGTCGGCGAAGCGTTGCAGGACTGCCGCAACCGCCACTGCGGCGGGAGTTTCGGGCGTGAACTGTTCGGCCCGGCCCTGCGGTTTGCGCTCGGCGTGGGCCAGCGCGTCGTCGTACGACGTCGACTGCGCGGGCGTGAGACCGTCGACAGCCGACAGCCCCGCGGCGATGCGCTCACCGTCGCTGTCGTAACCGCGTAACGGCATCACCTGAAGCCAGCCCACGCCGTTGTCGCTGTGTTCGATCAGCAGCCGTGCAACCGTCTTCTCGTCGGAATTGAGCACGCGGCATTCCTGCACGGTCCCCTGCACCGCGACCACCGGTATCAACGCTCGGGGCTCGATGATCGGCGACAACACCTCACGCAGTCGCCCGGCGGGCAGGTTCTCGGCCATCGCGGGCCACTTCGGTGCCACCGGACATTGCAGTTGCGTGCCATCCGGTAGTTGAGCGGTCAGCGGACGATCGTCGACGAACCGCAGCGAGATACCCGCATCGTGCAATCGCCAGTCGAACGTGTCGATCCACGTGCGCGAGACCGCCCTGGCGGGTTCGGCGTTGAGCGTGTACTTCGGCTGCAGTGCCTCGGCGACAGCATCGATTGTGACCGCGCCCTGTGTGCTGAAGGCGCGGGAGATCGTGACCATAGGGCAGAGATACTAGACATACTTCGTTAACGAACAGTTCATCCGCGCTCGTAGCATCGAGGAGTGAGCAACGACGCACTGACCGGTCTGATCGCCCAACTGCCCGACGGCGTCGTCGTCACCGATCCCGACATCCTCGCGTCCTACCGGCAGGATCGGGCCGCCGACCCGGACGCAGGCACCCCGCTGGCGGTGGTCCGGCCCCGCCGGACCGAAGAAGTGCAGACCGTGTTGCGCTGGGCGAGCAAGCACCAGATCGCGGTCGTGCCGCGCGGCGCCGGTACCGGACTGTCCGGCGGCGCGACCGCCCTCGACGGCGGCATCGTGCTGTCGACCGAGAAGATGCGCGACATCACGGTCGACACCGTCACGCGCACCGCCGTGGTGCAGCCCGGCCTGCTCAACGCCGAGGTCAAGAAAGCCGTTGCCGAACACGGCCTGTGGTATCCGCCCGATCCGTCGTCGTACGAGATCTGCAGCATCGGCGGCAACGTTGCCACCAACGCGGGTGGCCTGTGTTGCGTCAAGTACGGGGTCACCACCGACTACGTCCTCGGCCTGCAGGTCGTGCTGGCCGACGGCACCGCTGTCCGGCTCGGCGGGCCGCGGCTCAAGGACGTCGCGGGGCTGAGTCTGACGAAGCTGTTCGTCGGCAGCGAGGGGACGCTCGGGGTCGTCACCGAGGTCACGCTGCGGCTGCTGCCTCCGCAACATTCGCCGTGCACGGTGGTGGCCACGTTCGACTCCGTCGAAGCCGCCGCCGGTGCGGTGGTCAAGATCACGGGCCGGATCCGGCCGTCGATGCTGGAGTTCATGGACGCGGTGGCGATCAACGCCGTCGAGGACAAGCTCAGGATGGGGCTGGACCGCACCGCGGCCGCGATGATGGTGGCCGCATCCGACGACCGCGGCGCCGCCGGTGCCGACGACGCGGCGTTCATGGCCGAGGTGTTCACCGAATGCGGTGCCACCGAGGTGTTTTCCACATCCGACCCGGACGAGGGTGAAGCGTTCGTCGCGGCACGACGGTTCGCCATCCCGGCAGTCGAGGCCAAAGGCTCGCTACTGCTCGAGGACGTCGGCGTACCGCTGCCGGCATTGGCTGATCTGGTGAGCGGAGTGGCCAAGATCGCCGAACAACGGGATCTGCTCATCTCGGTCATCGCGCATGCCGGCGACGGCAACACCCACCCGCTGATCGTGTTCGATCCGGCCGATGCCGACATGGCCGACCGCGCCCAGCTCGCGTTCGGCGAAATCATGGATCTCGCCGTCGGATTGGGCGGCACGATCACCGGCGAACACGGCGTGGGCCGGTTAAAGCGGCCGTGGCTGGCGGGTCAGATCGGCCCGGACGCGATGGAACTCAACCAACGGATCAAACGCGCACTCGATCCCGACAACATCCTCAACCCGGGTGCGGCTGTCTGAGCGTCACGCGTAGCCGAACGTCGTGAGCAGATCGTTGGTGCGCCACCAGACCGCCGCCGCGAATAGCAGCGCGAAGGCGACGGAAACGCCGGCCTGAATGGCATTGCGGCGCTCGCGCGGGGCATACACGAATGCCGCCGCGACGAGCGCGCCGGTGAGCAGGCCGCCGACGTGGCCCTGCCAGCTGATCGCCCCCGCCCCCAGCGCCGGACCGGCGAACGTGAACACCAGGTTGAGCACGACGACCGCACCGATCCAGCGGACATCGAGATTGAGTTGGCGGGCCACCACGAAGATCGCGCCGAACAGGCCGAAGATCGCGCCGGAAGCACCGGCAGTTGCGGACTCCAGCGGCGAGAGCAGGTAGACCAACACCGAGCCGCCCAGCCCGCTCAGCGCATAGAGCACGCCGAACCGCAGGCGGCCCAACCACGCCTCCAACGGCGGTCCGACGACATAGAGCGCCCACATGTTGAACAGCAGATGCATTGCGCCGTAGTGCAGGAACATCGACGTCACGAGGCGATACCACTCGTCGTGCAAGGCGATTCCCGGCGGCCACAGCGTGAACTCGCTCTCGAGGTTTCCCGAGGCCATCTGCAGCACGAACATCACGACGTTCACTGCGATGAGGCCGTAGGTGAGCAGTGGCGCGCCTGAGCGTTGGACTCCGCCGAACTGCGTCCGCGGCGCCCGCACCGATTTGGCGCCCTCGTCGACGCACTCGACGCACTGATGGCCGACGGCGGCCGCACGCATGCACTCCGGGCAGATGTAGCGGCCGCAGCGCGTGCAGCGGACGTAGGTCTGCCGGTCGGGATGCCGGTAACACGTCGGCGTCTCGGCAGGTGACTGCGGCGAGTAGGGGTAGCTCACCGGCCCGAGCCTAATGCGACGACGCGAATAACTCGTTGCCCTATTGACACTCCACGGCCGACTGTCGTAGCAATAAGACATGACAGCTTCTTTGTCTCAGACGGCCTCCGACGCCCCGGCTCGGTTCGAGCTCGCCACCGCCGACACCTGGGCGAGTCCTTGGGCGATGTATGCCGCACTGCGCGACCGCGATCCGGTGCACCACGTGGTCCCCGCCGATCAGCCCGGGCAGGACTATTACGTGCTGTCCCGGCACGCCGACATCTGGGCCGCGGCACGAGACCACGAGACTTTCTCGTCAGCACAGGGCCTGACCGTCACCTACGGCGAACTCGAGATGATCGGGCTCGCGGACAACCCGCCATTCGTCATGCAGGATCCGCCGGGGCACACACAGTTCCGCAAGCTGGTGTCGCGGGGTTTCACGCCGCGTCAGGTTGAGGCAGTCGAGCCCAAGGTGCGTGAGTTCGTCGTGGAGCGGCTGGAGAGACTGCGCGCCGACGGTGGCGGTGACATCGTCACCGAACTGTTCAAACCGCTGCCGTCGATGGTGGTCGCGCACTACCTCGGGGTGCCCGACGAAGACCGCGCACAGTTCGACGGATGGACCGAGGCGATCGTCGCAGCCAACACCGCGTCCGGCGGGATCACCTCGGCGATGGGCACCGCGGGCGAAGCGGTCGCCTCGATGATGGGCTATTTCTCCGAGCTCATCGAGCGCCGTCGACGCGAACCGCAGGACGACACGATCTCGCATCTCGTTGCCGCCGGAGTGGGTGCCGACGGCGACATCGCGGGCGTGCTGTCCATTCTGGCGTTCACGTTCACCATGGTGACCGGTGGAAATGACACCACGACCGGAATGCTCGGCGGCGCAGTGCAATTGCTGCACCAGCGGCCCGATCAGCGGCAGCTGCTGGTCGATGACCCGGCGCTCATCACCGACGCGGTGGACGAGTTCCTGCGGCTGACCTCCCCGGTGCAGGGCCTGGCCCGCACCACCACGCGCGATGTCATGATCGGCGACACGACAATTCCGGCCGGCCGCAAGACCCTGTTGCTGTACGGCTCGGGTAATCGCGACGAGCGCGAATTCGGCCCGGACGCAGCCGAACTCGACGTCCGCCGCAAGCCACGCAACATTCTCACCTTCAGCCACGGCGCCCACTTCTGCCTGGGGGCCGCCGCCGCGCGCATGCAATCACGGGTAGCGTTGACCGAATTGTTGTCGCGCTATCCGGATTTCGAGGTCGATGTGGACGCTGTTGTGTGGGCCGGCGGCAGTTACGTCCGGCGGCCGTTGTCCGTCCCGTTCCGGGCGGGTAGCTGATGGCCCGCGACTGGCTGGCCGCCAAGCGCACCGAAGTCGCCGCCGACGCGATCCTCGACGCGGCCGACGAGCTGTTCACCCGCCAAGACGCGGCATCCGTCGGCATGCACGAAATCGCTTCAGCCGCAGGGTGTTCCAGGGCCACCCTGTACCGCTACTTCGAAAACCGCGAAGCCCTCTACACCGCATACGTGCACCGCGAGGCCCGCAGGCTCTACCAGGAGGTCAGCGAGCAAGTCGGCGGCGTGACCGATCCCGCGCAGCGGTTGATCGAAGGTGTCGTCACCGCCCTGCGAGCAGTCCGCGAAAGCCCGGCGCTGTCGTCGTGGTTCGCGACCGCCCAGCCACCGATCGGCGGTGAGATGGCCGAGCATTCGGAGGTGATCAGGGCGCTTGTGGAAGGGTTCGTCCGATCCCTCGGCGCCGACGGCACCGACGAAGGCATCGGCCGACGGGCCCGGTGGCTCGTCCGGGTCATGGTGTCGCTGCTCGTGTTTCCCGGCGGCGACGAGGCCGACGAACGCGCGATGCTCTCGGAATTCGTCGCACCACTCGTGGTGCCGGCAGCTCAGGCCACCCAGTAGGCCTGTGCCTTGATGGATTTGCGCGGGATGTTGTACTGCTCGCGGAACACGCGGGCGACCGCGCGGGTGGTGCGGTTGTTGCACGCGACCCAGCCGAAGTGATCGGCCGCGTCGAACGCCGATGAACTGACCGCTTCCACGAGCGCCTCGTCGTCGCGGTCGACCCAGGTGATATCGGCACCCCCGGCCACCGGCAGCTCACGATCGTCGTCGTGCCCGGCCTCGAGGAACACCCGCGCCGGGGCATCCCCGATCGCGTCGAGCAGCGAGTTGATCGCGGGCAGCGATGCGGTGTCACCGACGATGACGTAGCCCGCGGGCTGCGGCTCGGGCAGCGCGAAGTTGCTGCCGAGCACCGTCACCTCAAGGACATCGCCGGGCTGTGCTGCGCGCGCCCAGCGGGTGGCCACGCCGTCGTGCATCGCGAAATCGATGTCGACGGTGCCCGCCTCCCGGTCGGGATTTGCCAGCGTGTAGCCGCGCTGATGGGCCTTGGCGCCGCGCTGGCCCCGTTCTGCTCCTCGCGTGCGCGGGAACCACCCACGCACCCACATCGTCGGATGCAGGCGCTGCTCGGCAAGCAGCCGCTGCGCATCGAAGTGCAGGCGCAGGTAGTTCGGGGTGAGCTCGGTGCGGCCGGTGACCGTCAACTGATAGTCGCCACCCCGCCACAACTTGACGAGCGCACCTTCGATCCCGCGCGAGGCCTTCTGCTCGGCCATACCCTCACAACCTTTCACCGCTTGATTAGGTTAGCTTACCCTAACTTCAGCGTTGCTGGTCAGGAGCGTACGCGCGTAAACCGGTGCAGCAGCCAGGCCACCGGAAGCGTGAACGCCATGGTGAGGACGAAAAGGTTGACGATCGAACCGGTGTAGACCGGTGTCCGCATCACCTCGACCATGACGAGCTCCATGATGATCAGGTGAATCAGGAAGATCTCATAGGAGATCTCGCCGAGAAAGACCATGGGCCGGCTGGCCAGGAAGCGGGTGTACCAGCCACGGTCGCCGAGCGCGGGCGGCGCCACCAGCAGGGCCGCGATCACCGCGTAGAAGCCCGTCTTGACCAGAGCCTCGCTCAGCACCGCGGGTGACGTCGTCGGCTCCCCCGCGATCGGTGTCGACGCGATGAAGTAGCTCACGACCGCCAGCGGCACACACACCATCGCGTAACCGCGCACCCTCATCTGCGCGAGCACGGTCAGCGCCATGCCCGCGACGAACCACGCGAGATACGTGGGCAACCACAGCCGAGCACCGTCGGGCAGCCCCGTCGTGTCATGCACGACGATCAGCCACACCGGCGAAATCGCGGCCGTCACAGCCAAGCCCGTCAACAGCAGCCAGGGCCGCCACTTCCGCCGGCACAACACGACGAGAAGCACGTACGCCAGCAGTGGCAGCACCACGTAGAAGGCGGCCTCGACGGCCAGGCTCCACATCTGCGTAAGCCCTTGGTGCAGGAACGAATACAGATAATTGTCGGCGTAGATCTGCGTCAAGGTCAGGTTGCGGAACAAGCCCTCCCACGTGTGGCCGGGATTGGGCCCTGCCGTGCGGAAGTGGTACACGAGGTAGGCAATGAGAACCGTGACGACATAGGCCGGCATGATCCGTCGCACCCGATGCCAGGCGTATCGGCGTACCGATGGTGCGGGCCCACCCGTCGCCGAAGCCTTCACCCACGGCCGGAACAAGAGAAACCCGCTGAGCACAAAGAAGATCGGCACGCCGATCTCGGCGCGTGAATACACCAAGCCCAGATAGCCCTGCGGGTACTTGCCGGTGGTGTAGGCCGCGTGCGTCAGCACCACGAGCAGCGCCGCGACGGCGCGGATGCCCGTGAGCGACGCGACCCGGGCGGACGCGGATGGCGGTACGTCAGCCGATTCCAGCCCGCCCTGCACGGGCGGCTCGTTCACGTCTTTCGAAAGCGTCACTTCGCCTTCCGGCGAGGCTTGCCCGACCCACCCGTCCGGTCCCGGTGCTCCGGCCGCTCGCGCCGCGGCGCACGATCCAGTTGCAGATTGATCAGGATGCCCGAGATTCGGGTGTTCTCCAAGGCCTTGAGCGTCTTCTTCGGCAGCTTCTCCGGCAGCTCCACCAGCGAATGATCGAGCCGGATGGTGATGTGGCCGAACTCGTTGCGGTGCAGCCCGCCTTCGTTGGCGATCGCGCCGACGATGTGGCCCGGTCCGACCTTGTGCCGCTTGCCGACCGCGATGCGGTAGGTGGCCATACCCTCGCGGGGCGGCCGCTCCTTGCGCGGTGGGCGCTCACCCCGGTCATCGCGTTCGCGACGCTTCTCCGGCGGCGGCTCGGTCATCAGGAATTCTTCGCCGTTGCGCGACTGCAGGGCCAGCGCCGCGGCGATGTCGGCGAGTGGCACGTCGTTGTCGCGCTCGTAGTCCTCGATGAGCCGGCGGAACAGCTCGAGGCCGGGCGCGTTGAGCGTTTCGGAGATCGAATCGCGGAACTTGGCGACGCGCTGCGCATTCACGTCGTCGACGCTCGGCAGTTCGGCCTCGACGAGCTTGGAGCGGGTGGCCTTCTCGATCGACTTGAGCAGGTGGCGTTCGCGCGGCGTGACGAACAACAGCGCGTTGCCCGACCGGCCGGCGCGGCCGGTGCGGCCGATGCGGTGCACGTAGGACTCGGTGTCGTGCGGGATGTCGTAGTTGAGCACGTGCGAGATGCGCTCGACGTCGAGCCCGCGCGCGGCCACGTCGGTCGCGATGAGGATGTCGATCGTGCCGTCCTTGAGCGCGGTGATCGTGCGCTCGCGCTGCGCCTGCGGAATGTCACCGTTGATGGCGGCCGCCGCGAAACCGCGGGCCTTGAGGCGTTCGGCGACCTCTTCGGTGGCCTGCTTGGTGCGGACGAACACGATCATCGCGTCGCCCTGCTCGACCTCGAGGACCCTGGTCAGCGCATCCATCTTGCGTGGGCCCGCGACCTGGATGAACCGCTGCGTGATGTTCTCGGCAGTCGCGGTCTTGGCCTTGACCGTGACCTCGACCGGGTCGTGCAGGTACTTGGTCGTGATCTTGCGGATCGCCGGCGGCATGGTGGCCGAGAACAGCGCCACCTGCTTGTACTCGGGGGTGTCGGCGAGTATCCGCTCGACCTCCTCGGCGAAGCCCATCGTGAGCATCTCGTCGGCCTCGTCGAGCACGAGGTAGTCGAGGTTCGACAGATCGAGGGTGCCCTTTTCCAGATGGTCGATCACGCGGCCCGGCGTTCCGACGACGACCTGCGCGCCCCGCTTGAGCCCGGCCAGCTGCGGGCCGTAGGACGCGCCGCCGTAGATCGCGAGGACGTTGACCTCGGGCAGATGCGTGCCGTACCGGCCGAACGCCTCGGCGACCTGCAGGGCCAACTCCCGCGTCGGGGCCAGCACGAGAGCCTGCGTGGCCTTGCTCGTGACGTCGATCTTCGACAGGATCGGGATCGCGAACGCCGCAGTCTTTCCGGTGCCCGTCTGGGCGAGGCCGACGACATCGGAGCCGGCCAGCATCGGCGGGATCGTGGCGGCCTGGATCGCCGACGGCGACTCATATCCGACGTCGGTCACGGCCTGCAGCACCGCGGGGTGAATCTGCAGGTCGGCGAAGGTCGGGTTGGTGTCCACCGGATCCGAGTTGTTGTCCGGGCCCGGGTCCGGTTCTTGCGAGGTCATCAGGATCTGCAGTCTAGTGCCAATCGGGCGGTTAACCCGCAACGCCGATACGCGGCACCGCCGCCGGGCCGATAGGCGGCACCGCCGCCGCGCGCCTGCCCGGGGCCCACAAGCGGTCGCGGTAGGTTGCCCAGTTGTGAAACAGGTCGGACTGATTTTCGTGACCGTTTCAACGGCTCTGGTCACGCTCGCCGGATGCGGCTCGGGTGATTCCACCGTTTCCAAGACCCCCGACGCAACGGCGAATCCGCCGGCCGCGGCGACCCCCAACCCGGCCCCGACCGCGGCCGCGCCGACGTCGGCGGCCCCGGAGGCCGACCCGTGCGCGGTGAACCTCGCCGCCCCCGAGATCGCCAGGGCGGTCTCCGAGCTGCCCCGCGACCCGCGCAGCAATCAGGCGTGGAGCCCCGAGCCGGTGGCGGGCAACTACAACGAATGCGCACAGTTGTCAGCGGTGATCGTGCGGGCCAACACCAATGCCGAGAACCCCAACACCAGAGCCGTGATGTTCCACCTCGGCAAGTTCATCCCGACGGGTGTGCCCGACACTTACGGCTTCAACGGCATCGACAAGTCCGCCACCACCGGTGACACCGTTGCCCTGCAGTACTCCGGCGGCTTCCACGGGCTCGCCAGCGTCGTGAGGTTCCGGTGGAACGGCAACGGCGTTGAGCTGATGGGCAACACCGGCTGATCGTTCCCTCGGCCGTTTCGCGGGCATGAAGTGTCGGGCCGCTCGCCTACAGTGGCAACGTGTTCGTCACCGACGACGGCGTTGTGATCTACAGCGCGTCGGATCTCGCAGCGGCCGCCCGTTGCGAGTACGCACTGTTGCGCTCGTTCGACGCGAAACTCGGCCGCGGCCCCGCAGTCACGGCGGAAGACGAATTGCTCGCCCGCACCGCGCAACTGGGCGGCGAGCACGAGCAACGCCATCTCGACGAGCTGAAGGCCGACTCCGGCATCACGGTGATCGGCAGGCCCGCATACACCGTGCGCGGGTTGACCGCGGCCGCGCACGCAACTCTGGCCGCCGTGCAACGCCGCGACGCGGTGATCTATCAGGCGGCGATGTTCGACGGCAGGTTCGCCGGCTTCGCCGATTTCCTGGTGTTCGACGGCGAGCGCTACACCCTTCGCGATACGAAGCTCGCGCGGTCGGTCAAGGTCGAGGCACTGCTGCAGCTGGCCGCTTACAGCGAAACACTTGCTGCCGCGGGCGTGCCGGTCGCGCCCGAGGTGCAACTCGTGCTCGGCGACGGCGCCACCGCCAGCTATCCCGTCGACGAACTGCTGCCGGTGTACCGGCCGCGCCGCGAGGCGCTGCAGCGGCTGCTCGACAACCATCTGGCCTCCGGCGCGCCGGTCAGTTGGGAAGACACGGGCGTACGGGCCTGTTTCCGCTGCCCCGAGTGCACCATCCAGGTGCGAAGTCAGGACGATCTCCTGCTGGTGGCCGGTATGCGCGTGAGCCAGCGGGCCAGGCTGATCGACGCCGGAATCACCAGCGTCGGCGCGCTCACCGCGCACGAAGGCCCGGTGGACGGGCTGCATCCACGCATCCTGAGCGGCCTGACCGCGCAGGCCCGGTTGCAACGCGCGCCACGCGCCGACGGCAAGCCGCCGTACGAGGTCATCGACGCACAGCCGCTCATGGGGTTGCCGAACCCCGACAAGGGCGATCTGTTCTTCGACTTCGAGGGAGACCCACTGTGGACCGACGACGGTGTGCAATGGGGCCTGGAGTACATGTTCGGTGTACTCGGCACTGGCACGAAAGGGCAGGACGACTTTCACCCGCTGTGGGCACACAACCGCCCCGAAGAGCGCCGGGCGCTGCGCGATTTCTTGGCCATGGTGCGCAAACGGCGCAAGCGTCACCCCCATATGCACATCTATCACTACGCCGCCTACGAGAAAACCGCCCTGCTGCGGCTGGCCGGGCGCTACGGCGAGGGTGAAGACGCCGTAGACGAACTCCTGCGCAACGGCGTCCTCGTCGATCTGTATCCCTTGGTGCGCAAGAGCATTCGCGTCGGCACCGAGAACTACAGCCTGAAATCGCTTGAGCCACTGTACATGGGCGCGCAGTTGCGCAGCGGCGACGTCACCACGGCCACCGACTCCATCACCCAGTACGCGCAGTACTGCGCCCTGCGCGCCGAGGGCCGCGAGGACGACGCGGCGATCGTGCTCAAGGAGATCGAGGACTATAACCGTTACGACTGCACGTCGACCCGCAAACTGCGGGACTGGTTGATCAACCGCGCCATCGAAAGCAGCGTCCCGCCGCTTGGCGCGCAGCCGGTCGGCCCGAACGTCGCGGTCGAACCCGAGGATCAGCTGGCCCGCACGCTACGCAGATTCGTCGGTGACGCCGACCGCCGCCCCGAACAGCAGGCGGTCGCGATGATCGCGGCGGCAAGGGGCTATCACCGTCGCGAGGACAAGCCGTTCTGGTGGAGTCATTTCGACCGGCTCAACCATCCCGTCGAGGAATGGGCCGACGGCACGGGCGTATTCATCGTCGACACCGCGGTCGTCGAAACCGACTGGCACACCCCGCCGCGCGCCCGCAAACCGCAGCGGCGGGTGCGGCTGACCGGCGCGCTGGCCAACGGTGAGCTGAGCCGGGAGATGTACGCGCTGTACGAGCCGCCCGCACCCGAGGGACTGCGCGACGATCCCGAGCGACGGGCGTTCGGCTCGGCGCAGGTGCTCGAAGCCGACGACCCGTCCGCGCCCACCGAGGTTTTGATCTGCGAACGCGAACCCAAGGGCGGCACGGTGTTCGACCAGCTGCCGTTCGCGTTGACACCCGGTCCCCCGATCCGCACGACCGCGCTGCGCGAATCGATCGAGGCCACCGCCAACCAGATCGCGGCCGGGCTCCCTCGTTTACCGGACACCGCCGTCGTCGACATCCTGCTGCGCCGGCCGCCACGCACCCGTGCCGCTGGGCCGCTGCCGCACGGCGACGAGCCCGTCGAAGACCTGATCACCGCGGCACTGCTGGAGCTGGACTCGTCGTACCTGGCGGTGCACGGGCCGCCAGGCACCGGCAAGACCTTCACGTCGGCGGCCGTGATCGCGCGTCTCGTGAACGACCACGGCTGGCGCATCGGGGTGGTCGCGCAGTCACACGCGGTGGTGGAGAACCTGTTTCGCGATGTCATCTCCGCCGGGGTGGACGCAGCCGTCGTCGCCAAGAAGCCGCACGGCGTCGACGCATGCTGGACCGAACTCGACGAGAAGGACTACCCGGCGTTCATCTCCGACCACGCCGGATGCGTGATCGGCGGCACCGCATGGGATTTCGCCAATCCCGTCCGCGTCGAACCGGGCAGACTCGACCTGCTGGTGGTCGAGGAGGCCGGGCAGTACAGCCTGGCCAACACCATCGCGGTGGCGCCGGCCGCGGCCAACCTGCTGCTGCTCGGCGACCCGCAGCAGCTGCCCCAGGTCAGCGCGGGCACCCACCCCGAACCGGTGGATACCTCGGCGCTGGGCTGGCTCGTGGACGGCCGCCACACCCTGCCCGCCGAACTGGGCTATTTCCTGGATCGCTCGTATCGAATGCATCCCGCGGTGTGCGCGGCGGTGTCGCGGCTGTCCTATGACGGGCGATTGCGTTCGGTCGATGCGGTGACGGGAGCCCGCCGCCTCGACGGGTATGAGCCGGGCGTGCGCGTGCTGCTGGTCGATCACGACGGCAATGCCACCGACAGCCCGGAAGAGGCGCAGGTGATCGTCGACGAGATCGGCCGGCTGCTCGGCTCGGCGTGGACCGACGAGCACGGCACCACGCCGTTGAGCCAGCAGCACATCATGGTCGTGACGCCGTACAACGCCCAGGTCGTCGCGGTGCGTCAGCGCCTGGACGCCGTGGGGCTCACCGAGGTACGGGCCGGCACGGTGGACAAGTTCCAGGGGCAGCAGGCACCGGTGGTGTTCATCTCCATGGTGGCGTCGTCGATCGACGACGTGCCGCGCGGAATCTCGTTCCTGCTCAACAGAAATCGCCTCAACGTCGCGGTGAGCCGGGCCAAGTACGCGGCGGTGATCGTCCGGTCGGCCACGTTGACCGAGTATCTGCCGACGACCCCGGCCGGGGTGGTCGAGTTGGGTGCGTTCCTGCGGACGTGTGATACACCGTCGATGTGACGGAAACGCTTACCGATCGGCTCGCCGCAATCGTCGGCGCGGGGTATGTGACCACCGATTCCGACGTGCTCGCCGGCCGGTCGGTCGACCACACCGGGCGCTACCGCGGCCGCGCCAGCGTGCTCGTGCGGCCCGGAAACGGTGACCAGGTGGCCGCCGTCCTGCGGGCCTGCCGCGACGCGCAGGCTTACGTGACCGTGCAGGGCGGCCGGACGTCACTGGTCGCAGGGACGGTGCCCGAGAACGACGACGTGTTGCTGTCGACCGAGCGACTCAACCAGATCGGTGAGGTGGACACCGTCGAGCGCCGGATCAGCGTCGGTGCCGGCGTGACACTGGCGGCCGTACAGCGGGCCGCATCGGCGGCAGGCCTCGTGTTCGGCGTGGACCTGGCAGCGCGTGATTCGGCGACTGTCGGCGGCATGGCCTCGACAAACGCGGGCGGCCTGCGCACCGTCCGGTACGGGAACATGGGCGAACAGGTGCTCGGGCTGGATGTGGCGCTGCCCGACGGGTCGGTCGTGCACCGGCACAGCAAGGTGCGAAGCGACAACACCGGCTACGACCTGGCGTCGCTGTTCGTCGGCGCCGAGGGCACCCTCGGGGTCATCACCGCACTGGACCTGCGTCTCCATCCCGTTCCGACGCACCGCGTGACAGCGGTCTGCGGATTCGCCGATCTCGACGCGCTCGTCGAGGCGGGCCGCGAGTTCCGCGACATCGGCGGCATCGCCGCACTCGAGCTCATCGATGCCAGGGCCAGCGCGCTGACCGCCGAGCATCTGGGTGTGCCCGCGCCGGTCGACGGGGCCTGGCAACTGCTCATCGAGCTCGCGGGCGACACCGATCAGACCGAGCGGCTCGCCGACGCGCTGGACGGGGCGGCGCTGTGCGGCGAACCGGCTGTCGGTGTGGACGTCAACGCCCAGCAGCGGCTGTGGCAGGTGCGCGAATCGGTGGCCGAGGTGCTCGGGCTGTTCGGGCCACCGCTGAAATTCGATGTGTCGCTGCCACTGTCGGCGATTTCGGAGTTTGCGACGGTTGCAGGCGAACTCGTCGCCGAGCATGCGCCGGATGCGATCCCGGTGTTGTTCGGCCATATCGGCGAAGGCAATCTGCACCTCAACGTGCTGCGCTGCGCGCTGGAAGCCGAAAGCGGGTTGTACGCGGCGATGATGGCGTTGATCGCGGGCTGCGGCGGCAACGTCAGCTCCGAGCACGGCGTCGGCAGCCGCAAGCGCGACTACGTCTCGATGTCGCGCACCGAGACCGACATCGCGGCGATGCGCACGGTCAAGACCGCGTTCGACCCGGCGGGATTCCTCAACCCCGCGGTGCTCTTCAGCTGAACCGCGCGACCGTCATTCGTCGCCGGGGCGGGAATGCCTGCCGAAGGACGGGTTGTCGTCAGGGTCGCCGTCATGGTCACTGCCGTTGAAGTCACGGAAGTACCGTTGATGTTCGACGTGAAAACCGTTGTGGGCGTGGCCGATCGGCTCGACCGAGGTCCTCGGCGGCTCTTCCATGAGCTGCGCGAGGATGTGCTCCCAGCGATCTTCCCGCACGCTCGCGGCCGAAGGCGCCAACGGTTCGGTGTCCTCGTCCGGGAGCCCGACGCCCGCCAGCATGACCTCGACGTACTCGTCGTCGTCGGGATAGGCAGGCAGAAGACGGTTGGCCTCGCCGACGACACGCAGCGCCTCGGTCTGTTCGTCGGCGTCGTCATCGACGTCCGGCTCGGGTTCTGGCGCAACGGATCCGTTGCCGAACCCCAGCAGGAACAGCGCGGCGACCACGCCGAACAGGGCGACGAACGCGGGCAACAACATCGACTGCGACATGGCCGCGGAGAACGGCTCGTGCAGGAAGTCAGGCAGCTCGGCGGCCACTCCTTCACCGCGCGGCACCTCGGTTGCGCCACCCGGCATTTCGGCACCGATCCGCGAGGTCATGAATGCGGCGATGCCGGCACTGCCCAGCACGGATCCGACCTGGCGGGTCGTGTTGTAGACCCCGGAACCGGCGCCCGCCAGATCCGGCGGCAGATTGCGCGTCGCGGTGGCGGCCAGCGGCGACCAGATGAACGCCATGCCGATGCCCATCAGCAGCTGGGGCAACAACAGCCGCCAGATCGGAGTGGTCGGCATCATCTCGATCGACAACCAGGTCAGCCCGATCGCCATGGCCGAGAAGCCGAAACCGATGATCGGCATGGGATGCACGCGGTCGACCATGCGGCCCACGAGCGGGGCGAGCACACCGCTCGCGATCGCGGTCGGCGCGGTCAGCAGTGCCGACCGGATCGGCGACAGCCCGCACACGGTCTGGGCGTAGAACATCAGCGGCAGGATCATCGCCGTCACCGCGAACCCGATGGTCGCGACACCGAGGTTGGCGAGGCTGAAGTCCCGATCGCCGAAGATGCGCAGCGGTATCAGCGGCTCACGGGTGTTGACCGATTGCCAGATGACGAACGCCGCCATGAGGCCCACGCCAAGTGCCGCGGTGCCCCACACCCAGGGCGCCCAGTGCCTCGACTGACCTTCCTGCAGCGCGAACACGATCAGAAACATGCCAGCCCCGGACAACACGACCCCGGGCCAGTCGAACTGGTGGCGTTGGGTGGGCAGCGTGGGCACCAGCCAGACAGCCAGGCCGAGGCCGACGATGCCGATCGGCACGTTGACGATGAAGATCCACTGCCAGCCCAGGCCGCCCACCAGGACGCCGCCGGCCAACGGCCCGACGAGCGTCGCAACCCCGGCAGTGGCGCCCCACACGCTCATCGCGACGCCGCGCCGCTCGGGCGGGAAGATCCGCGTGATGGTCGACAGCGTCTGCGGAGTCAGCAGTGCCGCGCCGATGCCCTGCACCACGCGGGCCGCGATGAGCATTTCGATGCTGCCTGCCAGACCGCACCACAACGACGCGGCGGTGAAGACCGCGAGTCCGACCAGGTACAGATTCTTGGGTCCGTACATGTCGCCCAGCCGACCCGCGACGAGCAGTGGGACGGCATAGGCAAGCAGATAGGCGCTCGTCACCCAGATGACGCCGTCATAGTCGGCGCCGAGTTGGTCCATGATGGTCGGATTGGCGACGGCCACGATGGTCGCGTCGACCAGGATCATGAAAAAGCCGACCATCATCGCCCACAACGCGTGCCACGGGTTGTGGGCCTCGGTGCGGGCGTTCAGCGATGAAGACATGGCAAATCAGTAGGTACGGCAATTGAGCAGCGCCCCGCCGACGCTACGGATCCGCCGCAATCCGGACAAGTCCGGGGTTGCCATGACCGCATCAGGCCGGTTCGGCAACCGCCTCCGACACCAGTTCGTCGTCGTCGGCCCGCAGCTCGTCGCCGCGGTCGACACCACCGCCGCGCAGCCCGACGAGCAACAACGCCACCAACGCGATCACCATGCCTGCCGTCATCACCACCGACAACGCGAGCGCACCGTTGCCGAGCGCGCCGACCAACGGTGCGACCAACGCACCGAGCCCGAACTGCGCGGCGCCCAGCAGCGCGGCCGCGGTGCCCGCGGCGTCCGGGTGCCGTGACAGCGCCACGGCCGGCGCGTTGGGGATGACGAGGCCCATGGCCGCGAGGATCGCCAACACCGGCACGAGGAACCCGAACAATCCGCCGACCCGCGCGATCGTCAGCCCGACGAACACCACCCCGGCCACCGAGGCCGCGGCCAGCGCCGTCACGGTGATGGCCTGCGGGGTGAACCGCCGCAACAGCACCACGTTGAACTGCGTCGCACCGATCAGTGCGATGGCACCGGCGGCGAATACGAGCGCGAACATCTGTTGATCGAGGCCGTAGCCGCCCTGGAGGACGAACGGCGCTGCCGAGATGTAGGCGAAAAGGCCCGACATACCGAGAGCCGCGACCAGTACGAGGATGACGAACCGCGAGTCACGCAGCAGTTCGCCGTATGTCGCGACGATGCCGCGCACCTTGAGCGGACGGCGATGCGACGAGGGCAAGGTCTCGGGCAAGGCAAGCGCACCCATCAGCAACAGCCCGCCGGCCAATACGACAAGCGCGACGAAGACCCAGGGCCATGACCCCTTCAGCAGCACTGCCGCGCCGAGCGACGGCGCAAGGACGGGGGCCACACCGAGCACGAGCATGAGCCGCGACATCACCGTGGCCGCGGCCGATCCGGCGAACAGGTCACCGACGACGGCGATCGCGACGACGGCCGCAGCCGAAGCGCCCATACCCTGCAAAACCCGCGCCAGGCCGAGCACGACGATGTTCGGAGCCAGCGCGCACAGCACCGACGCCACCATGTGCAACACGATGCCCACCATCAGCGGGCGCCGGCGGCCCAGCGAGTCCGACAGCGGCCCCACGATGAGCTGCCCCAACGCGAGGCCGACCAGCGTTCCGGTGAGGGTCAGCTGCGCGACCGACGACGAGACCGCGAGCTCCTCGCCGATCTTCGGCAACGCAGGCAGGTACATGTCGATGGTGAGCGGACCGAGCGTGATCAGCGCGCCGAGCACCAAGATCATCCGGATGCGGCTTGGCACGCCCGCAGAATTCGACTGGTCCACGTCGGGCGATGATGCCATGGACTTTATTAGCTGCGCATATCAATATTTTGTTCCCGCAGCCGGCAGTGACGGCCGTCACTGTCGGGCACTCATGGCAGGTTCCTGTTCGTTCTCTGGACGCCAGGTGACGCGTTAGCCTGACAGTCAACCGCTGGGTTCTACACAGAGAGGCCCGATAGTGCGAGCTCGGTCGAAAAGCCATTTGCCGGCCACCGTCAACGGTGCTGACGGGGCGGCCGACGACCCAAGCACCGCCGCCAAGGTGCTGTCGGCCATCATCGAACGCAGCTCGCGCGTACAAGCGCCCGCGGTCAAGGCCTACGTTGACCGGCTGCGCAGTCACGCGCCCGACGCCACCCCCGCCGAGATCGTCACCAAGCTCGAGAAGCACTACATCGCCGCCGTGATGGCAAGCGGCGCCGCGGTCGGATCGGCCGCGGCGTTTCCGGGCATCGGCACACTGGTCGCGCTGTCGGCCGTGACCGGCGAGACCGTGGTGTTCCTCGAGGCCACCTCGGTGTTCGTCCTGGCCGTCGCCGAAGTCCACGGCATACCCGCCGACCATCGCGAACGCCGCCGTGCACTGGTTCTTTCGGTACTGGTCGGCGACGACAGCAAGCGTGCCATCGCCGATCTGCTCGGCTCGGGCCGGACGAGCGGGGCTTGGCTGTCCGAGGGGGCGGCGACGCTCCCGCTGCCCGCCGTCTCCCAACTCAACTCCCGGTTGCTCAAGTACTTCGTCAAGAGGTATACGCTCAAGCGCGGCGCGATGATGTTCGGCAAGATGCTGCCGGTGGGCATCGGCGCTGTCATCGGTGGTGTCGGCAACCGCCTGATGGGCAAGAAGATCGTCGCCAACGCCCGCAAGGCGTTCGGCGCACCCCCGCCGCGGTGGCCCGCAACGTTGCATGTGCTGCCGTCCGCTGAGTCCTGACGACCGCGCAAACCTCCCGGCCCGTTAAACGTGGTGCCATGGTCGGCGCGCGCCGAAAGGCGATAGCCTTTATGCGGCGGTCGTGCGGGGTAAACCGCCAACAGAAAAACAAGAGCGGCGAGCCTCTTTGTCACGGCTTGCCGGACACAAGAATCGAGGCGAGTGCCTGCCGTGAGCAGTTCACCTTCCCCATTCGGACAGAACGAGTGGCTGGTCGAGGAGATGTATCGCAAGTTCCGCGAGGATCCCTCTTCGGTGGATCCGAGTTGGCACGAATTTCTGGTCGACTACTCCCCCGAACCGACGACCGACAATACGGTCGCGAACGGCCAGACGACGGCCCCTGTCGCGCCGCCCACCCCGGCACCCGCCCCCGCACCCGAGAAGACAGCCCCCGCGAAGCCCGCTGCACCCGAGCCTGCCGCCGCCAAGCCGGCAGCGCCTGCGGCGAAGGCCGCACCGGCCAAGCCCGCACCTGCCGCGGCGCCGGCTGACGGCGACGAATCCCAGGTTCTGCGTGGCGCGGCGGCAGCCGTCGTCAAGAACATGAACGCGTCGCTGGAGGTGCCGACCGCGACGAGCGTCCGCGCCATCCCGGCCAAGTTGATGATCGACAACCGCGTCGTCATCAACAACCACCTCAAGCGCACGCGCGGCGGCAAGATCAGCTTCACCCACCTGCTCGGCTACGCGATCGTGCAGGCGGTCAAGAAGTTCCCGAACATGAACCGGCACTTCGCCGAGATCAACGGCAAGCCCAATGCGGTCACGCCGGCTCACACCAACCTCGGGCTTGCGATCGACCTGCCCGGCAAGGACGGTAACCGCTCGCTCGTGGTCGCGGCCATCAAGCGTTGCGAGACAATGCGTTTCGGCCAGTTCATCGCCGCGTACGAAGACATCGTGCGCCGCGCCCGTGACGGCAAGCTCACCGCCGAGGACTTCTCGGGCGTGACGATCTCGCTGACCAACCCCGGCACGCTCGGCACCGTGCACTCGGTGCCGCGCCTCATGGCCGGCCAGGGCGCCATCATCGGCGCCGGCGCCATGGAGTACCCGGCCGAGTTCCAGGGCGCGAGCGAGGAGCGCATCGCCGAGCTCGGAATCGGCAAGCTCATCACCCTGACCTCGACCTATGACCATCGGATCATCCAGGGTGCGGAGTCGGGCGACTTCCTGCGGACCATTCACCAGCTGCTGCTCGACGACGAGTTCTTCGACGAGATCTTCCGCGAACTGGGCATCCCGTACGAGCCGGTGCGCTGGCGCGTCGACAACCCGGACTCGATCGAGCACAAGAACGCCCGCGTCATCGAACTCATTGCGGCGTACCGCAACCGCGGCCACCTGATGGCCGACATCGATCCGCTGCGCCTGGACAACACCCGGTTCCGCAGCCACCCTGACCTCGACGTGCTGACCCACGGGCTGACGCTGTGGGACCTCGATCGCGAGTTCAAGGTCGACGGATTCGCCGGCGCCGAATACAAGAAGCTGCGCGACGTGCTCTCGGTGTTGCGCGATGCGTACTGCCGCCACGTCGGTGTCGAGTACACCCACATCCTCGAACCCGAGCAGCAGAAGTGGCTGCAGGAGCGGATCGAGGTCAAGCACGACAAGCCAACGGTCGCACAGCAGAAGTACATCCTGTCCAAGCTCAATGCGGCCGAGGCGTTCGAAACCTTCCTGCAGACGAAATACGTTGGGCAGAAGCGATTCTCACTGGAGGGCGCGGAGACCGTCATCCCGATGATGGACGCCGTGATCGACCAGTGCGCCGAGCACGCGCTCGACGAGGTCGTCATCGCGATGCCGCACCGCGGCCGGCTCAACGTGCTGGCCAACATCGTCGGCAAGCCCTACAGCCAGATCTTCTCGGAGTTCGAGGGCAACCTCAACCCGTCGCAGGCGCACGGCTCGGGTGACGTGAAATACCACCTCGGCGCATCCGGCAACTACATCCAGATGTTCGGCGACAACGACATTCAGGTGTCGCTGACAGCCAACCCGTCGCACCTTGAGGCCGTCGACCCGGTGCTCGAGGGCCTGGTTCGCGCCAAGCAGGATCTGCTCGACGTCGGTGAAGAGGCCGGCGGCTCGCCCAAGTTCTCCGTGGTGCCGCTCATGCTGCACGGCGACGCGGCGTTCGCGGGCCAGGGCGTGGTGGCCGAGACGCTGAATCTGGCGCTGCTCGACGGCTACCGCACGGGCGGCACGATCCACATCGTGGTCAACAACCAGATCGGGTTCACCACGGCGCCAACGGATTCCCGCTCCAGCGAGTACTGCACCGACGTGGCGAAGATGATCGGCGCACCGATCTTCCACGTCAACGGCGACGATCCCGAGGCGTGCGCCTGGGTGGCGCGCCTGGCCGTCGACTTCCGGCAGGCGTTCAAGAAGGACGTCATCATCGACATGCTGTGCTACCGCCGCCGCGGGCACAACGAGGGCGATGACCCGTCGATGACCCAGCCGTACATGTACGACGTCATCGACACCAAGCGGGGCTCGCGCAAGGCATACACCGAAGCGCTGATCGGCCGCGGCGACATCTCGATGAAAGAAGCCGAGGACGCCCTGCGCGACTACCAGGGCCAACTCGAGCGGGTGTTCAACGAGGTCCGCGAGCTGGAGAAGCACGCGATCGAGCCGAGCGAGTCGGTCGAGGCCGATCAGCAGATCCCGCAACGGCTGTCGACCGCGGTGGACAAGTCACTGCTGGCCCGCATCGGCGACGCGCACCTGGCGGTGCCGGAGGGTTTCACCGTGCACCCGCGCGTCAAGCCGGTGCTGGAGAAGCGCCGCGAGATGGCCTACGAGGGCAAGATCGACTGGGCGTTCGCCGAGCTGCTGGCACTCGGAACCCTCGTGTCGGAGGGCAAGCTCGTGCGCCTGAGCGGCCAGGACACCCAGCGCGGCACGTTCACGCAACGCCACGCCGTGATCGTCGACCGCAAGACCGGCGAGGAGTTCACGCCGCTGCAGCTGCTGGCGACCAACCCCGACGGAACGCCGACCGGTGGCAAGTTCCTGGTGTACAACTCCGCGCTGTCGGAGTTCGCGGCGGTGGGCTTCGAGTACGGCTACTCGGTGGGCAACCCCGACGCCATGGTGCTGTGGGAGGCGCAGTTCGGCGACTTCGTCAACGGTGCGCAGTCCATCATCGACGAGTTCATCTCGTCGGGTGAGGCCAAGTGGGGCCAGTTGTCGGATGTGGTGCTGTTGCTGCCGCACGGCCACGAGGGCCAGGGCCCCGACCACACGTCGGGCCGTATCGAGCGCTTCCTGCAGCTGTGGGCCGAGGGTTCGATGACCATCGCGGTGCCGTCGACCCCGGCGAACTACTTCCACCTGCTGCGCCGCCACGGCCTCGACGGCATCCAGCGCCCGCTGATCGTGTTCACGCCGAAGTCGATGCTGCGCAACAAGGCCGCGGTCTCCGACATCCGCGACTTCACCGAGAACAAGTTCCGCTCGGTACTGGAGGAGCCCACCTACACCGACGGCGACGGCGACCGCAACAAGGTCACCAGGCTCCTGCTTACCAGCGGCAAGCTCTACTACGAGCTCGCGGCCCGCAAGGCCAAGGACAATCGCGAGGACATCGCGATCGTGCGTATCGAGCAGCTCGCCCCGCTGCCGCGCCGCCGGCTGGCCGAAACCCTCGACCGGTACCCGAACGTCACCGAGAAGTTCTGGGTGCAGGAGGAGCCGGCCAACCAGGGCGCGTGGCCGTCGGTCGGGCTCACCCTGCCCGAGGTGCTGCCGGAGTACTTCACCCCGATCAAGCGGATCTCGCGGCGCGCGATGTCGGCGCCGTCGTCTGGTTCGTCGAAGGTGCACGCGGTCGAACAGCAGGAGATCATCGACGAGGCATTTGCCTAACGCGCCTCTGCTCCCCCAGATCGACGAAATGGTCGCTGCCGCACGACGGTGGCGACCATTTTGTCGTTCTCGGCGCAGGGTTCGAATCACCGCGCGCGCAATACTGGGAACCTCACGGTGCGGTGACTAAGCAACTAGGGTGACTTTGACCCAGGTCGCCGACCCCACGGCGACACCCACGTCGGACAAGACCGTACGTACCGCGGTACTGGCGAGCCTGGTCGGCACCACGATCGAGTGGTACGACTTCTTCCTGTACGCGACGGCGGCGAGCCTCGTGTTCAATCACGCGTTCTTCCCCGACCAGAGCTCGTTCGTCGGGACCATGCTCGCGTTCGCGACCTTCGCCGTGGGGTTCGTCGTGCGGCCCATCGGCGGATTCGTGTTCGGCCACATCGGTGATCGGATCGGCCGCAAGAAAACCCTCGCGCTCACCATGCTCTTGATGGGCGCGGCGACGGCGCTGATGGGCGTGCTGCCGACGGCAGCCCAGATCGGCGTGCTAGCCCCGATTCTGCTGCTGCTCTTGCGGGTCGTGCAGGGCTTCGCGCTCGGCGGTGAGTGGGCGGGTGCCGTACTGCTCGCAGTCGAGCACAGTCCCCGCAATCGCCGCGGGCTGTTCGGCAGCATCCCGCAGGTCGGGTTGGCGCTCGGTCTGGCGCTGGGCACCGGCGTGTTCGTGGTGCTGCAGCTTGCGTTGTCCGCCGAGGATTTTCAGTCCTACGGCTGGCGCATCGCCTTCCTGATCAGCATCGCACTGGTGATCTTCGGTGTGGTCGTGCGCTTCCGGGTCGCCGAGACGCCCGCGTTCGAGAAGGTCCGCCAAGAGGACGACAGGTCGGCTGTTCCGGTGCGCGACATCTTCAAGCCTCCCGTACTGCGCTCGACCGTCCTCGGCCTGCTGTCCCGGTGGGGCGAAGGTGCGGCGTTCAACACCTGGGGTGTGTTCACCATCTCCTACGCCACGGCCACACTGCATCTCGGCAAGGTTCCGGTGCTCGTCGTCGTCACCATCGCGGCGTTGCTGATGGCGGTGTTGCTGCCCGTATCCGGACTACTCGCCGATCGGTTCAGCCCGAAAACGGTGTACGCGACCGGTATCGCGGCCTACGGCCTGATCGTGTTTCCCGCGTTCGCGTTGTTCAACACCGGCAGCATCGCGGCGTACGCCGTGGGAATGCTGTTGGCGTTCGGGGTGATCCACGCGTGGTTCTACGGTGCTCAAGGCACGCTCTACGCGTCGCTGTTCCCCACCCGCAGCCGCTACACGGGCTTGTCCACGGTCTATCAGCTGTCGGGCGTGTACGCGTCGGGCCTGACGCCGCTGATCCTGACCGCGCTCATCGCCGCCGGCGGCGGCACGCCGTGGTACGCGTGTGCTTACCTGGCGGCCACGGCCGCGATCAGCGTCGTCGCCACGTTGTTGCTGCGGCCGGAGCACTGAATCACTGCGTGAGGATCAGCGGGCCGCCCTCGGTGATCGCGACGGTGTTCTCGGTGTGGGCGGTGCGCGATCCGTCGGCGGAGCGGATGGTCCAGCCGTCGCGGTCGAACACGATGCGGTCGGTCGTGCGCGCGAACCACGGTTCGAGCGCGAGCGTCATACCGGGCCGCAGTCGCATGCCGCGGCCCGCGCGGCCCTTGTTGGGCACGTGCGGGTCCTCGTGCATCGTGCGGCCCAGGCCGTGGCCGCCGAATTCGAGGTTGACGGGATACCCGTAGTCTGCGGCGACGGCGCCGATCGCCGCCGAGATGTCACCGAGCCGACCACCGGGCTGCGCGGCCGCGGTGCCTGCGGCCAACGCCTCCTCGGTGGCCCGCACAAGCCGGGCGTCTTCCGGCGCGGGGGTCCCGACGATCACGGTGCGGGCGGCATCGGCCACCCAGCCGTCGATCGACACCGCGAAGTCCATCGTCAACACGTCCCCGTCGCGTAGTTGATAGTCATGCGGAAGACCGTGCAGCACAGCGTCGTTCACCGAAAGGCAGATGACGTTGCGGAACGGCCCCGAGCCGAACGACGGGTGGTAATCCCAATAGCAGGACACCGCGCCGCGGCGTTCGATCATGCCGCGTGCGTGCCGTTCGAGGTCGAGTAGGTTCACCCCGACGTCGGCGATGCCGCTCAGTTCGGCGAGCACTTCGGCGACGAATGCCCCGGTCACCCGCATGCGTTCGATCTCGTCGGCGGTTTTCAGCTCGATCACGTTTCCTCCTCGGTATTTAAATACCAACACTAGCGGTATTTATATACCAACCGCTACGGTGGTGTCGTGGTCCGCACTCCGCTCACGCCCGAACAGATCGCCGCAGGCCGCCGACTCGGCAAGACGCTGCGGGAAGCCCGCGGATCGCGCACGCTCGACGACGTCGCCGCCCAGGCCGGCATCTCCCCGGAGACCTTGCGCAAGATCGAGACCGGCCGACTGCCCTCCCCCGCGTTCGGCACGGTGGTCGGACTCAGCGCGGCGCTCAGGATCGACCTGCAGGCGCTCGCCGACGCCTGGTCCGACGCCGGCGCACCCGCGGTCGCGAGCTAACCGAGGAATCAGGCAGGGCCCCGTACGCGGGACCGCGGGTACCGGCTAATCTCGGTGCCAACCAACGGACACGAGGAGTGTGGGTATGGAGGGCTTCGCCGGAAAGGTCGCCGTCGTCACCGGTGCCGGATCGGGTATCGGTCAGGCGCTGGCCATCGAGCTGGGCCGGTCAGGTGCGAAGGTGGCTATCAGCGACGTCGACACCGAGGGGCTCGCCGCAACCGAGGAACGCCTCAAGGCCATCGGCGCCCCGGTGAAGGCCGACCGGCTCGATGTCACCGAGCGTGAGGCCTTCCTGGTCTACGCCGACGCCGTCAAAGAACACTTCGGCAAGGTCAACCAGATCTACAACAACGCGGGTATCGCGTTCACCGGCGACGTCGAGGTCAGCCAGTTCAAGGACATCGAGCGGGTCATGGACGTCGACTTCTGGGGCGTCGTCAACGGCACGAAGGCGTTCCTGCCGCATCTCATCGCCTCCGGCGACGGCCACGTCGTCAATGTCTCCAGCCTATTCGGGATCTTCTCGGTCCCCGGTCAGGCAGCCTACAACTCGGCCAAGTTCGCCGTGCGCGGCTTCACCGAGGCGCTGCGCCAGGAGATGGCACTGGCCAAGCACCCGGTCAAAGTGACCTGCGTGCATCCCGGCGGCATCAAGACCGCGATCGCGCGCAACGCCACGGCCGCCGAGGGGCTCGACCCGAAGGAACTCGCCGAGACCTTCGACAAGAAACTCGCCAACACGAGCCCGCAGCGGGCCGCGACGATCATCCTCGACGGCGTGCGCAAGAACAAGGCACGCGTGCTCGTCGGTCCGGATGCCAAGGTTCTCGACGTCATTGTTCGGATCACGGGCTCCGGCTACCAGCGGCTGTTCCAGTCCGTCGTCGGTAAGACGATGCCACGCTAGGAGCGCTTGCGGCCCCTCAAGCCCGACGAGTGACCGCTGACGTACGCGTTTTGCGGCGTGTCGGCGTGCAGACACGGTCGCTCGCGGTGCAAGAGGATCAGTGACCGAGCGGGTTGGCCTGCAGGAAGGCGTCGGCCACCGCGCCGGGATCGGCCCCCTCGGCGACCTGGCGGCGCATGTCGGCGAGCGACCCCGTGTCGAGCACCCCGGCGATCTCGTTGAGCGCGAGAATCTGACGCTCGTTGAGTTCGTTGCGGCGGTAGAGCGGCACGAGGTTCTCGGCACGGATGAGCGCCGTCTCGTCCGCCAGCACCACGAGCTCAGAAGGAATGGCCGGGTCGGCCGTGGTCGACCACGCCGCGTTGACCTTCCCGGCGCGCAGGGCGGCGAAGAGACTTTCGTCGTCGGGGAACTCGCGGGTCTCGGGCAGTTCGCACGAGCCGACCGCGGCAGGCACTCGCGCACCGGCGACCGAGCCGGGGCGAACGGCCGCGCAGTTGCGCCGCAGCGCCGCGAGATCGCGGCCGTCCCACTGCTCTGCGGTCGCCTCCGCCACGACGATCGCGGGCTTGTCCTGTGCCGACATGGTGTAGTCACCCGCTGCGACGCCCTCCGGCAGGGCCGAAACCAGATCGCGGTAGACCTGCTCGTCGGCTCGGGCGGCGGCGTCGGGATCCAGTGCCGTCAAGAACCGGCCGGTGAACCCCGGCAGCACCGTGACCGACCCGGAGTCCAGGGCGCCCATCGCCTTGTCGGTGTCGATGACCTGCGCCGGGGTGCCGTAGTACCGCAGTGAGGCCGCGTACAGATGGCCGATGAGAGCGGACTCCGGGCCGGGCCCCGCCCCGACCGCCATGGCGGCCGGGGCCGGGTGTCCACCGCAACCGGCGATCAGCAGCGCCAGTAGCGCCAACGCCAGGGTGCGGCGCATGCGCCGGCTCAGGCTTCGGACGCCGCCGCGACCGCAGCGGCGACGGCCGGGCCGACCCGGGGATCGAGCGCGCTCGGCACGATGTGATCGACGGCAAGATCGTCGCCGACGACCGAGAAGATCGCCTCGGCGGCAGCCACTTTCATCTTCTCCGTGATGCGCCGCGCACCCGCGTCGAGCGCACCGCGGAACACGCCGGGGAACGCCAGCACGTTGTTGATCTGGTTCGGGAAGTCGCTTCGTCCGGTCGCGACGACGGAGGCGTACTTGCGGGCCGCATCCGGGTGGATCTCGGGATCGGGGTTCGACAGCGCGAAGACGATGCAGTTGGGAGCCATGGTCGCGATGAGCTCCTCGGGCACCAGACCTGCCGACACTCCGAGGAACACGTCGGCATCCTTGAGCGCCTCGGCCATGCCGCCGGTCAGCCCGCGCGGGTTGGTCCGCCCTGCGAGCTCGGCCTTGAACGGATTCAGGCCCTCGCGGCCCGTGGAGACGATGCCCTGCGAATCCAGCACCGTGATGTCGGTGATGCCCTTCGCAAGCAAGATGTTGGTGCACGCGACACCCGCCGCACCGGCCCCGGAGACCACGACGCGCAACTCGTGCATGTCGCGCTTGAGCACCTTGGTGGCGCCGAGCAGCGCGGCGAGCACGACGATCGCGGTGCCGTGCTGGTCGTCATGCATGACGGGGCAGTCCAGCGCCTCGATCACGCGGCGCTCGATCTCGAAGCAGCGCGGTGCCGAGATGTCCTCGAGGTTCACTGCGCCGAACGTCGGGCGCAGCCGAATCAGGGTCTCGACGATCTCGTCGGGGTCCTTGGTGTCGAGCACGATCGGGATCGAGTCCAGCCCGCCGAACGTCTTGAACAGCGCGCTCTTGCCCTCCATGACGGGCAGCGACGCGGCCGCGCCGATGTCGCCGAGGCCGAGCACCGCACTGCCGTCGCTGACCACTGCCACCAGGCGGTTGGCCCACGTGTACTTGGCGGCCAGGGTGTGGTCAGTGGCGATGGCCCGGCTCACCTGGGCGACCCCGGGCGTGTAGGCGATCGACAATGCCCGCTGGGTGTCCAGCGGCGACTTCAATTCGACCGAGAGTTTTCCGCCTTCGTGAGCAGCGAAGATCTCGGAGTCTTCGACGACTACTTGCGGGGTACGCACCTCTGACTCGCGCTCACGCGAGGAAGCGACTGTGGATTCCGACACGGCGTCAGGGTACTTCAAGGCCAGATCTCACAGGGGCGGGTTCCCCGTTGGTGAGCGGTGCTTTACGCCCTCGACATGACCCCGGCAAATCAGCGCAGCCAGCCCTTCTGCTTGATGTAGGCCAAGGGGATCACGGCCGCCACCAAGGTGAACAGGGTTGTCACGAGGAAACCGTGCTGCCATTCCAGTTCCGGCATCCACGTGAAGTTCATTCCGTAGAACGTCGCGATCAGCGTCGGCGGCAGAAATACGGCGGTGATGATGGTGAACACCTTCACGATCTGGTTCTGCTTGACGTCGAGCCACGTCATCACCGACTGCTGGAGGTAACGGACCTTGTCGTGTTCAAAACCGGCATGTTCCTTCACCCCATCGATGTCGGCCAACAGAATGCCGATCAGCCCGGCTGGGCTCGTCGCGTCCTTCGGCGTCTCCGCCATCAAATGCCGGGCCGCGCGGGCGAGCAGCAACTGAGATTCCTGGGTTCGCGAGACGATCTCCTCGGCTCCGTTCATGCGTGACAACACGCCGCGCATGTCACCGACCCCGATCTCGCGTCCCTTGGCGTCATACCCCGCGGTGGCCATATCGATCTCGCCATTCATCGCCTCAAGCGCATCACTCGCGTACTCGATGACCCGTTCGGAGGCTTCATTGAGAGCCCACAGCAGCGCGTACATCACTCCGTAGGAGGACTCGGCCAGCTCGGGTTGGCGCCGCATCTTGGCGATCGCCTTGTCGAAGGGCCCGAAGTGCTCGCCGGGCTGCAACGTGACCACATATTCCGAGCCGAGGGCGAACATGATCGCATCCCGCTCGATGTTCTCTCCGCGCTTGAAGTTCACCACCACCGGTAGGTAGATGAAGTTGTCGGTTTCCCAGACCCGGCCTTTGGCGGCGGCGACCGAGAAGTCGACGCCGATCTGTGCGCGCAACTCGGCGGCTTTCGCTTCGTCCGCCGCAGCAAGCGCAATCCAGTGCCGCCCCAGCACATTTGAGCCGAAGCGGTCAACAGTCAGAGAAGTCGTCATGATCCCTCCAGGAAGTCGTCTGAATATCGGGTTCGAGTCAGTGCCCGTAGGACTGATGAGCCGGGGACACCGAGGACGATCCGACCTCGTGCTGCGGATGGGCATAGTGCAGCACCAGCAGCCCTGCGCAGATCAGCAGGTACAAGCCCACCGTGAACCAGATGACCTGCCGCTCCAGGTTCGGCGGCCGGCGCCGGTGCCCATCGCGGGACGCAAACTTGGTGATCATGTTGGTTCTCCAATCATTTTGTGCGCCAAGCAGAATCGAATATCCAAAGCAGGCGCACACCATCAAGCGCCCCGACCGAGGCGGGGACGCACGAAATTCGTTGTGGCGAAACAATTAACGCGTCGTCAGGCAGACGCGTTCACACAGCGGGCTACCGAGCCGATCGTCGAGACCGGTGTCAGCGCAGGGTTGACCAGAGCCCATCCACGAGGGCAGCTCGGGACTCTGCGCCGGTACTGTCGCCGGGCATATGCCGCTCACCTCGCTTCCTGTGTCGACTCAACAGCACATGGAGTCAGTGCCGCGATCATTAGAGACTCGGTGGGCACGATTGTCAACCGGCCGGTTTCGCCACGGTGCGTTTCACCCGAACCGCGTAGCATTTTGCAGGTATCGAGCAACCGATTACACCGCAGTGAAGGGAGGCTCGGATGCCGTCATTCCGTGCACTGCCACCGTCGTTGCTGCGCCCCGGCGCGCGCGAACGGACCTCCCCGGCCAACGCCACGAACATCCACGTCCCGGTCGCCCGGGCAATGGTCGACTGCGGTGTTTACTGCGACGGTCGGCGCCTGCCCGGCAAGTTCACGCACGCCGGCGCGGTGGAGAAAGTGCGTGAACTGCAGGGCGACGACAAGAAGGCGTTCGTCTGGATCGGTCTGCATGAGCCCGACCAGTTCCAGATGCAGTCGGTCGCCGACGTGTTCGGCCTGCACGAACTCGCCGTGGAAGACGCGGTGCATGCGCATCAGCGGCCGAAATTGGAGCGCTACGACAAGACCCTGTTCCTCGTGCTCAAGACCGTCAACTATGTCGAGCACGAGTCGGTGGCCAATGCCCGCGAGATCGTCGAGACCGGCGAGATCATGGTCTTCGTCGGGCCGGACTTCGTGGTCACGGTCCGTCATGGGGAACACGGCGGCCTGGCCGGGGTGCGCAAACGCCTCGACGCCTCACCGGCGATCCTCAAGCTCGGTCCGTTCGCGGTGATGCACGCGATCGCCGATCACGTCGTGGACAGCTACCTCGACGTCACCGATCTGATGGAAACCGACATCGACGCGATGGAAGAGGACATCTTCTCCCCGCGCACGCAGACGAACATCGAGTGCATCTACTTGCTCAAACGCGAAGTCGTCGAGATGCGCCGCGCCGTCGGCCCGTTGACCCTGGCGCTGGCCCGGCTGCTCACCGACCACAACGACCTCATCTCGGTCGAGGTGCGCCGGTACATGCGAGATGTCCACGACCACAACGTGCAGGCATCCGAGCGCATCACTAGTTACGACGAGATGCTCAGTTCGCTTGTCCAGGCCGCACTCGGCAAGGTCGCCATGCAGCAGAACGTGGACATGCGCAAGATCTCGGCGTGGGTAGCGATCGCCGCGGTGCCGACCGCGATGGCAGGCATCTACGGCATGAACTTCGACAACATGCCCGAATTGCATTGGACCTGGGGATATCCCATGGTTCTGGTCGTGATGGCCACGGTGTGTTTCCTGTTGTACCGCACGTTCCGGCACAACAACTGGCTCTGACCGTTCAGCTGGGGTTGGCGGCTCTACGGCCCGGATCCTGCACGTCCACGCCGTCGGTCTGCCACGCCTCACGCATCGCGTCGGCCCCCTTGAGCCGCACCCACGCGGCTTCGGTCGGCGTGATCGGGGTGGCCGAGAACACGCGCACCGGCGACAGCGGATCGGGCAGCACCACATCCTCGATATCGCTGGCTCCCAACAAGAATGCGGTGAACGGCGCCGAGTCGAACAACGGCGTCTCGAGGTCGACGAGCGCATCGGCGTCGAGGATCAGGCCCTCGACAGCCGGTGCCGCGGCGAGCACAGCCAGCGACCGGGCCAGACCGGTGGGGGTGGGCCCGCGCAGCGACACTACGACCTCGGCCCGCGGACCGTGGATGGGATCGGACACCAGCTCCGTCGGGTCGAACATCGGATGGCGCGAACAGCCCAGCGTCACATAGTGATACACCTCAACGAGATCGCTGCGCAGGTCCGGACCATATCGCAGCACGTCGACGCGTTCGGTGCCCAGAAACGTGACGCTGGCGCTGACGGGCTCGGCCGTGATCCCTGCCGCGCTGAAATGCGCGTCCAGCCGGGCCCGAACGGCAGCCAGGACGTCGATCACTCTTTCGTCGGTTCCTCGGGCTCGTCGGCCGGTTCGGTTTCGCCGGTCGGCTCAGCCGGCTCAGCGGGTGGTGCCGGCTCGGGCTCGTGATCCGCCTCGGCTGCTCTGGTGAGGTTCAGCCCCGTATCGGCGTCGAATATCACCAGTTTGGACGTGTCGAACGCCAACTCGATCTGCTGGCCCGCCGTCACGCGCGATTCCGACGACACCCGTGCGACGAATTCATTGACCCCGACACCCGAATCGGCGGCCAACTCGGCCAGCTGCGCAGCCTGCGCACCCGCGCCCTCGGTGGTGAAGTGCACGTACTTGTCGGCGCCGAGGGATTCCACGATGTCGGCCCGAACCGTGAAGGTCAGCGCCCGGATCCGGGCATACCCGTCGAGCAGCGACGAATCCTCGAGGTGTTCGGGCCGGATCCCGACGATGATGTTGTCGGGCTTGGGGTGACGGGCCAGCCGGTCGTGCACCTGCTGTGTGAGAGTGACCTCGCCGAACGGCAACCGCACGCCGACATCGGTGAACGTCGCCGGGAAGAAGTTCATCGCCGGGGACCCGATGAAGCCGGCCACGAACAGGTTGGCCGGGTTGCTGTACAGCTCGTCGGGTGTGCCGATCTGTTGTACCTCACCGGCCAGCAGGACCACCACCCGATCGCCCAGCGTCATCGCCTCGGTCTGGTCGTGCGTGACGTAGACGGTCGTGGTGCCCAGCCGGCTCTGCAGCCGGGCGATCTCGGCGCGCATCTGTACCCGCAGCTTGGCGTCGAGGTTCGACAGCGGCTCATCCATCAGGAATGCCTTGGGGCTCCGCACGATTGCGCGGCCCATCGCCACGCGTTGGCGCTGCCCGCCGGACAACTGGGCCGGCTTGCGGTCGAGAAGTTCGGTCAGATCGAGGATCTTGGCCGTCTCTTCGACCTTGGCCGCGATCTCGTCCTTCTTCAGTTTGGCGAGCGTGAGCGGGAATGCGATGTTCTGGCGCACGGTCATGTGCGGGTAGAGCGCATACGACTGGAAGACCATGGCGATGTCACGGTCTTTGGGCGCCTTGTCGTTGACCAGTTCGCCGCCGATGCGCAACTCCCCCGACGTGATGTCCTCGAGGCCCGCAATCATGTTCAGCGTCGTGGATTTTCCGCACCCGGACGGACCGACGAGGATGATGAACTCGCCGTCGGCGATCGTCATCGAGAACTCTTTGACGGCCGCCCTGACACCGCCTGCGCCGTCGGGGTAACTCTTGGTCACCCTGTCCAACACGATTTCGGCCATCGCCTACCCCTTTACCGCACCGGATGTCAGGCCAGCGACGATCCGTCGCTGGAAGATGAGAACAAAGATGATGATCGGGATGGTGATGACCATCGCGCCTGCCGCGATCGAACCCGTCGGCTCCTCGAATTGAGAACTGCCCGTGAAGTTCGCGATCGCCACCGGCGCGGTGATCGCGCGCTGTGTCGCCGTCAGCGACAACGCCAGCAGCAGGTCGTTCCACGCGAAGATGAACACCAGGATGGCCGCGGTGACGATGCCCGGCGCGGCCAGCGGTGCGATCACCTTGCGGAAAGCCTGCGCCGGGGTGGCGCCGTCCATCTTCGCGGCCTTCTCCAGATCCCATGGGATTTCCCGGAAGAACGCCGACAGCGTGTAGATCGCCAGCGGCAGCGCGAAGGTGATGTACGGAATGATCAGGCCGGCCCACGTGTCGAACAGGCCAAGGGCGCGTTCGATGTTGAAGATCGGTGTAACGAGCGAGATGTGCGGGAACATCGCGATCAGCAGCGCGATACCGATCAGCAGCTGCTTGCCGGGGAAATCGAGCCGGGCGACGGCGTAGGCGGCCATGCCACCGATGACCACCGCGATGAACGTGGTGATCAGGCCGATGCCGATCGAGTTGATCAACGCCGAACTGAACGCGTCGCCTTGGAAGATGGCGCGGTAGTTGTCGAGGGTGAACTCGGCCGGAATCAGCTTGCCGTCCTTGACACTTGACGTCGGTTTGAGCGACAGGCTCAGGATCCACAGCACCGGAACCAGCGCGTAGACGACCACGAGGATGTTGACGATCGTCCACCACGTGGCGCGCCGGGCGCCCGTTGCACCTGCCATTCTCAGCGGCCCTCCTGCTCAGCTCCCGGCGCAGCGGCCCCGAAGATCTTGATGTAGATGAACGCGATGACGGCCACCGACAAGAAGATCAGCACACTGATCGCCGAACCAAGGCCGACGTTGAACGCCTTGAACAGGTTGTCGTAGCCGAGGATCGACACCGAACCGGTGTTGTTGGCCCCGCCGGTCAACACGTAGATGTTGTCGAAGATGCGGAACGCATCGAGGGTGCGGAACAACAGCGCCACCAGGATGGCCGGTTTTATCAGCGGCAGAATGACTTTCACCAGACGCTTCCACGCACCCGCGCCGTCGACCTGGGCCGCGTTGAGCAGGTCTTGCGGCACCAGTGCGAGCCCGGCCAGCAACAGCAGCGCCATGAACGGGGTGGTCTTCCACACCTCGGCCAGGATCACGATCGCCAGTGACGGAAGTTGTTCGGTCAACGGCGCACTGCCGGTGGGCAGCAGGTTGGCGAGATAGCCGGTGCCTGGCGTCCAGGCGTAGTACCAGCTGTAGGACGCGGCTACCGTCACGATGCCGTACGGGATCAGCACGGCGGTGCGCACCACACCCTTGCCGAAGATCGTGCGGTGCATGACCAGTGCGAGCGCCATACCGAGGACGAACTCGATGGCAACCGAGATGACGGTGATCGCGAGGGTGACGACGAACGCGGTCCACCAGTACCGGTCGGTGAGCACGGTCTGATAGTTGGCGAACCCGACGAATGCGGTGTCGTCGGGTTCGGCGAGGTTGTAACGCTGCAGGCTCAGCCACACGGCGTAACCGATCGGATACGCGGTCACCGCGAGCATGAGAAGGACGGCGGGCGCGATGAGGGCGAAGGCGAGCCTGCGCTCGGATCTGCGGTTCTCCGTTGTGGTCACGGGATCAGGCCCTTCCCGTCGATCGCCTTCTGCACCGCGTCGGCCAGTTCGTCGGCGGTCTTCTCCGGGTCGATGTCGGAGATCGGCGCCAGCGTCGCCGACATCCGCGTCGACACCGCCTGGTACACCGGCGTCGCCGGGCGCACGGCAGCGTCGGTGAGCTGCTGGCGGATGATGTCGTACTGCGGATACTTCATCTGGAAGGCCGGATCGTCGTACAGCGATTCCCGCACCGCGGGCAGGCCGCCCTCGATCGAGGTGTAGCGCTGATTCTCGACATTGCGCAGGCACCGTATCGCCTCGAACGCCTCGGCCTTGTGCTGGCTGGTCTTGGCCACCGCCAGATTCAGACCGCCGAGCGTCACCCTGGCCGGCTCACCCGGTTGCACACCCGGATACCGCGCGAAACCGAACACCTTCTTGCTGGCCTCGAACGCGATCCGGAACTGCTCGTCACTCGGCGCGAACGTGCCGACGTCGTTGATGCTGCCCTCGAGGGCGGGGTCGTTGTTGAGCGGCAGGAACGACACGCCGCCCTTGACGGCGTTTTCCAGCAGCGAGGGCAACACGTACGGCCAGTTCACCTCGAGCGCGGCGTTGCCCTGCTCGAGCGCGAGCCGGGCCGTGGTCTCGTCGGTCTGGGTCACCGAGGGGTCGGCTCCCGGCGCGGTCGCGACCGACTTGATGATCTGCAGGGCCTTGACGGTCGCGGCGCGGTGTTCTTCGGTGTCGGTGAGCGTGACCCGCTGCCCGTCGTCGGACAGCACCTGGCCGCCGGCGCTTTCCAGCAGCGTGTTGAACCACACCACGAGGCCCTCGTACTGCTTGCCCTGTACGGCGATCCAGCTCGGCTCGCCCGCGGCGTGCAGACGGGTCGCCGTGGCCACCATGTCGTCCCACGTTTTGGGCGGCTCGGGCATGAGATCGGCCCGGTACCAGAGCAATTGGGTGTTCGTCGTGATCGGGGCGGCGTACAGCTTGTCCTGCCAGCGGGCCGTCTCCAACGGCCCGGGCAGCGTGTTCTCCATCGCGTCGGCTTCAGCCAGGCCTGCCGGATCGTCGGACAACGGCAGCGCCCAGCCGGCTTCGGCGAACTCCGCCGTCCACACCACGTCCAGCGCCATGACGTCGAGCGACTTGTCGTTGCCGGTGAGCCGGCGAGCCAGCTGCAGCCGTTGATCGTCGGCGCCCTTGGGCAGGTTGCGCTGCTCGATCCGGAACCGCCCGCCGAGCTGCTCGTTGCAGCGCTTGGCCACGGCGGTGAAGGTGGCCGACTCGTTGGCCGGCGTGTAGTAGTTGATGACGATGCCGCCGGTCTGCGAACCGCAGGCCGAAACCACCGATGCTGTCGTCAGCGCGGCCACTGCCGCAGCACACAGCCGCCGAGCGCGCACCGCTCCGCCTCCCGTCCACTTCCGATGTCGCCGTCGAAGCGACTCCGGGCGGGCAACCTCCCGCGCGCAAACCGTAGAGCCAGATACGCGTGATATGCAACACTTTCGGCACTGCGCGTCGCAATCGTGATCTGCGGCGCTTTGCCAGCACGCCCGGCGCGGCCGCCGGGAGCGGATCAGATCGTCAAGCGCGCCAGCAGATCCCGGCCCTGTTCAGCGCTCTGCGGATCGCACAGAACGTCATAGCGGCCCGCAACGAGCTGCATGGTCGAACTGAAATCTCTTGTGCCGCGAGCCATCGCGTACGGGATCGCCGAGGTGATCAGACCGAAGAAAACGCCTGCGACCAGGCCGGTGAGCAGCGCACTCCACGGATTGGGGCTGAAAAACCCGAGGATCAAGCCAATGAACAGGCCCAACCAGGCACCGGAGAGCACGCCGCCGCCCAGCACCTTCGGCCAGCTCAGCTTTCCGGTGACCCGCTCGACCTGCATGAGGTCCACGCCGACGATCGTCACCTGCTGAACCGGGAACTGGTGATCGGACAGGTAGTCGACAGCGCGCTGAGCTTCGGCGTACGTGGGGTACGAGCCGATCGGCCACCCCTTTGGCGGGGTCGGCAACGCACCGCGCATCGGACTGCCGGACGCATTGCCCGGCGACTGTCCGGGCTGGAATGGGCTCGTCATCGATCTTCACTCTCCTCTGTGCCGCCGGTTCTGCGCGACTTCTCTACCTACAGCAACGATCCGTTCCCGGATTTGGTGCCACCGTTACGTGACCTGCAGCCCACAGTCCGTGCGCTAGGTTGAACAGCATGACAAACCCGGGCGGCAACGCGGGCGAAACGTCACCATCCGAGCCCAGCACCGGGCCGTCGGAGCCGTCGTCGAGCGGTTACGAAGCACCTCCGATCGAGCAGTCCCAGGATCGGCCGCAAGCTGGCGAAACGCAACCGTTCTACGACGCGGGGCCCGCGTACCCTCCGGTGAATTACCCGAACGACTATCCCCCGCAGCCCCCGGGCTGGGCACCACAACCGCCCGCAGGACCGCCGCCGTACGGCTCACCGTCTGCGCCGGATCCGCTTGCCCCACTGGACTATCCGTCCGGCGCGGGGTTACCCCCGCCGGCATTCCCGCCGCCTGCGCCGCCGGGTTATCCGCAGCCAGGTGCCGGCTTCCCGCCGCCCGGCTATCCCCCGAATCCCGGATATCAGGGCTATCCATACCAGACCGACCCGTATGACCCGTACGGCCAGCATCGGCCGATGGGCACCAACGGCATGGCCATCGCCTCGCTGGCGTGCTCGGTCGCCGGGCTGATCTGCTGTCTACCCGCCGTGGTGGGGCTGATCCTGGGCTTCATGGCCATGCGCGAAACGCGCCGCACCGGTCAAGACGGATACGGACTTGCCTTGGCCGGCGCCATCATCGGCGGGATCATCACCGCGGGCACGGTGCTGTACGTGCTGGTCCTGCTCGTCCTGGCCGCGACCGGCAGCACCTGACGCGGGACTAACTGGGCGGGCGGAACGGCTCAGCCTGCCGCGACATCCCGGCCGCCCGCCCCTTGCCCGCGATCACGAGCGCCATCTTGCGGCTGGCTTCGTCGATCATCTCGTCGCCGAGCATCACCGCGCCCCGCGCACCCCCGGCCTGCGAGGTATGCCATTCGTAGGCGTCGAGGATCAGCTCGGCATGGTCGTAGTCGTCCTGGCGCGGGCTGAAGATCTCGTTGCCCGCCTCGATCTGGTCGGGATGCAGCACCCATTTGCCGTCGTAGCCCAGTGCCGCGGACCGTCCCGCGACGCGCCGGAACGCGTCGGTGTCGCGCACCTTCAGGTACGGCCCGTCGATCGCGTTGATGCCGTGGGTACGCGCGGCGATGAGGATGCGCATCAACACGTGATGGTGCGCGTCTCCGACGTCATAGCCGTCGGGCTGCTCACCTACCACCAGGGTCCGCATGTTGAGGCTGGCCATCATGTCGGCCGGCCCGAGCACGAGCGCCTGCACGCGCGGCCCCGCGGCGATCGCGTCGACGTTGGTCAAACCCTGCGCATTCTCGATCTGAGCTTCGATACCGATCCGGCCGACCGGCAATCCGTGCGTGGTCTCCAGTTGGCTCAGCAGCAGATCCAGTGCGTGCACGTGTGCCACGTCGGTCACCTTGGGCAGCACGATCAGATCCAGCGCCGCACCGGCGGTCGAGACGACCTCGATAACGTCGGCGTAAGTCCATGGCGTGGTCCAGTCGTTGACACGCACGCCGCGCAATTGACCCGCCCAGCCGTCGTCAGCCAGCGCGACGGCCACCTGGGTGCGGGCCTGCGCCTTGGCGTCCGGAGCGACGGCATCTTCGAGGTCGAGGAACACCTCGTCTGCCGGCAGGGTTTTCGCCTTATCGATCATCTTGGCGCTACTGCCGGGAACCGAGAGGCAGGTTCTGCGGGGCCGATACGTGTTGTCCACGACCACAGTCTCTACCCTTTGACTCATGGCGGCGGTGAACAGGGTGTACGCAGCCCGGCTTGCGGGGTTGGTGGTGCTGGGCCCCGACGGCGAATCCATCGGCCGCGTCCGCGATGTGGTGATCAGCATCAGCATCGTTCGGCAGCAGCCCCGAGTGCTCGGGCTGGTTGTCGAATTGCTCACCAGGAGAAGGATTTTCGTACCGATCCTGCGAGTGACGGCAATCGAGCCGGGCTCGGTGACACTGGCGACCGGCAGCGTGTCGCTACGCCGTTTCGCGCAGCGGCCAGGCGAGGTGCTGGTACTGGGCCAGGTGCTGGAGACGCGGGTCAAGGTCGTCGACCCCGATCTGCCTGAGCTGTCCGGAATCGACGTCGTGGTGGTCGATCTGGGCATCGAACAAACCCGGACCAGGGACTGGATGGTCACGCGCGTCGCGGTGCGCCCACAGCGCAGGCTGGGCCGGCGCAGCAACATCCACGTCATCGACTGGCAGAACGTGCACGGCCTGACGCCATCGGGTCTGGCGATGCCCGACCAGGGCGTGGCGTCGCTGCTCGAGCAGTTCGAAGGCCAACGCCCGGTCGAGGTGGCCGAGGCGCTGCGCGAACTGCCCGCCAAGCGTCGTTACGAGCTGTTCCGCGCATTCGACGACGAGCGGCTCGCCGACGTGCTGCAGGAGCTTCCCGAGGACGAGCAGGCCGAGGTGTTGCAGCAGCTGAACACCGAACGCGCGGCGGATGTGCTGGAGGCGATGGATCCCGACGACGCCGCCGACCTGCTGGGCACCATGACGCCCGCCGACGCCGAGGTGCTGCTGGGCCGCATGGATCCCGAGGACTCCGAGGATGTGCGCCGCCTGCTGAGCCACTCGCCCGACACCGCGGGCGGTCTGATGACCTCGGAGCCGGTGGTGCTGGCCCCCGACACGACGGTCGCCGAAGCTCTGGCGCGGGTGCGCGATCCCGACCTCACGCCCGCGCTGGCGTCGCTCGCGTTCGTCGCGCGACCGCCGACCGCCACACCGACGGGCCACTATCTGGGCTGCGTCCACCTGCAGCGACTGCTGCGCGAACCTCCGGCCACGCTGGTGAGCGGCATCGTCGACATCGACCTGCCGACGCTGAGCCCCCAGGATTCGCTCGCCGCGGTGACGCGTTACTTCGCCGCCTACAACCTGGTGTGCGGTCCGGTGGTGGATGCGGAGAGCCATCTGGTGGGCGCGGTGTCGGTCGACGACGTGCTCGACCACCTGCTGCCCGACGACTGGCGCGAACGTGACGAGCCCGATCTTCCGGTGGCCGGCGCATGAGCGAATCGTCCGCGCGCCAGCGGCTGGACACCCCGCGCGCTACCCGTGGCCTCGGCCTGCACGTCGACGTCGAGGCCGTCGGCCGGTTCAGCGAGTCCATCGCCCGGTTCCTCGGCACCGGCCGCTACCTCGCGATCCAAACCATCGTGGTGATCGTCTGGATCGCGCTGAACCTGTTCGCGGTCAGCCTGCAGTGGGACCCGTACCCGTTCATCCTGCTCAACTTGGCCTTCTCGACCCAGGCGGCCTACGCCGCCCCGCTGATCCTGCTGGCCCAGAACCGCCAGGAGAACCGCGACCGCGTGTCGCTCGAAGAAGATCGGCGCCGGGCCGAGCAGACCAAAGCCGATACCGAGTTCCTGGCCCGCGAACTGGCGTCGCTTCGGTTGGCGATCGGCGAGGTCGCGACCCGCGACTACCTTCGCCGGGAATTGGACGAGCTGCGCGAGATGATCGGCGCGCTGCAGCAACCGCCCGTCGACGGCGAGCGCGGCAAGTCAGGCAAACCCGACGGCGCCGAGCGGCGGTCGAAACGCAGTAGCTGAAGGCTGGGTCGACCATTGTCGCAACAAGCGAACGTGCACTAGGTATGGTGACTTGGTTCACAACATGTTTGTGGGATGCATAGCGGTCGGAGCGGAGCTAAGGACGGTCAAGTGCGCGTAGGGGGAGGAGCGGGCTTTCTGGCCGCTCGACGCCGTGCGGGCCGACTCATGGGCGCGTCCGCCGTCACTCCGCTCGGCGGCTTCCTTCCCGAGCCACGCTTCGGCGGTCTTGGCTCCATGCCTCGCGTCAGCGGTGTCTTCACCGCTCCCAGCGCACGCGGTGTCGTCGGCGTCGCGGCGCTCACCCCGCTCATCCTCGCCGGCGCGGTCGGTGCCGCGCCCCACCCCGCCTCGACGAACACCTCGGTCACGCCGCTCGCCGCGGTCGAACCGCAGGTCGACCGCGCCGGGCCGGCGGTGGTTGCGGCCGCCAAAGCGCCGACGATGTTCCGCATCGCCGCCTCGACGGCATCGGCTCCCCCGCCTGCCTTCGTCGTGAATACGCCTGGCGCCCTTGGCATTCCGGGGATGGCGCTGAACGCCTATCGCAACGCCGAACGGATGATGAGCGCGGCCTACCCCGGCTGCGGCGTCAGCTGGAACCTGCTGGCAGGCATCGGCCGTATCGAATCCATGCACGCCAACGGCGGTGCCACCGACGCCCGTGGCACGGCGGTCCGGCCCATCTACGGACCGGCACTCGACGGCACCCTGCCGGGCAACGAGATCATCGTGCAGAGCGCGCAGGCGGGCCGGGTGGTCTATGCGCGCGCGATGGGACCGATGCAGTTCCTGCCGGGCACCTGGGCGCGGTACGCGTCCGACGGTGACGGCGACGGCAAGGCCGACGTGCAGAACGTCTTCGACGCGTCGCTGGCCGCTGCCCGCTACCTGTGCAGCGGCGGGCTCAACCTCCGCGATCAGTCCCAGGTGATGGCGGCCATCCTGCGCTACAACAACTCCGTGGCATATGCCCGCAACGTGCTGGGCTGGGCGGCTGCCTACGCCACCGGGGTCGTACCCGTCGACCTGCCGCCGATCACGGGTTCGATCCCGCCGATCGGCGATTCGCACCTGGACGATCCCGAAGGCCTTGGACCGGGTCTGCCTGCAAACGCCTTGGGCCTGCCCGCGGGCGACCCGCTCGCACTGATCCCGTTGCTCAGCAACAACGAGACCGCGAGCCGCGTGCCATCGACGAACGTGCCCGGATTCGCGCCTGGCCAGGTCCTCGGTCCGTTGCCCGGGCCCGCGCAGGCCGCCCCGACACCGACGCCCGCGGAGCCCCCGCGGTGGATTCCGCCGTGGGAGCAGCCACCCCGACAACCGACGTGCGTCGTGTTCTGTCTCGGTGAGCAGGCTCCTCCCCCGCCGCCCGCCGCGCCGGGGCCGCTGTTGCCCGGTCTCCCACCGCCGCCCGCCGCACCGGCGGCGCCGCAGACACCCGCAGCGCCGCCCATCGTGCCGATGGCGCCGGCACCGGGCCCGGCGCTCGGACCCGCTCCGGGTCCCGCGCCCGGTCCGGCCTGACGAATCGACGCCCGTCAGCAGCCGTAGACTCGGCGGTGATGTCCGAATCTGCCACTGAGCTGCAAACCGCGGTCCGCTCCGCGCTGGCCAAGGTGATCGACCCCGAACTGCGGCGGCCGATCACCGAACTAGGCATGGTCAAGAACATCTCGATCGAGCCCGATCACGGTGTCCACGTCGAGATCTACCTGACCACCGCGGCCTGCCCGAAGAAGAACGAGATCGCCGAGCTGGTTTCCGCCGCCGTCGCCGACGTACCCGGGACCGGCGCGGTCAAAGTCACTCTCGACGTGATGAACGACGAGCAGCGGGCCGAACTGCGCAAGATGCTCAGGGGCGATTCGCGCGAGCCGGTGATCCCGTTCGCCCAGCCCAACTCGCTGACCCGCGTGTACGCGGTCGCCTCAGGCAAGGGTGGGGTAGGCAAATCGAGCGTCACGGTCAACCTCGCCGCAGCGATGGCCGCGCGTGGCCTCACGGTCGGTGTTCTGGACGCCGACATCTACGGCCACTCGGTGCCCCGCATGATGGGCACCACCGACCGGCCCACCCAGGTCGACTCGATGATCCTCCCGCCCACCGCGCACGACGTGAAGGTCATCTCGATCGCGATGTTCACGCAGGGCAACACGCCCGTGGTCTGGCGCGGCCCGATGCTGCACCGGGCGCTGCAGCAGTTCCTCGCCGACGTGTACTGGGGCGATCTGGATGTGCTGCTGCTCGATCTCCCGCCGGGAACGGGCGACGTCGCGATCTCGGTGGCCCAGCTGATCCCCGGTGCGGAGATCCTCGTGGTGACGACACCGCAGCTGGCCGCGGCCGAAGTCGCCGAACGGGCGGGCGCGATCGCGCTGCAGACCCGTCAGCGCATCGCGGGCGTCGTGGAGAACATGTCGGGCCTCCTGATGCCCGACGGCTCGATCATGCAGCTGTTCGGCGAGGGCGGCGGACGATTGGTCGCCGATTCGCTCACCCGCTCGGTCGGTGCCGAGGTGCCGTTGCTCGGCCAGGTTCCGATCGACAAGGCGCTGGTGGACGCGGGCGATGCCGGGGTACCGCTGGTGTTGTCGGCGCCGGACTCGCCCGCGGGCAAGGAACTGCGCAAGATCGCCGACTCGCTGTCGGCCCGTAAGCGCGGGCTGGCAGGTATGTCGCTGGGCCTCGATCCCGCGGGACGCTGACGCCCCTGGCGGCTACGTCGCGTCGGTGTCGAACACGGTCCCGGCCGGCTTCTCCGGCGGTTTCTCGGGCGCCTTGTCCACGGCGGGCGACGCGGCAGGCGGCTGCTGGGCCGGCTTCTCGTCGAATTTGCCGGTCAAGATCGAGTCGTCGCCGTCGAGGAGATGCTTCGTGAGCGCGGCGCGCGGCGTCATGCCACGCAGCTTCTGAAGCTCGGCCAGCGGTTCACGCAGATCGTCGAATTCCGGCCCGAGGTCTTGGCGCAATTGGCTCGTGGCGCCCGTGACGTAGTCCCGGGCTTGACGCAGTGCGCCGGAGGTCCAGCGGATCGCACCGGGCAGGCGCTCGGGCCCAAGGATCACCAGTCCGGCGATCACCAGAAGCAGCATCTCGCCCCACCCGATATTCGCGAACATCGTTACTGCGCTTTTTGGTCGTCGCCGATGGGCGTCACCATCAACGTCATCGGGCGTCCTTCCCGGACCACCTCGATGGGAGCTTCCTGACCGATCTTGAGCTGGCGGACGGCCACCACGAACTCGTCGGCATCTGCCACCTTGCGGTCCCCGACCTTGACGACGACGTCGTTCTCGAGGATGCCGGCCTTATCCGCCGGGCCGCCCGCGACGACGTTGGCGATCTGGGCGCCGGAGGCCACGCTGTTGCTCACCGACTTGGCCGTCAGCTGCAAGGTCGGGTGAGCGATCTTGCCGTCCTTGATCAACGTCTCGACGACCTGCTTGACCTCGTTGACCGGGATCGCGAATCCGAGGCCGCTCGCACTGTCGGACAACGACTTTCCGGCCGTGTTGATCCCGATGACCTCAGAGTCCATGTTGATCAGCGGACCACCGGAGTTGCCGTGGTTGATCGAGGCGTCGGTCTGCACACCGTCGATGACGGTGTCGGTGTCCGAACCGTCACCGGACAGCGGGACCGGCCGGTGCAGCGCGCTGATGATGCCGTGGGTGACCGTGCTGCGCAGCCCTAGTGGGGCGCCTGCGGCGATGACTTCCTCGCCGACGCGAAGCTTCTCCGAGTCGCCCATGCGCGCGACGGTGAGGTTGTCGACGTTGTCGACCTTGAGTACGGCGAGATCGGTCTTGGGATCACGCCCGACGAGGTTGGCGGGCACTTCCTTGCCGTCGTTGAACACGACGGTGATCTTGTAGTCGGCGGGTTTGCCCGCGGCTTCGGAGATCACGTGGTTATTGGTGACGATGTAGCCGTTCCCGTCGATCACCACGCCGGACCCCTGGGAGCCTTCGGTGTCGCTCTTGGCTTCGATCGTGACCACAGAATCGGCCACGGCGGCGGCCACCGTGGCGATCCGGCCTGCTTCGGGTTCGGGCAGGTCGCCGGTTTCGAGCGTGACCTTCGACGTCGTGAAAGCCTCGACCGTGCCCGCGGTCTTCTGGCCCACCCAGCCGCCCACGAACGATACGAGGAGCGCGGTCAGAATCAGGACCACGAGGGCGACCCAGGACACCCGGCCGCCGAACAGCACCTCACGCAGGCCCAGCTTGCCTGCGGGCGCCGAGACGACCACCGGTGCCGACGGAGCCTGCGCCGGCGTGCCCAACGCGACGGCGGCCGCGGGATCGCGCCACGGATCGTCGAAGTCGTCATCGCCACCGGCCCGCTCGGCCTCGAGGGCGCCCGCGTCGGTCGGATGACGCTGCAGGGTATCGGCGGCGCCTTTGGGACGCCCGAAGGCCTCCGCGAGCACCGGGTCCGGCGGTTGATCCTTGGGCGCGTACTCCCCTTGGTCCTGATACTTGTCGGCGCCGAGGAATGAGCCGTCGACGCCCGAGGGCCTGCCGAAGGTGCGTTGCGACGCGGCGTCGACGGGTGGCCGCTCAACAGGGCGCGGCGCCAGGCGGCCGCTATCGCCGGACTGGTCCTGGTTGGTCACCGGTGTATCACTCTCTATCGGAGCGCCCGCCCCAGCCAGGTCGGCCGGTGCTGGTCACTGATCGCCTTTGGTTCACCCTACCGGCGCTTGCGCCGGCCCCGCGTCGGGTCTTCAGCAAACTGAGATTTATCCGGCACGTCGGGTGGCGGCTGCGGAATGTGGTGCGGTATCTGCGACAACATTCCCAGCAAAGAATTCGGGATGGCGATCGGGCACGAGTCCCGCAACGCCGCCCGCGCCTGGCTCTGAGCGTCCACCTCAGCCGCACAGTCCGGACACAACGACAAGTGATGGGCGGCGCGCAGGTGCGCGCTCATCCGCAGCTCGCCGTCGACGAACGCGGCGATGGCCTCGATCGACAGGTGTTCGGTCGAGCCGAATTGGCGCGGCGCACCGACCGGGGCATCACTCTGCGACGCGAATTGCGCCGGTAGCCAGGAGAAAGCGCGACGGAACACATGTCCCGGGTCGACCATCACCCAGCTCCTCTCGGTACTCACAACGTCCTGTCCTGAATGTAGCGCGCGACGCTGTGTTCGACATCCGCCAACGCTCAGGCGGACTGAGCCGTTTCCGGTGAATGCTTCGCCAGATAGTCGCGCAGCGCCTGCCTACCCCGGTGAATACGGCTGCGCACCGTGCCAAGCTTGACGCCGAGCGTGGCGCCGATCTCCTCGTAGGACAGACCTTCGATGTCGCACAACACGACCGCAGCACGGAACTCCGGCGGCAGCGAGTCGAGCGCGGCCTGCAGATCCGCACCCAAGCGCGAGTCGTGGTAGATCTGCTCGGGGTTCGGGTCGTCGGCAGGCACCCGGTCGTAGTCCTCGGGCAGCGCCTCCATGCGGATACGTCCGCGGCGCCGCACCATGTCGAGGAACAGGTTGGTGGTGATGCGGTGCAACCAGCCCTCGAATGTGCCGGGCTGATAGTTCTGCACCGAGCGGAACACCCGGATGAACGTCTCCTGAGTCAGATCCTCGGCATCGTGCTGATTACCCGACAGTCGGTAGGCCAGCCGGTACACGCGGTCGGCGTGCTGGCGGACCAGTTCATCCCAGGACGGCATGGTCGCCTTGTCTCCGGTGGCGTCGAACACCGCGGTGCCGGTCAATTCGTCTGAGGGCTCCACCCAGTCTCCTTCGGTGAACTGCTCCAGATGTGCCATTGACACCGGGGCCGACTGGGCTGTGGTGATCTGCTGAGATGCGATGGTGGCGAGGTCCTCCTGCTCACAAATTTCACTTTGCTCAACACGACTGACAGTTTCGTTATTCCGATCGCGCTGCGCTGTGCGCCGGCGGCCGCCGTGTTCCATGGGAGATACCGTTCCCGATGCCGGTGTGGTTGGCATATGAGCAAACTGAACTTTCCCTGAGAAATCCGAGGATACGGCGTACAACCTGCAGAAACCAGCGATTATCGGGCGGCCTTCTGCCCTGGATGACGGGCGTGTCGCAACGTCGGCGCACCCGTCTGGCCTACGCTGCGGGCATGGTCAGCTCCGAACCCGGCCGCGCCGAGGCGATCGTCACCCACGCCGAACGGTCGATCTCGGAGGACGCGATCGTCGCCGCGGCCCGCGAACGCGCCGACGACATCGGTGCCGGGGCCGTCACACCGGCGGTCGGGGCGTTGCTGAGCGTGCTGGCCCGGATCACCGGCGGACGCGCCGTGGTGGAAGTGGGAACCGGTGCCGGCGTCAGCGGGCTGTGGTTGCTGTCCGGCATGCGTGACGACGGCGTGCTGACGACCATCGACGTCGAGCCCGAACACCAGCGCATCGCCAAACAGGGCTTCACCGAGGCCGGCGTCGGCCCGGGACGCACCCGGCTGATCAGCGGGCGGGCGCAAGAGGTGCTCACCCGGCTCGCCGACGAGTCCTACGACTTGGTGTTCATCGATGCCGACCCGATCGACCAACCACAATTCGTCGTGGAAGGTGTGCGACTGCTGCGATCCGGCGGCGCGATCGTGGTGCACCGCGCGGCGCTCGGCGGCCGCGCGGGCGACGCATCCGCCCGCGATGCGGAGGTCAACGCCGTGCGCGAGGCAGCCCGGTTGATCGCCGAGGACGAACGGCTCACCCCGGTGTTGATCCCGCTCGGAGACGGGCTGCTCGCCGCCGTTCGCGACTGACGCTCGCCGGTTTTCCGCGGAAGGTTGCCGGGAGCAAGATCTTTACGAATTCCTGACGGGTCACTCCCTTGACTGCCGACTGAACGAGTGTTTAGCGTACTAAACATGCGTTCAGTCGAAGATCGGACCGGGATCGCCCGAATCCGCGATTCCGCGATCGAGCAATTCGGGCAGCACGGATTCAGCGTCGGTCTGCGGACGATCGCCGACGCCGCGGGCGTCAGCGCGGCCCTGGTGATCCACCACTTCGGCTCCAAGGACGGCCTGCGCAAGGCGTGCGACGACTACGTCGCCGAGGTGATCCGCGAGGCCAAGTCGGAATCGCTGCAGACGGCCGATCCGGCGACCTGGCTGGCCCAGATGTCGGAGATCGAGACCTATGCACCGTTGATGGCCTACCTCGTGCGCAGCATGCAGTCGGGCAGTGACCTCGCCAAGACCTTCTGGCGCCGCATGGCCGACAACGCCGAGCAATACCTCGAAGAAGGGGTCAGGGCAGGCACGCTCAAGCCCAGTCGCGATCCGCGCGCACGGGCCAAGTACGTCGCGATCACCAACGGCGGCGGGTTCCTGCTGTATCTGCAGATGCATGACGACCCGACCGATCTGCGTGCGGTTCTGCGCGACTACGGCGAGGACATGGTGCTGCCCGCGCTCGAGCTCTACACCGAGGGCCTGCTGGCCGACTCCACGATGTACGACGCATTTCTGCGCCAGCGCGAACAAGGCATCCCGTTCAGCGCCCCCGCCGACGCGGCCGACAACAAGGAACCAGCGTGAGGACAACGATGACGAACCAGTCCGCAGCCGTCGAGATCCGCGGCCTGTCAAAGTCTTTCGGCCGCACGAAGGCGCTCGACGGGCTGAATCTGACCGTGTCACACGGCCACATCACCGGATTTCTCGGCCCCAACGGCGCGGGCAAGTCCACCACCATCCGGGTGCTGCTCGGGCTGCTGCGGGCCGAGCGCGGTACCGTGCGCCTACTCGGCGGCGATCCCTGGCATGACGCCGTCGCACTGCACCGCCGGATCGCTTATGTCCCAGGCGATGTCACGTTGTGGCCCAACCTCACCGGGCAGCAGGCCATCGACTTCCTGTGCCGGCTGCGCGGCAACGGCATCGACACGCGCAGGCGCGATCAGCTGATCGACCGTTTCGAACTCGATCCACACAAGAAGGCACGCACCTACTCGAAGGGCAACCGGCAGAAGGTCGCGATCGTCGCGGCATTCAGCTGCAACGCCGAGCTCTACATCCTCGATGAGCCGACATCGGGTCTCGACCCGTTGATGGAGCGAGCTTTTCAACAGTGTGTGACAGAGGTGGCCGAACGCGGCGCGGCTGTGCTGCTGTCGAGCCACATCCTGGCAGAGGTCGAAAAGCTGTGCGACAACGTCACGATCATCCGAGCGGGCCGTACGGTGCGTTCGGGCACGCTGGCCGAGTTGCGTCACCTGATGCGCACAACGGTCACCGCCCGGACCCGATCCGATGGCCGCTCGTTGCGCGACATCCCGTACGTCCACGACTTCAGCGCCGACGACGGCCAGGTCAGATTCTCGGTGGATCGCGGCGATCTCGAATTCGCCATGGAGCACCTGACCGACCTCGGCATCGAAGATCTCACCGTCACGCCCGCCTCGCTCGAAGACATGTTCCTGCGGGAATACCAGGGGGTCGCGCCGTGAGCGCAAGGGGCGCGGTGACGTCCCACCATCGGCGCCAGGCGACGGGGACCTCGCCGTTCACCGGCGTCGGTGGCCTACTGCGCCTGGCGATCCGGCGCGACCGCGTGCGGCTGACCGGGTGGATCGCGGTGCTGACGCTCATGATGGTGTACGCACCGAATGCGATACGGCTCGCCTATCCCGAGGAGCCACAGCGGCTCGCACGAGTCAACCTCCTCAAAACGCCGGCCGGAATGATGCTGGGCGGGCCCATGTTCGGCGTCAAGGAAACCGATCTCGGTGTGATGATGGCCAACGAGTTGATGCTCACGCTGATCATTGCCACGTCGATCCTGGCGATTCTCACCGTCATCCGCCATACCCGAGCCGAGGAGGAAAGCGGTGCAGCCGAACTCGTGCTGTCATCCGTGGTCGGGCGCTATGCCCGCACCGCGGCAGCGTTGATACTGGTCGGCGGTCTCAACGCGATCCTGGCACTGACGATGACGCTGGCCATGGCCTCGACGGGCTTCGGGCTTGGCGACACCGCGGGCATGTGCCTGGGTGTCACCGCCGTCGCCATGGTGTTCGGTGCGGTCGCCGCCGTGACCGCACAACTGTGGCGACAGGCCCGCACCGCGACCGGTGCGGCGATGGCCACCCTTGCCCTGGCCGCGCTTGTGCGCGGAGTCGGCGACGCCATCGACAACTCCGGCAGTGCGCTGAGTTGGTTCTCGCCGATCGCTTGGGCGCAGCAGATGCGTGCTTTCGTCGAATTACGCTGGTGGCCACTGGGACTGCTGGTCGGTCTTGCGGTCGGCCTGATGGCATTGGCGGGCTTGCTGGAGAGGCGCCGCCAATACGACGCCGGCACGATCCCGTCGACCGGAGAGCGTCCGAACGCACGCGAGATCAGGGGGCCGCTGAGCCTGCATCTGACCTTGCAGCGAGGCCAGACGGTCGGTTGGAGCATGGGCCTGTTCCTGGGCGGCCTCGCATTCGGATCGATGACCAAATCGCTCATGGACGCCGCGCGGGAGAACGAGCTCATCGCCCGGGTTTTCGCCGCACAGGGAAACGACGGCGTGTACACCACGATGACGCAGTTCCTCGCGGCCGCCGCGACCGCGTATGTGGTGGCCGCCGTTCTGCGGGTGTACGGCGACGAGCAGAACGGCCTCGGCGAGCCGGTGCTGGCCGGTGCGGTGTCGCGTTGGCACTGGCTGCTGGGCGCGGCGGTATCCGCCGTGATCGGGTCGATCATCCTGATGTTTTGCGCCGGGCTGGGCAACGGGCTGGGTGCCGGCCTGACACTCGGAGAACCCGCAACGATCGTGCGGTTGACGCTCGCCGGACTGGCCTACGTACCCGCGCTTGCCGTGATGGCCGCTGTCGCGGCGTTGGCCGTGGCGCTGCGTTCACCCTGGATCGGCTGGCTTGCAGTCACGTTCGTGATCATCGCGCTCTACCTCGGCGCCTTGCTCAGGCTGCCGCGCTGGCTGATCGACCTGTCGCCGGTCGGGCAGACCACCGTCCCGACGGACTTCCCGGTCGTGGCATTGATCGTGATGCTCGTGGTCGCAACGTTGACGGCGTTTTGCGCCGGGTGGATCTACCGCCGCCGCGACGCGGTGTGAACCCGAAGGGAGCAGAGGTGAAACTGGTACTTCAAGCGGTGGCGTCCGGAGTTTTCGGCCTGGTGTTCTTCGGGTTGGCGCTGTTCGGGCCGGCTGGCACGTTCGACTATTGGCAGGCTTGGGTTTTCATCGCTGTGTTCCTGATCGCCACCCTGGCGCCCAGCTTCTATCTGGCGCTCAAAGACCCTGCGGCGTTACGGCGACGCATGCAGGCGGGACCGATGGCCGAAACCCGGCTCGTGCAGAAGATCGCGATGTGGGCGATCGTCGTCGCAGTGCTCGCGGTGCTCATCGTCAGCGCCCTCGATCACCGCTTCGGCTGGTCGCAGGTACCGACCGAGGTCGTCATATTCGGCGACATCCTGGTGGCGGTGGGCCTCGTCCTCGCGCAGGCCGTGGTTTTCCAGAACAGCTTCGCCGGAGCCAGCATTCGCGTCGAGGACGAACAGCACGTCGTGTCAACGGGTCTGTACGGCCTGGTCCGGCATCCGATGTATCTCGGCGCCCTGTTGATGATGTTCGGCACTCCCCTCGCGTTGGGGTCCTACTGGGCCATGCTCGCGACCATCGCCTCGGCGCCGATCCTTGGCGTCCGCATCCGCGACGAGGAGAAGATGCTGCGCACCGAACTCGAGGGCTACGACGACTACACCCACAAGGTCCGGTATCGGCTGGTGCCGTACGTGTGGTGACGGCACGCACCGAGCAACGAGAAGAGGAATGATGAAAACGGGTATGCAAGCGCTCGGGTTCTCCCTTGTCGGATTCGTGGTGATCGCCGCGCTGCTGTTCGGCCCGGCAGGCACCCTGAACTACTGGCAGGCTTGGCTTTTCATCGCCGTGTTCGCCGTGTTGGGCACCGTCTACACGATCTATCTCGCCGTCAAGGAGCCTGAGGTGCTGCGACGGCGTATGCACTCGGGCCCGACCGCCGAAACCCGACCGGCGCAGAAGCTCATTGTCTTGGGCATCTATGTGTGGTTCTTCGGGGTCGCGGTACTCAGTGCCCTCGACCACCGCTTCGGGTGGTCGGATGTGCCGACGGCGGTGGCATTGCTCGGCGACGCCATGGTGGCGATCGGCCTGGGCATCACGATGCTCGTTGTCGTCCAGAACAGCTACGCCGCGGCCACCATCACAGTCGAGGCCGGCCAGCAGGTGGTGTCAACAGGGCTGTATGCGCTGGTGCGTCACCCGATGTACTTCGGCGCGCTGATCCTGATGATCGGATTGCCGATTGCGCTCGGCTCGTACTGGGGGCTGGTGCTGATCCTTCCCGGCGTGCCGGTCCTCGCGTTACGAATCCTCGATGAGGAGAAAGCGCTCAAGCGCGAACTCGCCGGGTACACCGAGTACACGCAGCAGGTGCGGTACCGATTGATGCCGTATGTGTGGTGACTCAGCTCGCGACGGCGACGATGCGGGCGGCCGCCTCGACCGCCGCGGCGCGGCGGCGCGAGATCACCGCCGGATCGTCGGTCACGGCGTCGGGGTGCGGTGACTGGGCCCACGCCAGTCCGATCGAGAACAGCAAGGCGAGCAGATCCGTTGAGTCCCAAGATGAGTCGACGTAGCCACCGGCCTGAGCGGCTTCGATGGCCGCGACCGCGTGTGCGGGGATGGGGTGCCCATCGGACTGCGGCTCGTCGAGCATGAACCCTTCCAGCTGAGCCCACATGATCATGCGGAGGTGTTCTGGCTTGCGCAGGCCGAGGTCGTAGACCTCGCCGACGAATTCGGGGACGGCCTCCGGACGCAGGGTGACCGAGCGGAAGAACTCCGCGCCGTCGGCGGCGAACACCTCCCGGAACAGCGTCTCTTTGTCGCCGAAGTGTGCGTAGAGCCGTTCCTTGCTCGCCTGCGCCGATCGTGCGATGCGGTCGATCCTGGCGCCGGCCAGCCCGTATTGCGCGAACTCGGATCGTGCCGCGGAGAAGATCTCCTCACGCAGCTCGGTCGTGGATCTCACAGGAGAATCATAACCAGACGAACTAGTTCGTTCGGTACGGTGTAGGCATGACCGTTTCAGAAATCGCCCGGATGCCGCGAGGCGGACCCGATGCGTCATGGCTCGACCGGCGGTTGCAAACCGATGCGCTGGAGTACCTCGACCGCGACGACGTCGGTGATGACATCAAGCAGAAGGTGATCGCCGGCCTCGATCGCATGGGCACCCGCACGCAGCAGCACGACAAGAACGCCCGCATCGCAGTGGATCTCGTGTCCGACATCCCCAATCCGCGCATCCTCGAGTTGGGCGCCGGCCACGGCAAGCTCTCCGCCCGCATCTTGGAGTTGCATCCGACCGCGACCGTGACGGTCAGCGATCTTGACCCGACGTCGGTGGCCAACGTCGCCGCCGGCGCACTCGGCGCCGACCCGAGGGTGACCACCCGGGTCGTCGACGCAACCGCCATAGACGACGAGGACGACAGCTTCGACCTGGTGGTCTTCGCCCTAGCTTTCCACCACCTCCCGCCCGCGGTCGCGTTCCGGGCTATCGCGGAAGCCACCCGGGTCGGCAAGCAATTCCTCGTCATCGACGTCAAACGACCGCGACCCGTGGGGCTGCTCCTGACGCTGGCGGTCATGGCGCCGTTCGCACTCGTGAAACCGGTCGTCCACGACGGATTCATCAGCACGCTGCGGTCATACAGCCGCTCGGCCTTCATCGCCTTAGGCAAGGCCGCCGACCCACAGATGCGCATCCGGTTCCTGCCGCAGGCGTTCCGGCTCGGACCCACTCCAACGGTCGTGGTGTTCTCGCGACCATGACTGTCACGAAGATCGATGCGATCATGAAGCCCCCCAGCCACATCCAGGTCATGCGGCGAGCCGTGGAGACCGTCGCCGACGGCATCGAACCGCTGGTCGACCTGTACCGGCCCTACGTGGACGGACTACACAATCTGCCCCGCGACGGCCGATTTCTGTTGGTGGGCAACCACACCCAGTTCGGAGCGGAAGCACTGTTGGTTCCCTACGTGGTGCGCCGCGAGATCGGCATGCGGGTGCGGCCGTTGGCCGACCGCAGATTCGGCGACATGCCGCGGCCGGCAGGAGATCTGCTGGCCGCGTGCGGCGCCGTGGTCGGAGCACCGGAGAGTGCGAGGGAACTCATGCGCCACGACGAGCCGATCCTGGTGTTCCCCGGTGGCGGCCGCGAGATCCCGAAATTCAAAGGCGAGCAGTACACGTTGCGCTGGGAGGGCCGCGAAGGATTCGCGCGCATCGCCGCCGAGCACGGGTATCCGATCGTTCCGGTCGCACTCGTCGGCGGCGACGACGTCTACGTGAGTATGACGACGCGTGACCATTGGCTGGGCCGGCTCAGCCAGACGGTCAGCGAGAAGCTGTCGGGCCGAACCGACATGGCGATGCCGCTGTTGCGCGGTGTGGGCCCGACCCTGATCCCACGGCCGCAACGCATGTATGTCCGGTTCGCGGCTCCCATCGATACGACGAAGCCGCCGCGAGCGTCGGCCCAGAGATGGGCCGCCACGGTAAAAAAGCACACCAAGGAATCCCTGGAAAAGAGCCTCGCTGAGTTGCTCAAGATTCGCCGTGACGATCCGTACCGCGAACTGAACCCGTTGGCGTGGCGCAACGCGACGCGACCCACCACATCGTAGAAAGTGCCGAACCAGCAACCCCACCCGTGCCCATAATGGCCGTGTGGAACTGCTGACCGGCTTCGGGCTGGCCACGGCAGCGGGATTGAATGCCTACATCCCGTTGCTGGCGCTCGGCCTGTTGTCCCGGTTCACCGATCTGGTGTCGCTGCCTGCGGGCTGGGCCTGGCTGGAGAACGGCTGGGTGATGGCCATCGTGGCGGTGCTGCTCGTGATCGAGGTCGTCGCCGACAAGATCCCCGCCCTCGACACCGTCAACGACACGATTCAGACGTTCGTGCGGCCCACCGCGGGCGGCATCGTGTTCGGCTCGGGCACGGCATCCCAAACCGCGGCGGTAACCGACCCGGGGGCATTCGCCCAATCCGGTCAATGGGTTCCGGTGGCGATCGGCGTGGTCACCGCGCTGGTGGTGTCGCTGACGAAATCGGCGGTGCGGCCCGCGGCCAACGTCGCCTCGGCGGGCATGGCCGCGCCGGTGTTGTCCACGGTCGAGGACGTCACCAGCATCGGGCTCGTGTTCGTCGCGATCTTGGTGCCGATCCTCGTCCTGGTGGCACTGCTGGCCCTGGCGTGGGGTGTGTTCCGGCTGTGGCGATGGCGAAGGCGCCGTGCGGAGGCGAAGACCGCGGCCCCGGCCGCACCGGTCGACTCGTGGGAGTGAGTCTCAGATCCACACACCCTTGCCGACGGCTACGACGCCGCCCGCACTGATCGCGAAGCGCTCACGGTCCTTGTCGAGATCCACCCCGACCATCTCCCCCGGGCCGACGACGACGTTCTTGTCCAGAATCGCGTGCCGCACCACCGCGCCCCGGCCCACCCGCACACCGGGCATCAGCACGCTGCCTTCGACGATGGCGCCGTCGTCGATCACGACGTTGGACGACAGCACTGAATTGCGCACGGACGCCGCCGAGATGATGCTCCCGGCGCCCACGACGGATTCTTGAGCCGAGCCCCCGTTGACGAACTTGGCCGGTGCGAGGTTCTCCGACTCACCCCGGATCGGCCAACGCTTGTTGTACAGGTTGAACACCGGATGCACCGAAACCAGATCCATGTGTGCGTCGTAGAACGCGTCGAGGGTCCCGACGTCGCGCCAGTAACCGTGATCGCGCTCGGTGGCGCCAGGCACCTCGTTGTTCTTGAAGTCGTACACCGCGGCCATCCCATCGGAGACCAGCCTCGGGATGATGTCGCCACCCATGTCGTGATCGGAATGGTCGTCGTCGGCATCGGCACGGATCGCGTCGATGAGAACCTTCGTCGTGAAGATGTAGTTGCCCATCGAGACGAACGTCTGCTCGGGATCGTCCGGTGTTCCCGGCGGATCGGCCGGCTTCTCGATGAAGCCGCGGATACGGCCCGACTCGTCGGAGTCGATGCAGCCGAACGCGCTCGCCTCCGCGCGCGGCACCCGGATACCGGCGACGGTCGCGCCCGCACCGCTCTCGATGTGGAACTGCAGCATCTGCTCGGGATCCATGCGGTACACGTGATCGGCACCGAAGATGATGATGTAGTCCGGGTCTTCGTCGTAGATCAGGTTGAGCGACTGATAGATGGCGTCAGCGGAGCCGGTGTACCACCGCGGGCCCAACCGTTGCTGCGCGGGCACTGGGGTGATGTATTCACCGGCCAGGCCCGACAGTCGCCAGTTCTGGCTGATGTGACGGTCGAGTGAATGCGACTTGTATTGCGTGAGAACGCAGATTCGCAGATACCGGGCATTCACCAGGTTGGACAGCACGAAATCGATCAGTCGGTAGGCGCCACCGAAGGGAACCGCGGGCTTGGCGCGATCCGCCGTCAACGGGTACAGCCGCTTGCCCTCTCCGCCGGCCAGGACAATGCCCAGCACATGTGGCAACTCCCTCATGAATCAAACCTATCCGCCAGCCACCACCGGGGCTAGCCAATGACACGATTGGTCAACGGCCTTGCCGTCAAGTTGCTTGGGGTGATGAACAACTCCGCAAACGTTGTCCACAAGCATGCGTCTTCGCGAAGCGACCACTACCGTTCCAGATATGCGGGTGGCCATGATGACTCGGGAGTATCCACCCGAGGTTTACGGCGGTGCTGGGGTTCACGTGACCGAGCTCGTCGCTCAATTGCGTCACCTGTGCGAAGTCGACGTTCATTGCATGGGCGCCCCGCGCGACGGGGTGTTCGTGGCCCAGCCCGATCCGGCGCTGCGCGGCGCCAACGCGGCACTGTCGACGCTGTCGGCGGACCTCAACATGGTCAACAACGCCGCAGAGGCGACCGTGGTGCACTCCCACACCTGGTACTCCGGAATGGCCGGCCACCTGACTGCGCTGCTCTACGGCATCCCCCATGTGCTCACCGCGCATTCGCTCGAACCGCTGCGGCCGTGGAAGGCCGAACAGCTCGGCGGCGGGTATCGGGTGTCGTCGTGGGTCGAGCGCACCGCGATCGAGGCCGCTGACGCGGTGATCGCGGTGAGTGCGGGCATGCGCGACGACGTCCTGCACACGTATCCGGCGCTGGACCCCAGTCGGGTGCATGTGGTGCGCAATGGGATCGACACCGACGTCTGGTACCCGGCGCCCCCGGTGCCAGGTGACTCGGTTCTGGCCGAACTGGGCGTCGATCTGAACAGGCCGATCGTGGCGTTCGTCGGACGCATCACCCGTCAGAAAGGCGTGGCCCACCTCGTCGCCGCTGCACACAAGTTCAGCGCCGACGTGCAATTGGTGTTGTGCGCAGGCGCTCCCGACACACCAGAGATCGCCGCCGAAGTGTCCTCTGCGGTGCAGGATCTCGCCCGCGCCCGCACCGGCGTGTTCTGGGTGCGAGAGATGCTGCCGATCAACAAGATCCGCGAAATACTCTCGGCTGCAACCGTTTTCGTCTGCCCATCGGTGTACGAACCGCTCGGAATCGTCAACCTCGAGGCGATGGCGTGCAGCACACCGGTCGTGGCCTCCGATGTCGGTGGCATTCCGGAGGTCGTGGCCGATCATCAAACCGGTCTGTTGGTGCACTACGACGCGAACGACCCGGAGTTCTACGAGACGCGGCTCGCCGACGCCGTCAACTCGCTGGTGGCCGAACCCCAAACGGCACGCAAGTACGGCGAGGCCGGACGCCAGCGGTGCATCGAGGAATTCTCCTGGGCACACATCGCCGAGCAGACTTTGGAGATTTATCGCAAGGTGTCCGCATAGCGGACTCCGGCGCGGCCCGTGCGATGCTGCACGCTGCCGCGCCGGATTGACTAGCTGGTTACGCCCTTGAGTTCGTCGCCGAGGGCAGCCGCCTCGTCCGGAGTCAGCTCAACGACGAGACGTCCACCGCCTTCCAGCGGTACCCGCATCACGATCCCTCGCCCCTCCTTGGTTGCTTCCAGTGGACCGTCGCCAGTCCGGGGCTTCATCGCCGCCATCGAGTGCTCCCTCCAACTGAGCCGGTCCGCTTCAGCGGGCCAGGTCGGGGCCGACGCCGCCCACTCGTTGGCGGCACCCGGCACTGAACTGCTTCTGAACTAGCCCTATTCTTCCCTATCCACGTCAATGGGTGTGCAAAGACCCGTCTAAGGCCGACGGCGTGGCGGCTATCCGGCCGCCGGAACCCAGCACGAGGCGATGTGGTCGTCGACCATTCCGGTGGCCTGCATCAACGCATATGCCGTCGTCGGACCGACGAATTTGAAGCCGCGGCGTTTGAGTTCTTTGGCCATGGCCTTCGACTCGTCGGTCACCGCAGGCACCTGCGACAGATCAGCGGGGCGGGGACGCGGAGGCGGCGCGAACGACCACAGCAGCTCGCCCAGGTCCACGTCGAGGTCGGCGACTGCCCTGGCGTTGGCGATCGTGGCCTCAACCTTCGCGCGGTTCCGCACGATGCCGGTGTCGGCCATCAGTCGCCCGACGTCGGCGTCGGTGTAGCGAGCGACCAGCTCGGCATCGAACCCGTCGAACGCGCGGCGGAAATTCTCCCGCTTGCGCAGGATGGTCAGCCACGACAAACCGCTCTGGAACGCCTCGAGGCTGACCCGCTCGAACAGCGCCGTGGAATCGCGCAGCGGGCGACCCCATTCGGTGTCGTGGTAGTCGCGATACAGCGTGTCGCCTGCCTTGGCCGACTGGACCGCCCAACCGCATCGCGTCTTGCCGTCGTCGGTCACGACGGCTCGTCGGTGCTAGTTCGAATCTGGCCGGCGGTGGCCGACACCTCGACATCGTCGGGATCGTCGGGATCGTCGGGATCGTCTACGTCCTCGTCGTCGGCGATTCCGTAGGCCGCGCGGACGGCCGCCAGCTCACCGCGCAGCGCGTCGAGCTCGGTGCCCAGCCGGTCCAGCACCCAGTCGACCTCGCTGGTCTTGTATCCCCGCAGCGTCTGGCTGAACTTGAGGGCCTCCACGTCCTCGCCGGTGACGCCCGAGGCGGGCAGCACCGTTGCGGTGGTCCCCCGCGGCAACGGCGGCAGCGTCTCGCCACGGCCGAAGATGACGCTGCCAAGGCCGAACAGCACGGTGGCGACCAGAACCAGGACCACCAGGTACAGCAGTATCAGTGTCACTGCAAACCTCACGCAATCACAGAGGAAGGCATATTCATCAATGACTACTATCCCCGACGACACTGCGGCCGGCTGGCGCGACCTCGCCGACCAACTCACACCCGAACAGATCGCCCGGCTTGAGCGCGTCGAACATTTGGAACTGCCCGCCTCGGACGGCGGCCGCGCCTGGTTGCTGCTCGACCAAGCTCGCGAGCACGCCCGAGGCAACCTCGCCGACGCGGCGCGCTTCGGTCACGTTGCCCGGCCAATTGGCGCCGCCTACGTGTGGCACTGGGAGCAGGACGAGCGCAGCCAGTGGTTCCGGCAGTTCGACGGCACCCGCCGCGTGGCCGGTGGATTCAGTGTGTCGATTGATGGTCGGCAGTACCCGGACGGTTCGGTGTTCCGGACGATCGCTGTGCAAGGTGACGAACGGGAAGAGTTCGACCTGGCCGGCGCCCGGCAATTCGCCGCCGAGCTTATCGCGGCTGCGGACGAGATCGAGGGTGTCCGGTGAGCGCTCCGAAGCGTGGCAGGTTGCCCGCGACGGTGATCACCTGGGACATGCTCATCGCCGACTACGCGGCATGGCTCAGCGGGGTAGGCCGATCGCCGGAGACGATCAAGCTGCGCAAAAGCCAATTGAGACAGGTTGCTCAAGAGGTCGGTGGTCACCCCAACGCCGTTACTGAGGATGACCTGGTGACGTGGTTCGGCTGCTACGCGGATTGGAGCTTGGAGACACGTCGCAGCTACCGGGCCGCGATCTGCGGGTTCTTCCAGTGGACGTATGCGATGGGACGGACTACGGCGAACCCGACAACCGAGTTGCCTAGGCTACCTTCGCCGACCGCGGCGCCGAGGCCTGCCGATGACCTTGCGTGGCAAGAAGCGTTGGCCGCGGCCGACTTACGGGTGACACTGATGTTGCGTCTGGCCGCTGAGGCTGGCCTCCGGCGCGGTGAGGTTGCCAAGGTTCACACCCGCGATCTGATCGACTCGGCCGCGGGCCCGCAGTTGGTTGTCCACGGCAAGGGCGCCAATAGGCGCATAGTTCCACTCGGTCAGGGACTGGCTGAACTGATCCGGCTCGGAGCGGCCGGCCACACCCCGGGCGCCCCGCAGACCGGCTGGCTATTCCCAGACGGATTCAACGGGCATATCACGGCCCGGTGGGTCGGCACGATGGTGAGTCGGGTACTGCCGGAAGGCGTCACCATGCACATGCTGCGTCACCGCTTCGCCACACGCGCCTACCGCGGCTCACGGAACATCAGGGCGGTACAACAGCTGCTCGGACACGCCAGTGTCGCGACGACGGAGCGATACACGGCGGTGAACGACGATGAGATGCGGGCGGCGATGATGGCCGCAATGAACTGAAACAGTAACGACGGCCACCGGGGCGCTTGCCTCGGTGGCCGCTGTCATTCGATGCCGACGATCTGGAACAGGTAGAAGCCAGGGCGCTCGGTGATAGTCCAAATCCCCCCGCCGGCCTCCATCACATCCGATTTCAGCGTGATGCTGTGCTCATGTTGGCTGTACGACAGCGTCTTTGACTTCACACGGAACGGAACATCTTCCCGGCCATCAGGCATTGGGAAAAGCACAGTCATGCCAGGCTCGACCTGCTCGATCGCTATTTGTATCGTTCGGTATTGAGGCATGAAATAACCGTAATGCCACGATTCAGCAACCAGCCGGAATTCGTTGCCGATCTTGGCCGGTGTCGGCACAGACGGAAGTCACACGGTTTGATAGAAGGTATGAGCGATAGCGATGTCGACGCCTGGCTCGACGGTCTCGACGTTGACCCGGCCGCCGGACGCGATACCCGGTACATGCGCCGGATCGCTGCGGCCCGGACCGAAGCCGAACTCGAGGCTGCTGTCGCCGATGCCCGCGCGGCCGGCGACACTTGGGCGATGGTCGGCACGGCGCTCGGCATCAGTCGCCAGGCCGCACATCAGCGATTTGGGAGCGACTGAGAGCTCCGACAGCACACTTTTGGTGCTCATGTGACTGGTGGTGTGACCGGGCGCGACACGATTGCGACACGCGGTGTGACACACCCGGTAATGCTGGCTTCCCCCACTAACGTTTGCGGCCTATGCAAACCAGCGTGTCGGAACCGCCGCAAACTTCCAGGCACGATTTAATTGACGAGAGTCCTGTGCTTGAGAGGGTTGGTCGCCGGTGCCCAATTATGGTGTGCGGTTCTACAAGGCGGAACTCTTCCCCGGCCGAAAGCTGAAAGCGATCAACTTCGAAGAAACCGACGAGAAAACCAGCAAGGTATGGCGCTACGGCGACCACCTCAGTGCCGTATTGGCCCGCTTCAAAGAGACACAGGTTCGTGGATTCCCTCGGTCACCAGATGCCGCCGCAGAGACCGCCGAAGATATTCGCAAGAAAACTACCGTCATCTTCAATGACGTCACTCCGCTTGGGTCAGCTGGGATTACGGCCGAATTCCGTGTCGGGCGTTCGGATGACTACGATCGCGCCTATCCCGCACCTGACACAGGCCAGACTGAGTACGTCGACCTTGTGGGCTATTCACCCACCAGGCCGTACCGCGCAGCGCTCCTACTGCCCAACTCGGGCACCATTGGGATCCTGGCCGTCGAAGCGATCGGCCGCGCCTGTCCGTATGAGTTCTTCACGCGGTGGGTCAGCAACTGGTCCCGAGAACATCAGACAATCCTGGACACCGAGAACCCCCTCGGCGAAGACAAAGTGCGGCCCTGGTGGCGACTCAAAGCCACACCACTTGGCAGCCGAGACCAATTGAATGTGTTCCTCGAAGGCGGCGACCCGCAAGAACTAGTGCTGCTGAAGCACTACTACGACAGCGAGCGCAACGAGCGACATGAACGATTTCGGCTGACAGCAAAGGTGGGTGTGACCGAACGGTTTTGGGCTCGGAAAAAGCTTGATGACGTACTAGAGATCGAGTCCGATGCTGCATTCGCACAACAGCTTGCCGACAGCTACGGCAACACCGTCGAACAGCTAGACATCGATGACGGCTACCTCGTCGTGAAGACTCCCGCCGGAATCGTCAAGAAAATCAGCCCGTCACGGCTGCCCGAAGTCTTCACTTACCCGGTGTCGGACAGCAGACCTACACTGAGTGAGTTCAAGGCAGCGGTGAAGACTCAGGGGATAGCCTTAGCGAAGGTCATCGATGCGAAGGTAGATTTCGCCTCCTGGTGAAATGCACGATTGGGGGTTCTGAGGTGCGGTTTAACCCTCTTCCGCTCGTAGTTGGGCACTGGCGCGGGCTCTCCAACATCGACCGAGATGGTGCCTATGTCGGCGGCGACGCCGTCACAAGGACCATCCTTGTGGTGGGCAGCGCCGGGGTCGGGGCTGCCGTCTGGCACTGGCAGGTCAGCTTTTCGGCGCCAACTGCAATTCTGAGTGGGTTCTCTCTGCTGAGCGGTGTCCTGCTCTCGGTCTTTGCGCAGCTAGCTTCCATGCGTGTTCGACTGACCGATTCCCCAGATGAATCTGTCCGGCGCCGCGTGCTTAAAGACTCTCTTGACGAATCTGTCTCTCACGTTTTGCTGGCCGCATTGCTCGGCCTCGTAGCATCGACCGTGATCGTCATCTCGATGGCGGTCACTGACCCCATTCCACCGGCGCAGCCAGAGATTGCGGGAGTTTGGGCGATAATCCTTGCGGTGGTTGGCGTGTACGAGATGCTATTGCTGGTGATGTTGATCCCGCGTCTTTACAGCGCGTACACGCGTGTAAATGATGTTTCGCCGGAGATCGACGGCCACGGTGCAGGCAAACTCAAAGGCCACGCTGCCGCTCTCCCAGGTCAGCCGCAGCCTTGATCCACGGGGGCGGCCAGATAGCTTCCACGGCGTTGTAGCAGGTATCGGAAGTTCCTACGTCCAGCTTGCTGACGGATTTGGGATGTAGTCATCGGTTGCGGCCGCCGATTTCGCGCGCCAGCCCAAAAAAAAATATCCCGACTCACCCCTTGGGAGTCGGGTACCCCCGCCCCTGCAAGAAAATCGACGGGGGTGGTGCAGCGCCGCGCCTTTCCGACCAAGGAGGCGAGACGCTGCACCGGCCCGCGCGGCGCCAGGACCAGGACGCCGCGAGCTTGTTCAGTAAACCCACGCGTCGGCGTCAGCGAGGTCGTCGCCGGGGTCCGGGTTCATCGCGTGCCCCGATTCGGTCATCGGTGCGGCGGTCTCGTTCGGCACGCTGGCCAGGACTTCAGCCATGCCGGGATCCGCTGAAATGAGGGTGATCCAGTGCTTGCGGCGCGCCGGGGTGATCTTGCCCTTGCGCACAGCGTCATCGACGGATGCTTCGATGCGCTGTTGGGCGGCTGCTGCGGCGATTTTGCGGCCTTCGGCGGCGTCGTGGCGCAATGCGGTGGCGGTGGCGGTGTCGATGACTTCGAGGCCGGCCTTTTTCGCCGCGGCGGCGACCGTGGACGGCTTGGCAGGGTCGAGCGTCTCGACCTGCGCGGCCAGGTCGACGGCGGTGTCGGTGACGAGCTGCGGGTCCGTGGTGTCCGCTGGCAATCCGAGCGCTTCTAGGAGAGCGGCGGCTTGGCCATCGTCAAACGTGAGTGTCATTGTCTCTCAGTGCCTTTCGGTGATGGCGCCGATGAGTTCGGTCTTGCTCATCGCGTCGGCTTGGTCGCGGGTGATGGGTGCGTCTGTGTGCGCTGTGGCGGCGACGGCGTACTCGACCCATGCCAGGTGGCCAGCGGTCTTGGCTGGTCGATTCAGTTCGACCACTGGCGCATGGTGTTCGTCGCTGGCGGCGGGCTCCGCATTGGTTTCCGTCGCGTCGTTATCGTCAGCGGTGGCCGGTTCCTGCTCGTTCTCGTCGGCGTCGGGTTCGACCTCTCCCGCGTGTTGGTCGGCATCCGGCCGGGCGTTGAGTGGGGCGAACGCGCCGGCCTCGTCGCCCTGATCTGCTTCGTCGTCGGTCAGCGTGAGGACTTGGCCGTAGTAGCCACGCCTACGGCGTCCGTCGCTTCCGCGGTACGACCACACGGCGACACCGACTGTTCGGGTGGCCATTACGGCGTTCCGTCCAGGCCGGTGAGTTTCTTTGCAGCGAAGGGACGGTCGACGGCGAAAGCTGGCACGACGTAGGCCTGTACCCACCAGGACCGAGTGGCCTTGTCTTCCCAGGTGTCGACGGTGAGCGGGAATTCGAATCCGACCGTGCCGACCTTGCCGGCTTCGATGGCCCAGCCGGTGCCGTCTGTGACGCGCGGGTTGACGAACATTGCGACGCCGGCGCTGTCGAGCATGGCCTTCAACTGATCGCCGTACGCGGTGCGCAGGTCGTGGGCCTGCGAGGGATGCAGGACAAGCAGGTCATGCTTGACACCGAGTTCTTGCAAGTCGCTGGCCAGTTGCGCCGCCGACAGGTCCGCGGTCGGCAGATCGGCGGATGCTGTGAGTGTGGTGGGATCGCCGACCGTGACCAGTTGCGACCAGTCGTGCCCGGGCACGATATTGGCGCCGGTGAGCTCATCCTCGAGTTCAGCCATCGCACGAACGTCGAGCTTGCGGGCGATCGTGTTCGCGAGCTGTGTGGTCTGTTGATCCAGGTAGCTGACGTTGTTGCGGGTGACATCTTCCACACCGACTTGGAACTTGCCGCCCCAGTCTTCGACCGGCGCCAGCTTGGGTTCAGGGTCGACGCCCTCGACGACCTTGTATTCGGCTCTCGGGTTTCGCTTTTCAACGTCGCTGGTGAAGAAGTCTGAGGCTTGGATTACCGAGTACAGCATGCCGGCCCCGTCGACTTTCTCGCCGTGGGTGCGGAAGAACTTCGGTAGCAAGATCTGGCTGTCGGCGAGCTTAGCGATCTGTGCGCGGATGCTGGTTGGCTGCTTGAGTGCGTAGTCGACGGTGATCCGCCGGCCGGAGACTTCGGGAATGAGTGCGTTGGGCATGTTTCGTCAATCCTGTTCAGTAGAGGGAGATTTCGGCGACAGCGCCGGAAGCGGCGCCGGTGATGGCGTAGCCGACTGCCACGCCTGAGGTTTTGGTGACGGCTCGCGCGTTGGCTCCGACTTCGACTTCGGCGCCGGCCGCGATGTTGGCGCCGGCGGTGACTTTCACGACGCGCGAGTTGCCGCGTACCACTGTCACGAGTTCGCCGATCGCCGCATCGTTGCCGGCGACACCGCACACCCGGCCGGCAGCAGTGGCCGGTGCCACGGCGATGTTGCCGCCGCTGACGCGGTTGCCTGAGATGGCCAGGAATGTGCGCGCGGTGACAGCTGCGGTGGCCTGTGCGGTGATGTCTGCGCCGGGAGCGTAGACGCTGGGATTGGTCAGGGTGGTGGACATGGTCAGCCTTCCATTCGGGTAAGGGTTCGGTGGGTGCGTCGCCGGCGTGCGGCAGCGACCTGGACAGCGCGGCGCCGCGGTGCGTCGTCGTCGGTGTTGAACGTGGAGGCGGCCGCGAAGACCCGCCCGGCAGCGGCGATGCCGTACAGGTCGGCGACCTCGGACAGGTTGTCGATACCGGGTGCGGTTTCGCCGAGCAGCGCCAGGCCGGTGACTACCAGCGGCCAGAGCTTGCCGTCCGGAGCGGTGTAGTTGGTGAGCGCTTCGACGCTGCGATCGGGGTAGGCGTGCGGCAGCAGCGCGGCGACGGCGCGGGGTACGTCGAGCAGGTCGCAGACCAGGGTGTTGCCGGCGTCTGTCAGGCGCAGGTTGTCGAGGCGGCCGAGCGCTGGGCTGCCGTCGAAACGTGGGTCGGTATGGCCGATCTTGAGGACCGGGCGGCGCAGCACTCCGGCCCGGTGTGCGGTCACAGCGGCGGCGAGATCTGCGGCGGTGACGGTCCATTCGCCGGTAGAGATCTCCCAAGTTCCGACCTTGGCGATCTGGACGCCGCGGATGGTGCGCAGTTCAGGCACGGTCAGCCTCGTTTACGGGCTGCGCGTGCGGCTTTGCGTTCGGCGCGTTCGACAACGGGACCCGCCGGATATAGCCACCGCGTGCCGGCACGTCGAGCTGGTATCCGGCCCCGGCGCGCGAGGTCACGCGCGGCGTTGGGCGTGATGCCGAGGATGGTCGCGGCCTCGTTGGCGTCGAGCAGGTCATAAGCGGTGACCTTGCCTGGGTTCGGTTTGTTGTGCTCGTGAACTCGGTCGTTTCTGGCGTAGTCGCCAGAAACACCGGTCGAAACACTGGCCTTCGCAACAGTTTTCCTAAGCTCGTTGATGAACCGGGCCAGCCGAGGCGATGCGCTCCGACCATCGGTCAGCAGCGCATCGAACGCGGCTAGCACATACCGCGCGTCATCCACAGTGAGCAGCACACCGGCGGGCTGGGTCATCACCGCAGTGGGATCCCGTCATCGCGGCGGTAATCTTCGGCATCCGGCCCTGGGCCATCCGGCGGCGGCAGTTGCAGCAGCGCCAGGTGATGGCGGGCGACGTCAAGCAGGTATGAGCGCCCACCGTCGTCCACGAACAAGCGCCGGATCTCAAGCTCAGCGGCGTCGAGCTCTGCGAGTGTCAGGCCTGCGTACTGGGCACCGCGATCGACGGCCCGGACCGCTTGCCGCCGGATCTCGTGCGCCTCGGCATCGCTGGTCTCGCGGATCCATACCGGGCGGGGCGTGTCGTCGTACTCGGCAGCGATTCGGCGCCAGGCATACTCTCGCGCAACTATCGCTCGCGCTGCTGCGCGGGCCCCGGGAATGTCGTCGTAGTCGTGGGTGTCGGTCATGAGGATTCCTTCGTGTCGTTGGCTGGGGAGGCTTGGGCGATCGCGTTCCGTATGGCGGCAACCTCATTCCGCGCGCGCGGTCGGTGGGTTACTGCGGAGTCCCCGGTCTGCGTAACCGGGTAGCCAAGTTGCGGTAGGGAGTTCGTTCCGTCTTGCACGCGAGTGCATGACGGGATTTGTAGTCCGTAGTAATGGTTGTCCTATGTTGCACCCCCGGGGGTGCAAGAAACCTTGCACGGCAGCCGTGCAAGAAACCGGGTGCTGATGTTGCACAAAAAACCGTGCAAGGTCGACACTTTCGTCATGCACGGAAACCGTGCATGACGGGAACAGTGAACATGCACGGAAACCGTGCAAGATGAATGTCATTGGATCTCGCTTCTAGTCGATTTGGATTCCAGTTCGATCGGCGCCGAGTACCGGAGTAGTTCTTCATCGGTGAAGCGCCGGCCGCCGGCGCACACCACATATGCGCGTCTGCGGGCAACTAGCTGCCCATCACGGAGGTATCCGCGGATCAGCAGACGGTTGTCCTTGACCGCCCGGTCGAGTGCTCTCGATGCGCGTTCACGGTTGCGGCCCCACCCGAACTGCTCGGAGATCTGTGCCGCCGAGGTCTCCCACGGTGGCTTGTCCGGCGCGCGCACATTGGACAGCAGGTACGCCATCACCACGAAGCCGTCCGCTCCCAGCGCGTCATCGTGCGCACCGGAGCGGATTAGCTCATTGGACATCCACGTGACTTCTTTGCGCATAGGCTCGCCGACAACGTGGATTGGGTTGCGTCTTCCCATGTCAGACCGGCCGATCGCGGACTGTGTCCGGGTGGACAGCGGTCGGACGTCCGCCGGATGTCCGGGCGGACAGTGAGGTCACGACGCACCGCCACCAGCACGGAGCAGGGCGGCGATGCGGTCTCGCTGCTCGTCGGTAAGGGGTGGCGCGCTAGCGACGACGCGCCGCACGTAATCTTCGAGACTCAGTGCTGCGAGATTGCGTTTAGCTTCAAGGAGTTCGGGGTCGTCGGCCGGGCGTGAGCGGCTGAGTGCGGCGACGCGGCCACGCTGGCTGAGCTTGGTGGGCATTGGGATCCTCGGGGCATGCGAAATCTGCCCGGAGCGATCCGGATGGAATGAGGTCGATGGAACCTCGGCTCGTCGCGCCCGATGGCGCTTCGGCGTGCTTTGAGCTTAGCAGCTACCGCCGACGCTTCGACGCCGAGTGACGCAGCACCTTTTGCAGTTCCGCAATGGTGACGGTATCCGTCTGTGGCGCAATGAGACTGAGCAAGTCTTCGAGTCGCTCGGCCGTGATTGAGATTTCCTTGCCGCACGTTCTGCAACGGGTCTTCTGTTGCGTGTGCCGGGGACCGGACGCTTCTTTCGCTGGGAACCAGCCATCATCGGCGCCGCCAACCTCGGTGCTCTCCGTCCCGCCGCGGTCTACTGAGACCCACGCTTCTTGATCCTGCATGAAGCGGTACCGAGACACGTAGTCGGGCTTTCTGTCAGTGATGCCGTGGTTGCACGTGATCACTACGTCACGCTGATACTTGGAGACGTTGGCCACTTATCAACTCTTCCAACGGATTTCGACTGTGTTCGGATCAAATGCACGCACACCGCGGCCCGGCAAGTGAAGCACCGGAACCATCAGTGCGTCGATGATTCCGCGGCGCTGCGCGATCGGAAGCGCATCCCATGCCGCTTGGACGTCTGACTCGGCGACGATGGCCAGCGGCGAGCCTTGTCCTATCGCAGCGATGCGACTTTCGAGTTCACCGAGTCGTGACAGCACTCGCTCATTTGCTGCCCGGAACTGCGCCGGCGTCATTGCGCCGTCTGCGACGAGCTCGGCCAGGTCGTCGCGTCGCCGGCGTAGCGTGTCGGCCTCTGCCATGAGCTCCCCCACGTCCGGAGCATCAGCCGTCCACAGCTTCGAGGCGTCTGGAGCCGTCAGCCTGGCAACAGTCACCATCGATACATATTCGTCAACCGGTTGGGCGCGGCGGGTGACATGCTGCCGCGACCTGCATCGGTACTGCGGCGCCGCCACGCTGGCGCCACTGCGCTGGACCGTTTCGCCACACACGCCGCACACCCCGACGCCAGTTAGCAGACCCTTCGCTGCAACCGGAGCTCTGCGCCGGTCTTCGCTGGCCATGATGTGCGCTACAGCCCGCCAGGTCGGCTCATCCACAATGGCCGGCCATTGCGCCTGGCCGATGATGAACAGTGCGGGATTCTTGCGTGCTGCGGTGATCTGCCCGTTAGGCACGTGGCGGCGCAGGCCGCAATAGCGAGGATTCATCAGAACCTCGCGCACCGCGTATCGCGTCCAGTCGTTGCCCAGTGGTGTGCGCTGCCCAGTGGCCGCCCACCGGCGGGCGATCTCGCCGAACGATTCCCCGGCAAGGAAGTCCGCGTATCCCTGGCGGACGAGCTCGGCTTCTTCGATCCGGATGGTCATGCCGTCCGCGTCGTAGCCGAACGGTCGACCACCGCCGGTCCTGCGTCCCTGCTTGGCGGCCTGCACCGCGGCGGACCGGTGACGTGCCGCTTTGCGCTCGACTTCGCCTTGTGCGATCGATGCCATGATGCGGGCGACGGTGCGGCCGCCGTCTGTCCCGGTGTCGATTCCGTCTGCCGCGGTGACAATGGTTGTGCTGCTGGCCTGGCAGCGTTCGATGACGCTTTCCAGCTCGGCGAGGCGGCGCAACAGCCGGTCCATATGCCGGGCCACGATCACGTCGAACTCACCGGCGTCGACCCTGGCCATCATCGCGACAAACTGAGGCCGTGGCTTCCGTGACAGTGCCGAGACGTCGTTGTCCACGAATTCGGCGGCGATAGTCCAGCCTCGCGCGGCGATTAGCCGGTGGCAGTCCTCGCGTTGCCGGCCGATGCCGAGTTGTTCACCGCTTCGATCTTGGCTCTGACGTAGGTAGACAGCCGCTCTCACATGAGTTACGTTACGCCGTGAGGCTTGCTACGCCTTCGATACTGCCTCACGCCCCCGACAAGGACTTGCGCCACGGGGCCCGCAAGCGCTCAGCGCGGGCGCAGCGTCACCATCGGCGGCCGGTCGGCCAGCGACACCGACGACACTCGCGGCGTGAATCCGTCGCCGTCGGCGAAGAACTGCGTGAGCCCCATGCCGGAGTCCGGGATCCCGCACCGCGACAGCAGCGTGGCGATGACCTGGCGGCTCATCGAAGCCAGCTCGGTCAACGGCCGGTTGCGGTGCGCCCGCACCCCGAGGTTCACCTGGGCGATCGCGTCGAGGCCGAGCCGGTCGTAAGTATCGATCAGCAGACCGATCTCCACGCCGTAACCGGGTGCGAACGGTACTGCGGTGAGCAGCTCCCGAGTGCCGGCGTATTCGCCACCCAACGGCTGCAGCACGCACGTCAGTTCTGGGCGCAGCGACGCCAGCAACGGTCGCGCGACAAGCTCGGTCACTCGGCCACCGCCGTTTGCGTCCTCGCGGCCGCTCACGTTGAGCGGGCGCCGATAGAAGCCTTTGACCAGGTGCATACCGTCGGTGGTCAACAGCGGACCGAGAAGTTTGGGTACGAACATCGGATCGGGATTGATCAGATCCGAGTCGATGAAGGCGATGACGTCACCCGTCGTCGCGGCCAGTGAACGCCACAGCACCTCGCCCTTGCCGGGCTGCGGTGCGACCTCGGGAAGCGCGACCTCACGGCTGACCACCCGGGCGCCCGCGGCCACCGCGCGGATCTCGGTGTCGTCGGTGGATCCCGAGTCGAGCACGATCAGCTCGTCGACCAGCCCGCCGAGCAGCGGCGTGATGGTCTCGACGACCGAGGCGACCGTCTCTTCCTCATTGAGGGCGGGCAACACCACCGAGACGGTGCGGCCGGCCTTGGCCGCTTCGAGTTCGGCCACCGTCCAGGTGGGCCGGTTCCAGCTGTGATCGGTCAGCCAACGGTGCCCTGCGACGCCGTCGGTAACAGCCAGGTCTGATGCTGTAGTCATGCGCGATCCGCCTTCGGCCCCTCGCTGAAAGTCATGCCAGTCCCCTCACTGTTCGTGCAGGTGTCCGCACTCCCTGGATCGACGCGACCATTTCCAGCACGCGCCGTGTGGGTCCCACCTCGTGTACCCGAAACATGGCTGCTCCATCCGCAGCGGCGAGTGCCGTCGCGGCGAGCGTCCCTTCGAGGCGTTCGGTGAGGTCCACACCGAGAGTCTCCCCGACAAAATCCTTGTTGCTCAGGGCCATCAGGACCGGCCATCCGGTCTTAACAAGATCTTTTACGTGGCGCAACAAACTAAGACCGTGATAAGTGTTTTTGCCGAAATCGTGGGTCGGATCGATGAGGATCCGGTCCCTCGGTACACCTGTTGCCACGGCGCGTTCGGCCGCCGCGGTCACCTCGGCGATGACGTCGTCGACCACACCGCGTTCGGTGATGCCGTAGTTCACCCGGAACGGCCGGGTTCGCGGCACCGCGCCGCCCGTGTGCGAGCACACCAGACCGGCGCCGAACTCCGCCGCGACCTCGGGCAGGCCCGGGTCTGCTCCGGCCCAGGTGTCGTTGATGAGATCCGCACCCGCCGCGCATGCCTGCTTGGCCACCGCCGCGCGCCAGGTGTCGACGCTGATGAGTTGATCCGGATAGGTGGTGCGCAGCCATTCGATGAACGGCACCACCCGCGCGATCTCCTCCTGCGTGTCGACACCGTGGCCCGGACCCGCCTTGACACCGCCGACGTCGATCACGTCTGCGCCCTCGTCGATCACGCGGGCAGCGGCGGCCTTGGCGGACTCGTCGGTGAAGGTGGCACCACGGTCGTAGAACGAGTCCGGGGTCCGGTTGACGATCGCCATGATCAGCGCCCGGTCACCGGCGACCGGGCGACCACAAAACGTCGACAACACGTCTCCATAGTGCCTGGCCGCACTCCTGCCAGGTGCGCTCAGGATGAGCGAGCGGTCCGGCGCCGGGCAAGATACCGTGTCATTTTCAGGGGGGCCCTGCGGTCGAAAGGACTGGCTCCATGAAGATGCGGGCGGCCCGCATGTACGGCTACAAGCAACCCCTACGGCTCGAAGAAATACCAATCCCGGAAGCCGGTCCCGGCGAGGTACTGATCAAAGTCGGTGGAGCGGGCATGTGCCGCACCGATTTTCAGTTGATCGACGGCTATTTCGACACCGGCCTCGACATGAATTTCCCGATCACCCCCGGCCATGAGATCGCCGGCTGGGTCGACACCGTCGGCGCCGACGTGCCCGCGTCGGCCGGGCTCGCCGAGGGCGATCAGGTGGTGGTGTACGGCAGCTGGGGCGAGGGTTCGTGCCGGCAGTGTCACGGCGGCAACGAGCAGTTGTGCGCACACGGCACGTGGGTCGGCTTCGGCACGCACGGCGGCTACCAGGAGTACATCCCGGTCCCCTACCGCTATCTGATCAAGGTTCCCGCCCGCGACGATCTGTCACCGGAGAACCTGGCCCCGCTGACCGACGCGGGATTGACCCCCTACCGCGGCTTGAAGAAGTTGCGGGAGTCCGGTCATCTCGGCGCGGGCCGGACACTGGCGGTCACGGGCATCGGCGGCCTCGGCAGCTACGCCGCGCAATACGCCAAGCTGCTGGGTGGCGGCGCGGACGTGGTGGCCTTCGCCCGCAGCGACGACAAGCTCAAGATCGCCAAGGAGAACGGCGTCGACCATGCCGTCAACGTGCGGGACAAGACCGCCGAGGCGGTGGCCGCCGAACTCGCCGAACTGACCGGGCGCTCCGAGATCGACGCGGTCATCGAATGTGCGGGCGCCGAGGAGTCCATCCGGCTGGCGTTCTCATTGCTGGCCACCGAAGGGGCGGTCGCGTCCGTCGGGCTGATCGGCAATCGCATCGACATCCCGCTCTTCCCACTGGTGGCACGCGAGTACACCTACTTCGGGTCCTTCTGGGGCAATTTCAACGACCTGACCGAAGTCCTCGCGCTGGCCACGCAGGGACAGATCAAGCACACCGTGACCAAGGTCCGATTCGACGACATCAACGACACCATCGATGCCATGGCCCGCGGGGACGTCCTGGGCCGGGCGGTCATCGTCTACGACTAGGAGACCGAATACCCGTGTTGCCGAGACTGTTTCGACGTAGTCTGCTCCTGGCACTGATGTGGTTGTTCACCGTGCCGATGGAAACCGCCGCCGCGCAACCACTCGATGAGCGCTCAGCGCGCAACCTGGCGACCGTTCAGGCCGGGTTCGATGCATGGCGCGAAGGCACCGGAAGCCCCTACGACGCGCTCGCCGACGACGCGACGTGGGAAATCACCGGGAACTCGGTGGCCGCCCGCGTCTACACCGGCAAGGAAGATTTCCTGGCCAACGTGATCAGGCCCTTCAACGCCCGGATGTCGGCACGGCTGATCCCGACGATTCGCGACATGTACACCGACGGCGACACCGTGATCGTGTTCTTCGACGCCGAAGGCACGGCTCGCGACGGTCTGCCGTACCGCAACACCTACGCGTGGTTTCTGACCCTGCTAGACGACAAGATCGTCAAGGCGTCGGCGTTCTTCGACTCCATCGCATTCGACGATCTGTGGAAGCGGGTGTCACCGGCGCCCTGACGGGCTGCTGCGCTAGTTCGTGGGCCGCTTGCCGGCCGTGACTTCCTCGGGGTACTCGTCGTAGAACGGCACGTATCCCTCGTCGCGGCCGGCAAGTACGTACAGCGGATCGGAGACCTCAGATCCGAAACCCTCCTTGCGGAGGTCCACCTTCTGGCTCTTGAACGTCGAGGTGTGGGCGAGTTCGCCGACGACGCGCACGAACAAGGGCACGGCGTATGGCGGCAGGTGGTCGTAGAACGCCTTGGCAAGCTCCTTGCCGTCGAATTCCTTGCCCTCCTTGAGCTGTACCGCGGCCATCCCCGCGCGCCCGCCGGCGCCGGGCACCTCGACACCGAACACCGTGCATTCCTCGATCAGCGGATTGCTCGCGACGGCGGCTTCCACCTCGGTGGTGGCCACGTTCTCACCCTTCCAGCGGAAGGTGTCGCCGAGCCGGTCGGCGAATGCCGCGTGCCCGAAACCCTGCGACCGCATCAGGTCGCCGGTGTTGAACCAGACATCGCCGTCCTTGAAAGCGTTGCGCACCAACTTCTTCTCGGTCGCCGACGAGTCGGTGTAACCGTCGAAGGGTTGCAGCGCATTGACTTTCGACAGCATCAGGCCGGGCTCACCGGACTTCACCTTGCGCAGCCGGCCGTCGGGACCACGTGCGGGCTCCCCGCTGTCCGGGTCGTACTCGACGAAGACGACCGGGCTCGGGCAGATTCCGGTCGATTTCGACACGTTGAACACGTTGACGAAGGCGGTGTTTCCCTCGCTGGCGCCGTAGAACTCACAGACGCGGTCGATGCCGAACCGCTCGGTGAACTCGTCCCAGATAGCAGGCCGTAAGCCGTTTCCGATGATCACACGAACCTTGTGGGCGCGGTCCGTCGGCTTCGGCGGCTGGTTGAGCAGGTAACCACAGATTTCACCGATGTAGACGAATGCGGTGGCGCCGTAGTCGATCACCTCATCCCAGAAGCGCGACGCGGAGAACGACTTGCCAAGCGCCAGAGCGGCACCTGAGTTCAGGACCGAGCCGACAGACACCGTCAGCGCGTTGTTGTGGTAGAGCGGCAGGCAGCAGTACAGGGTGTCGTTGCTGTGCAGACGCAGCCCGATTCCGCCGAATCCGGCCAGTGCTCGCAGCCACCGGTAGTGCGTCATGACGCTGGCCTTGGGCATGCCGGTGGTGCCGGACGTGAAGATGTAGAAGGCCTTGTCCTTGGCCAGCACCGCCGACGCGCTGGCCGGATTGCCGGTCGGCGCGGTGGCCGCGAGCCGTTGCAGCTCCTCGACCGTCATCAACCCCGTTGTCTCTGCCCCGCATTCGGTGATCGGGTCGACGAGGTCGCCTTCGGCGACGATGGCCGTCGCGTTGAGCAGTCCGATGCTGTGCGAAAGAACGTTGCCGCGCTGGTGGTAGTTCAGCATGCCTGCGACCGCACCGCACTTGACGATCGCAAGCATCAACAACACCGCGTCGGGCGAGTTACGCAGCATCACCCCGACGACGTCGCCATGGCCCACACCGCGCGCGGCCAACACCGCGGCATAGCGGTTGACCGTCTCGTTGGTCTGCTTGTAGGTCAGCCGCTCGTCACCGAACTTGATGAAAACCCGGTCGGCGTACTGCGCAGCACGCTCCTGGAAGACCTTGCCGATCGACGTCTTGGTGGTCGGCCTGGCCAGAAAGCCGGTGAGCACTCCACGCAGGATGACCGGCGCGTCCATCAGCAGGCTCGGTACCTGGGTGGCGATGTCAAGCAGCCCGACACTGCTCCTGGTGCCCGGTTTCTGGTCGGTCATTCGCTGGGTCCCCCTCCACGCTGTGTGGGCGTTGATGTGGGCAACACCTTAACCACGTGCCGCGATCGGCGTTACCGCCGGTTCTGCCTACGGCGCGCAGGCGTCGAGTGCGGAATCCACATCGGTCACCACGACGAGCCGATCCAGCGCACCCGGCGAGACGTAGCCGGTATCGGCCAGCCCCCGCAGCCACGTCAGCAGCCCGTCGTAATGGCCGAACGGGTCGAGCAGGATCAGCGGCTTGTCGTGCATACCCAGATAGCCGGCCGTCCACGCTTCGAAGAACTCCTCGAGCGTGCCGATGCCACCGGGCAGCGCGATGAACGCGTCGGAGCGGTCTTCCATTTCTTTCTTGCGTTCGCGCATGGTGTCGGTGACGACGAGTTCGGCCGCGTCGACATCGGCAAGCTCGCGGTGCACGAGCGCCTTGGGGATCACGCCGACGGTGCGACCGCCCTTGGAACGCGCACCGCGGGCCACCGCCCCCATGGCCGACACATTGCCGCCGCCCGAGACCAGCGTCCAGCCGCGATCGGCGATCGCCACGCCCACCTGGCCGGCCAATGCCAGTAGCTCGGGATGCGTCGGTCCCGACGCGCAATACACACACACCGCCCACTGGCGGTCGAATACAGCTGACACCTCCCCAACGTAAGGGTTCTGGGTGAACGAGCGATTTCCGGCCGGATGCGATCGTGTCCCCGACTACATTCGGCAACATGCCAGTCGATTGGGTGATCGCACCCCACGACCGTGCCCTGGACGGCGTCGAGGCCGGCCTGCGGAAGCGCTCCGGAGCCGTTCTGCTGGGGCCGGACGGCGTCGGGAAGACGTCCCTGGCCCGCACCGCCGCGGACTGGATCGGCCCGGACTTCCACCGGGTCGTCTGGATATCGGGCACCAAGTCCGGAGCTGCCATACCGTTCGCGGCGGTCGCGCACCTGATCGACGTACCGGCGGCCGGCAGGACTGCCGACGTCTTGTGCGCCGCCCGGGATTCACTCGGTTCGGACCTGCTCCTGGTGGTCGACGACGCGCATCTGCTCGACCGGCTGTCGGCCGCGCTGGTGTATCAGCTGGCCGTCAGCGGGGCCGCGAAACTCATCGTCACCGCCTCGGCCGAGCGGCCAGTACCCGACGAGGTCGCGGCGCTGTGGACGGACGGGTTGCTGAGCCGCGTCGAAGTGCAGCCCGCCGGACACGACGACGTGCGGCTGGCCGAACAGGTGTCGGCGTTCATCGCCGATCTCCCGGTGGGCGCCATGCACACGCTGCACTACCTCGCCGTGCACGATCCGCTGCCGTTGTCGGATGTGACGGCCTTGGCGGGCTCGGACGCGGTTGAGCGGGCATACGAGTCCGGGGCGGTACGAGTCGACGGCGCGATGGTGCACTGCGCGCATCCGCTGTTCCTGGACGCGGTCCGCGCGGTGGTCGGTGGGCCGGGGTTGCGCCGACTGCGGACCGCACTGGTCGAGCGGATGGCCGCCGCGCCGGCCGCCGGAGTGGTCGACCGGCTGCGGCTCGCGGTACTGGCACTCGAGAGTGATGTCGCATTTCCGGCCGCTGACCTCACCGCGGCGGGCGCCGAGGCGTTACGGCTCGGCGATTTGGAACTGAGCGAGCGGCTCGGCCGGGCCGCGGTGGCGGCAGGCGGCGGTTTCGAGGCCCGGCTGACGCTCGCCTACGCGCTGGCATGGCAGGGACGTGGACGGGAAGCCGACGCCGTGCTGGCCGAGGTCGATCCGGCCACGTTGAGCGAGTCGGAATTGATGGCGTGGGCCTTGCCGCGGGCCGCCAACCAGTTTTGGATGTTGTCGGAACCGGAGCGGGCCACGGCGTTTCTGCGTGCCACTAGCAACCGGGTGACCTCACCGCGCGCACGGGTGACCTTGGACGCGCTTTCGGCGACGTTCGCGATGAATTCCGGTGCACCGCAACGCGCTTTGGAGATCGCCCCCGGCGTGCTTGATTCCCCCGAAGCCGACGACACCGCGGTCGGATGGGCGGCCTCGGCGGCTGCGTTGAGTTGCGCGCGAATCGGTCGGTTCGGCGAGGTCGACGCGATGGCGCAGCGGGCGATCGACGCCGGCCACCCCGGGCTGTTGCGGTTCACCAGTGGATTCGGTCAGACGACGTCGCTCATCCTGGCCGGTGAGTTGGACCGGGCACAAGCGCTGGCACAGCGGTTGACCGATTTCGCACAGCTGCTGCAGCCGGGCCGGGCGATCGGCGAGGTGCTGGTGGCCGATGTGCTGATGGTCCGTGGCCAACTCGATGATGCGGTGACGCTGTTGCGCAGGGCGACAAGCGCTTTGGCGCCGACCGGATACTCCTGGGGGCCGCTGGCGTGGATGCTGTTGGCGCAGGTGCTCGGTCAGCGCGGTATGCCGGCGGAGGCGGTGAAGGCGCTGTCACGCGCGGAATCCCGGCACGGTCTGAAGTCGATGCTGTTCGCGCCCGAGCTGTCGTTGGCGCGGGCCTGGACCAGCTTCGCGCGCAAGGATTCCGCGGGCGCCATCTCAGCGGCGCGCGAGGCCGTCAAAGCAGCGGAACGCGGCGGGCAACTGGCGATCGCGCTGCGCGCATTGCACGACGCAGTCCGCTTGGGCGATGCCCGCGCGGTCGACGCGTTGGCCCGCATCGACGTGGACTGCCTTCTCGGCAAGCTCGCCCGTGACCATGCCCGCGCATTGGCCGCCGGTGACAGCGCCGCACTTCTGGAAGTGTCTGCGCGCTATCGCGAGCATGGACTCGGAGCTGCCTCCGACGACGCCACCCGTCAAGCGTCAGCCTGAATTCCTGCGTCGAGCGTTCGCTACCCGGCCATAAGCTTGGTTGGATCGCACGGACGGTGGAGGTGGCGGTGTGAGTGCGCTTGACGGGTTCTATTCGACGTGGAACAAGGCCCGCGAGACCTTCGGGCAAGGCACTCCCGACGACGGATCCCAGTTCGACGGCAGCTCACGGCTCATGGAGATGAAGGCCGGCGTCGAGGCCGCGGCACCCGATGACCGCTGGCAAGGTTCCGGATCTCAGGCCTACGCCGCGGCCAACAAAGAGCACGCGTCGGTCTACGAGAAGCTCGCCGAGCTCGACAAGAAGATGGCCGGCGAGGTCAAGAAGGCCGCCGACGTCGTGACTGTCGGACGGACCAACCTCGATACGTCCAAGGGCTGGGTCGAGAGCATGGTCAACTCACTGCCCACCGGCCTGTCGGCCACCGATCGCGAGAACAAGTTGATCCCGATCGCCAAGGCGGGCATCACCAAGGTCGACGACATCGTCACGTCCGCCACCACCGACATGACGACCATCAAAGGCAACGTCGACAAACTCAAGGGTGAGTACGACACCCTGACCAATCAGAGATTCGGCCCCGATGCGCAGAATGCGTCAGGCACCAACGAAGACCAGGGCCAGAAATCCGAAGAGGAGAAGCGCAAGGAGGACGTCGAGAAAGCCGCAGAGGAGGGGCGTAAAGACGGTGAATCACTGTCAGACGGAGAACTCAGCCCCGAAGAAGCGCAGCGCCTGCAGGACGCCACCAGTCTGACCGCGGAGGAAAAGGCTGCCCTCAACGAGGGCAATCTCAACATTCCCCCTGAGGACATGGCGTACTTCAACGGTTTGTCAGACTCACTGGACGGCAAATCCCCCGCCGAGATCAGGGCCATTCTCGACGGCCTCCCACCCAACCAGGCGCAGGCAGTGTCCAATGCGTTGCATCTTGTCGGTAGCGACAAAGTGCACACCGAGCCGATCGACCCGTCGCTCAAGCCCGGCGATGCTGGTTACGTCCCCGCACAGGGCGATGAGAACAACCTGCCGACGGGCATTCAGGACGTCTTCGATGCACCCCTCCTGGAAAGCCCGCCCCATCCCAACGATCCGTACCGCAACATGGACGAATACCGGGATATCGCGGCTATCTCGCAATATGGGGACCCGAACCTGCAGCGCGGCAGTGCCATCAACGACGGTCTACTCGCCCAAACACGCGAGCTCCTTGAGGATTTCGAGAACAAAGGCTTCCCCACCTATGGGGACACCGCGTGGGGCCATGAGAACCTCGACCCGACACTGCAGCGAATGCTGCAGGCCGCATCACAGGATCCGACGGCAGTCCACGACGCGATCGTCGGGTCGGATGGAAGTACACCGAACAACGGATTCATCGAGGATATTTACAAGCACAACTGGGCCGACAACGGCATCTCCGCAGGTTTCTTGTTACCGGACGAGACCGACACCAGCGTGCGCGCGGGCGAGACGATGCACGCATTCGACGATTACGCGGGCAGGCACTACAAGGAACTGTTGAATATCACCGATAATCAGTCGCTCGGTCAGATCAATCCCGCCCTGGCGCAAGAACTGGCGCGGGCGAACATGCCTTATATCGACGATATGGTGCTCGCCAACGACGACGGGACTCAAGGCTTCGGCTCCCTCGACGGGTTGGACAAGGCTGGCGGCGACGCGAACATGCCTGTCACTCGCGGCCTGTTCGCTGTCATCGATTCCGACCCGACCGCGAACAGGATTTTCGGCGGCGCCGCGGCTAACGAATGGCGCGGCTTGATCGCCGACTACTCGAGCTCACTCGTCGACGGACCGCGTCCGGATACCGGCGCGTTGCAGTCAGCGGGATATCTGCAACGCATGATGGACCAAGGCGAGTTTCTCAATCAGTACGACCAGACCGGGGACACCAAAGAGGCTGCGAAAAAGGCGATGGAAGCGCGCGGAGTATGGTACGACGCGATCCACGACGCCGTCGGATTCGTCCCGAAGGCCGATACGGCTCTCTCCATCTATGACGCCCTGCCTGGAGATACACTGCGTGATTTCTTCGTCGGGCAACCACCAGACATCAACAACCCGGAACTGCGTGGCAAGAACGTGAACGAGGTCATGCATCTCGCTGCTACCTATGCAGCAGCACGGGGGGCAGGGGATCTCGCGATATTCGGCGACCAGTTGCAGCCATCAGAATCGACCCAGAACTGGCTGGGCCCATTCGGCAGCGTCACAACCAGCGAGCTCACCGACTATCTGTCCGGGCTCGCGGGTCAAAACGACATGGGGTGGGACATGTACACGGGCGCCTACCAGCAGGGCCTCGACATCCCGCAGTACGAACTGGACGCACTACATCCGCAAGAGGACGAATAAGGACCCATGTCACGTGTATTGACTGCCGCAATCCTTGTTTGCTGCATGCTCGTCACGAGCTGTCGCGGCGACTCAGCACCTATCCCGCCCTCACCTACGAATGAGGCACGGTCGAACTGGCCGGCCGAGTTAAGCGATTTCCGGTTTCGGTGGAGCGCAGAACCCGGTATCGACATCGAATCGGGCCAGGCTGTGCCGCTCCGGGCATATTTGGAGTCGTGGCTGATCGTCGCATACACCGAGAACCTCGAGTATGCGTACCCCGGCTACCTTCGAGCGACACCGGAATCACTCAACCCCGGCGCCGCAGCGACACTCCGACTGCCGTTGCCGCAGCAGAAAATTCGCGAGTTCCGAGGCACAGTCTCGCCGGGCGAACAAGTCGCCGGAAACGAAGACCTGCACATCTTGCGTGTCGAACCCGCCGAACAAGGCTTCCGTGCCTTCGTATGTGACGCAACATTTCGGGTTTACACCCACCGCCCGCAGTCAGCGGCGTTCACTCCGTTGCGCGACACCGCCGTGACGCATTCGGGCAACGCTGACGCCCCGAACATGGCGGTCTGGCGTATCGAATTCAAGCAAGCCGCGGCCGAGGGGGATTCCCCCCCGGCCGCCGCGGGCCCGCAGTCGGGCTCGTCACCGGCACCGCTCGACGATGTTTTCGGCCCGTGGTCGGTTACCGGTTCAGAATCGGTGGCTTTCTGGTGGGAAGTCGACCATCCTGGCGTCGCCCGCGACTCCCCCGAGGCAACCCGCTTCCGGGCCGAAGCGCGGGAGACCGAGGATCAGATGCGGCAGGTATGCCTCGACCGCTATCCGATGAACGCCGCAGAACGTGAAAAGTTGGCTACCACGGTGATCGACAATCCCCCTCCGGTGGAGCCCGCTACGCCCGGATGGCCAAACCGCGAATGACATAGAACCTCCCCGGAGCACTCAACTTCACCGACCCCAAGATCCCGGGTCGGCCAGCGCAGGGTGACAAACTTCCGCACTTCACCCAGCTACGCCGACCGTAGAATCCTTAGCTAGACCGCATGAGCTCGACGCATGACAAGGGGCTTCGATGAATCAGTTCGTCGCCAACACCGGCGCCATGAACAGCTGGCAGCAGCAGCTGACCGATCTCAGCACTGACGTCGGCAACTTCATCAACAGCGCCCCCGGCGTCTCTACGGTCCTGAACAGCCACGGCACGATCGGCCACCCGATGCAGACCGCGTTCGACGCTGCGCAATCGGCACGTGGCAGTGCGATGGGTGCGACGCAGTCCGCGTCTGCCAAGATCTCCGATCTGCTCCGGCAGGCCGCCCAAGCATATGAGCGTGGTGACATGGCCTCGGCCGACAAGCTCAAGGCGCAGGCCCAGCAGATGGAGGGCGCAGCCGGTGCGCCGAGTTCGGCCGGGGGCACGCTGAGCGCCGGTGGTCAGGACGGCGGCGCCCAGTCCGCCGGCCAGATGATGGGCCAGTTCGGCCAGATCGCCGGCCAGATGATGCAAGGCGTCACCCAACCGTTGCAGGGCATGGCCCAGGCTCTCGGCCAGATGCCGCAGCAGGTGTTCCAGGGTGTTCAGGGCATCGTGCAGACCGCCACGCAGGGCGCCGCCGGAGCGGGCGGCGGCGCCGCGGCGGCGGCCGCACAGGGTGCCGGCGCCGGTGCGACGCAAGCAGGCGAAGCACCGGAAGGCGCGGCACCGGCCGGGGCCGGAGCCCCCGAGACCGGTGAGAAGGCTCCCGTGCAGTCGGGCATCATGAGCGAAGAGCGCATGCGCGAACTGCAGGGCGAGCGCGAGGAGATGCAGCGCATGGACCACGCCCCGGTCGGTCAGGACCGCCCGGGCATCAACCCGGTCAACCTGTAACCGTCAGCTCTCCGCCCTCGAGGCGCCACGAACGATCGATGCCGATCGAATCGAGAAACCGTTCGTCGTGGCTGACCACGATGAACGCGCCTTGATACGCGTTCAGCGCCGATTCCAGCTGCCCGACACTGACCAGGTCGAGGTTGTTGGTCGGTTCGTCGAGCAGTAGCAACTGCGGCGCCGGCTCGGCGTAGAGCACGCAGGCCAACGTCGCGCGCAGCCGCTCGCCCCCGGACAGCACGCCGACCGGCAGGTGAATTCGGTCGCCGCGAAACAGGAACTGCGCCAACAGATGCATTCTGCGGGTGTGCGACAGGCTCGGCGCGGCGGCAGCCAGGCTCTCGGCCACCGTCCGCTCCGGATCGAGCAGATCCAACCGTTGTGACAGGTAGGCGATTCGGCCGTCGGCGCGTTGCACCATCCCGGAATCCGGCTCGAGCTGCCCGTCGATGATCCGCAGTAGCGTCGACTTACCGGCACCGTTGGCACCGGTCAGCGCGATCCGCTCCGGTCCCCGTACGGAGACGTCGATTCCCGTGTCGGCGAACAACTTCCGGCCGCCACGGCTGATCTGCACTCGCTCCGCCGTAAACAAGGTCCGGCCGGCGGGAACCACCGTGTCGGGCAGGTCGAGCACGATGACCTTGTCGTCGCGCAACGCGCGTTCGGCGTCGTCGAGCCGGGAACGCGCATCGTCCACCCGCCGCGAATGCACGTCGTCGGCCCGCGCCGCCGACTCCTGCGCGTCTCGTTTGAGCTTGCCCGCAATGATTTTCGGCAACCCGGCGTCCTTGATGTTTCGCGCGGCATTGCTCGCCCGCCGCGCCGCACGCTCGCGAGCCTCCTGCATCTGGCGCTTCTCGCGCTTGAGTTGCTGTTCGGCGTTGCGGATGTTGCTCTCGGCCACCCGCTGACCGGCTTCCACGATCTCCTGGTATGCGGTGAAATTCCCTCCGTAGAAGACGATGTCACCGCGATACAGCTCGGCGATCTGATCCATCCGGTCCAGCAGCACGCGGTCGTGACTGACCAGCAGCAGACACCCGGCATAGTCGTCGATAGCTGCGTAAAGACGTTGCCGCGCAACGAGATCGATCCAGGTTGTTGGTGGGCTCGTCGAGCAGCAGCACATCGGGTCGTTTCAGCAGTTGCGCCGCAAGACCCAGCGACACCACTTCCCCGCCGGACAGCGTCCCCATCTTCCGGTCGAGTTCCAGCTCGGCGAGGCCGAGCCGATCCAACTGGGCCCGTGACCGCTCCTCGATGTCCCAGTCATCGCCGATGATCGTGAAGATCTCCTCACTCGCGTCACCTGCGGCCAGCGCCGCGAGCGCATCGAGCACGGGCTCAACGCCGAGCACTGCCGACACCGTGAGATCGGCGACGAAGGGCAAGGTCTGAGGCAGGTAGCCGACCGTGCCGTTCACGGTCACCGAACCGGCCGTCGGTTTCAGTTCTCCGGCAATCAGCTTGAGCAGCGTGCTTTTTCCGGCACCGTTGGGTGCGACGAGTCCGGTGCGGCCAGGTCCGACGGTGAATGACAGCTCCGAGAACAGTTCGGTGTCATCGGGCCACGAAAACGACAAATTCGAACAGACAATAGACATGCTGGAACTCCAGAAGAGTCTGCGGCACGCAACCGCAGTGAGGACAGGACGACAGAATCGGCTCTCGGGGTTTTACCCGGAGATCTCGTCGTCTCCCAGCATGTTTTCAGCCCACCTCGGTCGACAGCAGTTGCAATCACCCATGATAGCGACGGGTGCAACCGATTATCCGGTCAGGAATAGCCGCGCAACCGATCCAGTTCCCGCCGTTCACGTTTGGTGGGCCGGCCGGCGCCCCGGTCGCGGACCGGAACGGCGGCCAGGATCTCCTTGGGCGGAGGTGGCGGGCTGCGGTCGATCAGGCATTCCGCGGCGATCGGCGCTCCGACTCGTTTGGCGATCGGCCGCACCACCTCGACGATGCGTTCGCGGCCGTCCAACCGGACCCGCACCTCGTCGCCCTGGCTGACGTGCTGTGCCGGCTTGGCGGCGACGTCGTTGACGCGAACATGGCCACCCCGGCAGGCCGCCGCCGCCGCGGAGCGGGTCTTGGTGATCCGCACGGCCCAGATCCAGCTGTCGACGCGAACACTGCTCACCTGTCCAACGGTAGCCCGGTCAGCTCGTCAGATAGCGGCGCAGCATGTCGGTCGCGGCGGTGATGGCATCGAGCGGGACGCGTTCGTCGACGCGGTGCGCGAGGTTGGGGTCGCCGGGCCCGTAGTTGACCGCCGGGATCCCCAGCGCGGCGAAGCGCGCGACATCGGTCCAGCCGTACTTGGCGCGCACCTGTCCCCCGGCGGCGGCGATCAACGCGGCCGCGGCGGGTTTCGACAGCCCCGGTAGCGCCCCGGCTGCGGCGTCGGTCAGTTCGATCGTCACGTCGAGCCCGTCGAACACCTCGTGCACGTGTGCCACGGCCTGCTCGACGCTGCGGTCCGGTGCGAACCGGAAGTTCACCGTGACGGCCGCGGCGTCGGGGATGACGTTGCCGGCGATCCCGCCGTCGATTCGGACCGCCGAGAGGCCCTCCCGGTACACGCAGCCGTCGATGTCGACCGAACGCGCCTCGTACGCCGACAGCCGGTCGAGGACCGCACCGAGTTTGTGAATCGCGTTGTCGCCGAGCCAGGATCGCGCGGAGTGCGCGCGGGTTCCGGTGGCCTTGACGACGACGCGGATGGTGCCCTGACAGCCGGCCTCGATGTAGCCGCCGGACGGCTCACCCAGGATCGCGACGTCGGCGACGAGCCAGTCGGGCAGCTCGCGCTCGATGCGGCCGAGGCCGTTGGCGCTCGATTCGATCTCCTCGCAGTCGTACATCACCAGCGTGATGTCGTGCGTCGGTTCGGCGATCGTGGCGGCAAGATGCAGGAACACCGCATCACCGGACTTCATGTCCGACGTGCCGCAGCCGTACATCTCCCCGTCTTCCACGCGGCTCGGCAGGTTGTCGGCCGCGGGCACCGTGTCGATGTGTCCGGCGAGCATCACGCGCGACGGGCGGCCCAGGTTGGTGCGGGCCAGCACGGCGTCACCGTTGCGGATCACCTCGAACGCCGGGGCCTGCGCGCGCAGCGCCGCCTCGATCTCGTCGGCGATGCGCTGCTCGTGTCGTGACTCGCTGGGGATGTCGACGAGCGCCGCCGTCAGTGCGATCGGATCGGCGCGCAGGTCTAGCCCCATGGACACCGAGGCTAGTCCAGTACCGTGTAGCTCCGTGACTGCAGCATCTGGCGTCGGCCTGGCCACCATCGCCGCCGACGGAACCGTCCTGGACACCTGGTTTCCCGCGCCCGAGTTGAGCGCGAACAGCCCGGCCGGAACCGTCCGGCTGAGCGGCGACGACGTGCCCGCCGAGTTCTCCGGCCTCACCGGCAAGGACGAGGACCGCAACGTCGAGGTCGTGGCAGTACGCACGACGATCGCCGACCTCGGCGACAAACCGGCCGACACCCACGACGCTTACCTGCGCCTGCACCTGCTGTCGCACCGCCTGATCGCCCCGCACGGAGCCAACATGGACGGCATCTTCGGCAAGCTGACCAACGTGGTGTGGACCAACTTCGGACCGTGCGCGGTGGATGGCTTCGAGACCACGCGTGGCCGGCTGCGTCGTCGCGGCGCGGTCGCGGTGTACGGAATCGACAAGTTCCCCCGCATGGTCGACTACGTGACGCCGACGGGCGTACGCATCGCCGACGCCGACCGGGTGCGGCTCGGCGCGCACCTCGCCTCCGGCACCACGGTCATGCACGAGGGCTTCGTGAACTTCAACGCCGGAACCCTGGGGACCTCGATGGTGGAGGGCCGGATCTCGGCGGGTGTCGTGGTTGACGACGGCTCCGACATCGGCGGCGGCGCGTCGATCATGGGCACGTTGTCGGGCGGCGGCACCGAGGTCATCTCGGTGGGGAAGCGCTGTCTGCTCGGCGCCAACGCGGGTCTCGGTATCTCGCTCGGCGACGATTGCGTCGTCGAAGCCGGCCTCTACGTGACCGGTGGGACCAAGGTGACCACCGCCGACGGTCAGACGACGAAGGCCAAGGAACTGTCCGGCGCAAGCAATCTGCTGTTCCGCCGCAACTCGCTGTCGGGTGCGGTCGAGGTCGTCAAGCGGGACGGCACCGGCATCACTCTCAACGAGGCCCTGCACGCGAACTGACTCGAGGTGGGTGAGGCAGAATCGGGCGGGTGACATACCCGCCGAGGGGCGATCAACCGTGGATCCGACCCGGCAGCGCGCCTTCGCCGTTTGACGACGCCACCATCCAGTTCGCCCGTAGCAACCTGCCTGCGCCCGAGCCGCAGGCACCGCCCAAACGCCGCGGCCCCAAGATCCTGTTGACCGCGGCCATCGTCATGCTCCTTGTTGTGGCGGGTCTCGGCGCAGCCGAATGGTATGCCCGCGACCGCGCCAAGAGCATCGTCTCCGCGACGCTGCAGTGCTTGATGGGCGATTCGTCCACGGTGCAACTCGCGTCGATGCCGCCGTTCCTGTGGCAGCACTTCACCGGGGATTACACGGTCATCGACATCCAGACTGCCGGTCGGCAGATCCGCGAAGCCAAAGGCATGCGGTTCGACATCGCCATCCGGAATCTGCGGCTCGAAGACGGTCCGGGTAGCGCCGGAACGATGGGTTCCCTCGACGCCGACGTGACCTGGCCGGCGGACGGCATCAAGGAATCGATCCAATCGGCGATTCCGGTGCTCGGCCAGCTGGTGACCGACGTGACGAGCAACCCCGACGACGGCACGCTGGAACTCAACAGCCTGCTGGCCAGCGTCACCGTGAAACCGGAGGTCAGCGCCAAAGGTGGTCTCGCCTTGCAGATCGTCGATGCCACCGGGCCGGGGATGGGCGCGATCAGCGATCTTCAGCCGATGCTCGACGACTTCCTGGCCAGCCAGACCGACAACTTCCCCCTCGGCGTGCACGCCGACAGCGTGGCCGTGGACAAAACCGGTGTGGTGGCGCACTTTTCCACTACTAACGCCACCCTTCCGGCCGGCGGGGAAGACGACTGTTTCGCGGGCTGACACGACCCGCCCTATCGGATGGCGAAGTTGACGCCGACGAGCCGTTCGGACAGATCCCACAGGCGGGCGGCCTCGGTGGCGTCGCGGGCCGGTTTGTAGACGTCCTGCTCGGCAGGTGAGCCAGCCAGATGCCGGAACCCGCTGGGCCCGTAGAATTTACCGCCCTGCGCGTGCGGGCTGGTGGCGGCATACAGCGCGGGCAGCATGCCCTCGTCGACGGATTTGTTGACCAAGCCCAGCCGGGCCATCAGGCGGACCACGCGGACCTGAAGCGTGTCGCGGCTGCGACCCATATGCGGTTGGGCGGCCAGCAGGTTGGTCGGTGTCACGCCGGGGTGTGAGACGTTACTGGTGATGCCCCATCCGGCGCGCTCGCTGCGGCGGTTGAGCTCGAGACCGAACATCAGGTTGGCGATCTTGGACTGGCTGTATGCCTTGCTCTCCGAGTAGGACTTCTCGAAGTTCAGATCGTCCCAGTTGATGGCGTTTCTTTCGGCGGCGATGCTCGACTGGGTCGTCACCCGCGCCCGGCCCGCCCGCAGCACAGGCAGCAGCCGCGCGGTGAGCGCGAAATGCCCGAGATGGTTGGTGCCCCACTGCAGTTCGAAACCGTCGACGGTGGTTTGGCGGTTCGGTGGGCTCATCACGCCTGCGTTGTTGATCAACAGGTGCACCGGTCGTCCCTCGTCGACCAGCTCACCGGCAAGGTCGGCGACGGACTGCAACGATGACAGATCCAGACGACGGATACCGACCCGGGCACCGGGCGTGGCGATTTTGATGCGGTCAACGGCGCCACGACCTTTGTCGGTGTTGCGCACCGGCAGAATGACCTCGGCACCGGCAGCCGCCAACCGCCCGGCGAGCCCGAAACCGATGCCGTCGCTGCCACCGGTGATCACGGCCAGTTTGCCGCTCAGGTCCGGCACGTGAACTTCTGCATTGCGCGGCATCACAGTCTCCTCGGTGCGTTGTCAGCTCTGTGATTCCAAGCTGTCAGGTTCCTGATGGCGCATTCAGGGGCGGTTTATCCACTGATCGCCGATCCCCCGATGACCGGGTCCTCCCGCCGCCTGGTCGCCTCACCCACCATCGTGTTGTGGAATCCGCCGAGGCCGATCTCGCTGATGTGGCCGATCTGTTGCGTGCGCGCCGGCGAGTGTTGCAGCCAGAAGACGTCGGTCTCCCGCGGGGCCCGCGCCGGCGCACGCCTGGTCTGCGCCGCGACGAGGTCGCCGCGTTGTGTTCGGTGTCGTCTGCCTACTACGGCAGGCTGGAACGCCGCTGCGGCCCTCGCCCGTCGCCGACCATGCTCGCCAACATCGCTCGCGGCCTCCGGTTCGCTCGAGCCGACCGGGACCGGTTGTTCAGTGCGGCGGGCTATGACGTCGCCGCGCAGACCCTCGGTACGGCGCATGTGAACCCCGGCGTCATGCACGTATTGGGCCGATTGGCCGACACACCGGCCATGGCCGTCGACGCGCTGGGCGGGGTGCTGCATCAGACACCCTCGGCGAAGGCACTTTTCGGCGACGCGTCCGGCTTCACCGGTTGGTCGCGAAGTGGTTATTACCGGTGGTTCACCGACCCAGCCGAACGGCAACGCCACGATGTGGATGAGCACGTAACCATCGGTCACGAGATCGTCCGCGATCTGCGCCGAAGCCGGATGGATGGTGAACTCGGCGCAGCAGCAGCGGAATTGGTGAAGCTTCTGCTGCGCCGCAGCGCGGAGTTCGCCGAGATGTGGCGGCGTGAACCGCCGCTGGACGCGGTCCGGGTCAACCGGCCCTGCCGTGTCGTTCATCCCGCACTCGGTGTGATCGACTTGCAGCGCGAGGTGTTGTTCGACAGGGACCGCAACCGGCGGGTGGTGATCTACCTGACGGTGCCGGGTTCGGAAAGCCACACCAAGCTGAAACTGGCCACGGTCATCGGCCACCACCGATTCGACGGTTGAAACTCACTGGCTCACCCGCGCATCGGCGGGGAGGTCGCGCAGGTAGGACTCCGGGTCGGCGCCCAGCGCAGTGAGTTTGGCGTGGCTGGTGGTCCCGGGTTCGGCGGTGAACACCAACAGGCTGTGCGATTGCACCGCGTCGTGCAGGATCTGGCATTGCACCTCTAGGACACCGAGTTTCGGATGCACGATGCGTTTGGTCAGTTCGGGAGCATGCCCGACGTCGTGGCGCTTCCACAGTTCGGCGAACTCGGCGCTGCGGCTCAGCAGGTCGTCGACGATCTGGGCGGCTCGCGAGCCGGCACCGTCGCGCGCATAGGCCATTCTGGCGCCGGCAGCGTATGACAGCCCGATGGCGGGGCGATCGTCGACCGGATACAGCTCGCGGGACGCGTCGTCGGTGAACCATCGGTACACAACGCTGCGCGCGAAGCCTTGGTAGGTCGTTTCCTCACCGAGCAGAGCCCGCGCCGGCGGGGTCTGCACCAGCGTCTCGCCCAACGCCGACATCACCTGAGCCGGTGTGTCTTGCAGGCGATCCAGAATCCGCATCGTGGCCGGGCTGACATGATCCCCGGTGGGTAGTCTGGCCGGGGCGTTGTGCCCGGCCAGCCGGAACAGGTGGTCGCGTTCGTCCAGCGACAACCTCAGCGCGCGCGCCAACGAGACCAACACGTCCGCCGACGGCTGCGGTGCACGCCGCTGCTCCATGCGGCAGTAATAGTCGGTCGAGATCAGCGCGAGTGCCGCGACCTCCTCACGGCGCAATCCGACGGTTCGCCTGCGAGGACCGGCGGGCAATCCCACGTCCTCGGGTGTCAGCGCTTCACGTCGGGTGCGAAGGAAGTCGGCCAGCTGTCCCTGATCCATCAGCCCATTGTCACCGGTCAGTCGGCGGCCAGCACGCAGAACTCGTTGCCCTCGGGGTCTGCCAACACCACCCACGTCTGTTCGCCCTGGCCGATGTCGACATGCCGGGCGCCGAGGCCGATCAGGCGGTCCACCTCGGCACCCTGGTCGTCGGGGGTGAAGTCGAGGTGCAGGCGGTTCTTGACCACCTTGTCGTCAGGCACCGCGAGGAACAACCAGATGGGGCCGGCACCGGCCGGCGGGGTCAGCACCACGTCACCGTCGGAATCGGTGTGCTTCGGCCAGCCCAGGGCCTGCGCCCACCACGCACCCAACGCTTCGGGATCGCGGGCGTCGATGCAGATCTCAGAGAACCTCAACCCCATTGCGCGAGCTCCTTTTTCAGGACCTTCCCCATCGCATTGCGGGGCAAGCTCTCGACGAGCCGCACTTCCCGTGGCCGCTTGTGCACCGAAAGCTGCTGTGCGACATAGTCGATCAGGGCTGCCGGCTCAGCGTCGCCGACGACGAACGCGACGATGCGCTGGCCGAGATCGTCGTCGGCCACGCCGACGACGGCGACCTCGCTGACGCCGGGATGGCCGAGCAGCACCGCTTCGATCTCACCGGCGCCGACGCGATAGCCACCGGACTTGATCAGGTCGACCGACTCCCGGCCGACGATGCGGTGCATCCCGCCTTCGTCGATCACCGCGACATCCCCGGTGCGGTACCAGCCGTCCGCATCGAATGCCTCTGCGGTGGCATCGGGTCGATTGAGGTAGCCGTCGAACACCATGGGCCCCTTGATCTGCAGCCGCCCAATGGTTTCGCCGTCGTGGGGCACCGGTGCGCCGTCGTCGTCGACCAGTCGCGTGTGTACCCCGGCAAGCGGTAACCCGACCCAACCCGGTCTGCGCTCACCGTCGGCGAACGTGCTCAAGGTGATGAGCGATTCGGTGCTGCCATAGCGTTCCACCGGCGGCTTGCCGGTGAGCTTGGTCAACTGCTCGAACACCGGTACCGGCAGCGGTGCACTACCCGACACGAGCAGACGCGCCGACGACAGGGCCAGCGCCGCGTCGAGGTCGTTGACCACCCGCGACCAGACGGTCGGCACACCGAAGTACAGCGACCCCTGCGCCTCGGCATAGGCAGCGGGTGAGGGTTTCCCGGTGTGTACGAAGCGGTTTCCGATCCGCAGGGAGCCGATCAGTCCCAGCACCAAACCATGGACGTGAAAGAGAGGCAGCCCGTGCACCAGGGTATCGTCAGCGGTCCACTGCCAGGCCGTCGCCAGAGCGTCGATATCCGCGGCGATCGCCCGCCGGCTCATCGGTACCCCTTTGGGCGGGCCGGTGGTGCCGGATGTGTACATGATGATCGCGGTCGCATCCGGCGCGGGCTCCTGATAGCGGTGCCAGGACCGGGCATGCAGCCGGACGGGAATGTGCGCCAGCCCTTCCGTTTCGTCGGGCCGCTCCCCCAGCCAGGCCTGAGCGCCCGAATCCGTCAAGATGTGACGGCGCTCGGTGGCCCCGACGTCGGCGGGCACCGGCACCACCGGCACGCCGGCGATCAAGCATCCGGTGATCGCCAGCACGGTGGTCGCGGTCGGTGTCGCCAGGACGGCGACCCGTTGGGCGGCGGCAACGCGTTCGGCGACCGAGGTGGCGGCGCCGACGATATCGCTGCGGCTGAGCACAGCACCGTCGATGCGGACCGCATCGCCGAGATCGGCGCCGGCAGCGACCGCTGCGGGGTTCAAGGAGGCCAGCAACACGCATGTGAGGCTACTCCGCCGGGATAATGGAACGATGGGAGTAATCCGGCAGGTCTCGACACGTGAGGTGTACCGGAACAACTGGTTGACGCTGCGTGAGGACGACATCGTGCGCCCCGACGGCAGTAGCGGGGTCTACGCGGTGGTGGACAAACCGACCTACGCACTGGTGATCCCGTGCGATGGTGACCGATTTCACCTCGTGGAGCAGTTCCGGTATCCGCTCGGGCTGCGGCGCTGGGAGTTCCCGCAGGGCACTGCACCTGAACAGCAACACCTCGAACCCGCAGAATTGGCTGAGCGTGAGCTTCGCGAGGAAACCGGGCTCCGCGCGGCCAGCGTGGTGCGGCTCGGCCAACTCGACGTCGCACCGGGTATGAGCAGCCAGCGGGGTTGGGTGTTCCTGGCGACCGGGCTGACCGAGGGCGACCACGAACGCGAGCACGAAGAACAGGACATGCACAGCGAATGGTTCACCCGCGCCGAGGTCGAGCGGATGATTCGCGACGGCGGCATCACCGACGCGCAGAGTATCGCAGCGTGGGCGATGCTCTTACTTCACCAGGGTTGACGCCGCCACCGGGAAATGTTGCGGGGCAAGGTGTTCGGCAGTGAACGTCAGGCGCGTTCAGCCAACGCACGCAGGAAGAACGTCAGGTTGGCCGGGCGTTCGGCGAGCCTGCGCACGAAGTAGCCGTACCACTCATATCCGAACGGCACGTACACCCGTACATGGTTGCCGGCATCGGCCAACCGTCGCTGCTCGGCGTCGCGGATGTTGTAGAGCATCTGGTATTCGAAATCGTCGATCCCCCGGCCGAATTCGCGGATCAGGGCGGGTACGGCGTCGATGATCACCGGATCGTGCGAGGCGACCATCGGATATCCGCGGCCGCCCATGAGCGTTCTCAGGCAGCGCAGATAGGAGTCGGTGACCTCGTCGGTGTCGCGGTAGGCCACCGACGCAGGCTCGTCGTAGGCGCCCTTGCACAGCCGGATACGGGCACCCGCCGCGGCGAACTCCTCGCAATCACCATGCGTGCGCTTGAGGTAGGCCTGCAGGACCGTGCCCAGCCAGTCGAACTCAGTCCGCAGGTCGCGAACGATCGACAAGGTGGAGTCAGTGGTGGTGTGATCCTCGGCGTCGACGGTCACCCATGCGCCGACTTCCCGTGCCTTCGTACAGATGGTGTGCGCGTTCTCGAGCGCGATCTTCTCGCCGTCCCGCGGCAACGCCTGGCCCAGCGCAGAGAGCTTGAGCGACACCTCCAGTGGGCGGACCGGCATTTCGGCCTCGGCACGCAGTTGCAGTCCGTCGAGCAGCGCCAGGTAGGCCCGTACCGTATGCTCGGCATCCTCACTGCTCGTCGTGTCCTCACCGAGGTAGTCGATGGTGACGAGGCGCCCCGAACCACGCAGCGCCACAACAGCATCGAGGGCATCGGGAATGGTCTCGCCGGCGACGAACCGGTCCACCACCTTACGGGTCACCGACAGCCGTTCGGCGGTGTGGCGCAGGCGCTGCGAGCGCGACGCCGCCAGGATCGCCGGTCGCGCGACGCGATCGAAGACGCCCATGGTCAGGCCTCCATGTGGGGGTAGGTGTGGTTGGTCGACGGCACGAAGGTCTCCTTGATCGACCGCGCCGAGGTCCACCGCAACAAGTTGAGCGCCGAGCCCGCCTTGTCGTTGGTGCCCGATGCCCGGGATCCACCGAACGGCTGCTGCCCGACGACGGCACCCGTCGGCTTGTCGTTGATGTAGAAATTGCCTGCGGCATAACGTAACCGGTCCTGCGCCTGAAGCACGGCGGCGCGGTCGTCGGCGATCACCGCGCCGGTGAGCCCGTAGCGTGCGCCGGTGTCGACGACATCGAGAATCTTGTCGTAGTCGGAGTCGGGATAGACGTGCACGGCGAGGATCGGCCCGAAGTACTCGGTGCAGAACGCGTCGTCGGTCGGGTCGTCGGACAGAAGCACGGTAGGTCGTACGAAATAGCCAACGCTATCGTCGTATTCACCGCCCGCCGCGATGGTGACCCCGGCGGCGCTCTTCGCCCTCTCGATGGCCTTGACGTTCTTGGCGAACGCCCGCTCGTCGATCACCGCACCGCCGTAGTTGGACAGGTCGGTGACATCGCCGTACGCCAGTTCGGAGGTGGCCGAGAGGAAGTCGTCACCCATCTCGTGCCACACCGACCGCGGCACGAACGCGCGCGACGCGGCCGAACACTTCTGGCCTTGGTAGTCGAACGCGCCGCGGATCAGTGCCGTGCGCAACACGTCCGGCTGAGCCGACGCATGCGCCAGCACGAAATCCTTGCCGCCGGTCTCCCCCACCAGCCGCGGGTAGGTGTGGTAGCGGTCGATGTTGGCGCCGACCTCGCGCCACAGGTGCTGGAAGGTCGCGGTCGATCCGGTGAAGTGGATGCCCGTGAGTCGCGGATCGGCAAGGGCCACTTCGGAAACCGCGATTCCGTCGCCGGTGAGCAGGTTGATCACACCCGGCGGAAGTCCAGCGGCCTCCAGCAGTTGCATGGTCAGGTACGCCGCGAAGGTCTGGGTCGGCGACGGTTTCCACACCACGGTGTTGCCCATCAGTGCGGGTGCGGTGGGCAGGTTGCCCGCGATCGCGGTGAAGTTGAACGGCGTGATCGCGTAGACGAAACCTTCCAGCGGCCGGTGATCGGTCCGGTTCCAGACGCCGGGGCTGCTGATCGGCTGCTGGGCCAGGATCTGGCGCGCGAACGCGACGTTGAAACGCCAGAAGTCGATCAACTCGCACGGCGCGTCGATCTCGGCCTGGTAGGCGGTTTTGGACTGCCCCAGCATCGTCGCCGCGGCGATCTTCTCCCGCCAGGGGCCCGACAGGAGATCGGCGGCACGCAAGAAGACTGCGGCGCGTTCGTCGAACGGCAGCGCGGCCCATTCGTGCTTCGCGGCGAGCGCGGCGTCGATCGCCGCCGACGCGTCGGCGTGCTCGGCGTTGGTCAAGGTGCCCAACCGAGCCGAATGACGGTGGGGCTGCACGACGTCGATGCGCGTGCCCCCGCCCATCCGGTGGTCGCCGCCGATGACATGCGGCAGATCGATCGGAGCGCCCTGGAGTTCGGACAGGGCCGCGGTGAGCCGGGTGCGTTCACCCGAGCCCGGTGCATAGTCGTGGACCGGCTCGTTGGCCGGCATCGGCACGTCGGTGATGGCATCCATGCCATAAGAATCCCCGACGTGATCCACGTAACCCTTGTCCGATCACACAACAGTGCGAGTGGCCGTCAGTAGAATCGGACAACATGCGGGCCACCGGTGTCAGCCTCGGACAACTGCTGTTGGCGCTGGACGCCACGCTGGTCCGGCTCGTGCAGGCACCGCGCGGGCTCGATCTGCCAGTGGCGTCGGCGGCGCTCATCGATTCCGACGACGTGCGGCTCGGGCTGGCCCCGGCCGCCGGATCGGCCGATCTGTTCTTCCTGTTGGGCATCTCGGAAACCGACGCGCTGAACTGGGTCGACCACCAGACCGCAAGGCGAGCGCCGGCCGCGATCTTCATCAAAGAGCCGTCACCGGCTGTGGTGGCCCGCGCCGCGGGCGCTGGAACCGCCGTGGTCGCCGTCGACCCGCGGGCACGCTGGGAGCGGCTCTACCGGCTGGTCAACCACGTCTTCGAACATCACGGTGACCGCGCGCTGCACGATTCGGGAACCGACCTGTTCGGGCTGGCCCAGTCGATCGCCGACCGTACGCACGGCATGGTGAGCATCGAAGACGCCCAGTCGCACGTGCTGGCGTACTCGGCATCCAACGACGAGGCGGACGAACTGCGGCGGCTGTCGATCCTCGGCCGCGCGGGGCCGTCGGAACACCTCGCGTGGATCGCCCAGTGGGGCATCTTCGATGCGCTGCGCGCCAAACCCGAGGTGGTGCGCGTTGCCGAGCGTCCCGAGTTGGGTTTGCGGCCACGGTCGGCGATCGGCATCTTCCAACCGGCCGCCGACGAGCGTCGAGCACCCGCATTCGCCGGCACGATCTGGGTTCAGCAGGGCAGCCGCCCGCTGGCCGAGGACGCCGACGACGTCTTACGCGGCGCAGCCGTGCTCGCCGCACGCATCATGGCCCGTTTGGCCGCGACCCCGTCGACGCACGCCATCCGTGTGCAGGAACTGCTCGGGCTGCGAGACGACGACGACCCTGTCGACATCGAATTCGTCGCGCGCGAACTCGGCGTTCCGCTCGACGGCCGGGCCGCGCTGATCGGATTCGACGGCAGTTCGGCGGGTGCCCGCCTGGCCGACGTACTGTCCCTGAGCGCCAGCGCTTTTCGCCACGACGCACAGGTGGCGTCGGTTCGCACGCGGGTCTACGTGCTGTTCCCGAGCACGGGAAAGCCGGCCGCGGTGACGTCGTGGATCCGTGGGACTGTGGCAGCGCTGCGCTCCGAGCTCGGTCTCGAGGTGCACGCCGTGATCGCGGCGCCGGTTGCCGGACTGGCCGGGGCAGCCGCCGCCCGCGCCGAGGTGGACCGCGTGCTCGACAGCGCCGAACGTCACCCCGGTGCGCTCGGCCAGGTCACGTCCCTGGCCGAGGCGCGCACCACGGTGTTGCTCGACGAGATCGTCACCGCGATCGCCGCCGACGACCGGCTGATCGATCCGCGGGTGCGCGCACTGCGAACCGACGAACCCATGCTCGCCGACACGTTGCGCGCGTATCTCGACAGTTTCGGTGACATCGCCGCCGCCGCACAGTGGCTACACGTTCACCCCAACACCGTCCGCTATCGGGTCCGCCGCCTGGAAAACCTCCTGGGCACACCGCTCTCCGATCCCGATGTACGGCTCTTGCTTTCGCTGAGCTTGCGGGCGACGGCGTGAAGCTCATCGGACACTGTCAACCATTCGACTGACAGCACAATCAGCCGCCAGGTCGTCGCGGTCGTCGCGTAGAGACCAGACCATGAATGCATGACAACGGCACTGACGGCACGAGAATCCGAAAACGTCTATCTCGCCGGCAATTACGCGCCGGTTCACCAGGAAACGACGGCCTTGGACCTGGCCGTCACCGGCACCATTCCCGATTATCTCGACGGGCGTTACCTGCGCAACGGTCCCAATTCGGTCGGCAATCCGGACCCCGCGCGATATCACCTGTTCCTCGGCGACGGGATGGTGCACGGACTGCGGCTGCGCGACGGCAAGGCACAGTGGTACCGCAACCGCTGGGTCCGGTCGGCCGACGTGGCCCGCAAGCTCGGTGAGCGCTGGCCGGGCGGACCGCGTCGCGCCGGTCTCGACTTCGCGGCCAACACCAACGTCATCGGGCACGCAGGCCGCACGCTGGCCCTCACCGAGTCCGGCGTCCGGCCCTATGAACTCGACGACGAGCTGGAGACCATTGGCGGCTCGGACTTCTGCGGGACGTTGATGGCCGGCTACACCGCGCACCCCAAACGCGATCCGCTGACCGGCGAGCTGCACGCGGTGTCCTACCACCCCATGCGCGGCAACCTGGTGCAGTACACAGTCACCGATGTGCACGGCAAGGTGCGCAGGACCGTCGACATACCACTGCGCGCACAGACGATGATGCACGACTTCTCGCTGACCGAGCACTACGTCGTGATCTACGACCTGCCGGTCGCACTGGACTTCTCCGGCCAGATGACCAGCCGGCCGACCAAGGCCGCCGCACGGTGGCTCAGCCGGTTCGCCTCTCACCACGCCGCGCCCGATTTCGTCGTCCGCGCCGTCATCCGGGCCTCCGAAAACGGCGGCACCTCGGCGCTCGGCGCGTTTCCGTATCGCTGGGCGCCCGAGCGGCAAGCACGCATCGGTGTATTTCCCAGGGCCGGTACGGCCGCCGACATCCGGTGGTTCGAGGTCGATCCCTGCTACGTGTTCCACCCGCTCAACGCCTACGACGAATCCGGACCCGAGGGTGAGCGGATTGTGCTCGACGTGGTGCGGCACGAGTCGGTGTTCGCCCCCGAGGAGCAGTTCACCAACGCCCGCACACTCGACCGGTGGACCGTCGACCTCGCGACAGGCAAGGTCGACGAAGAACGCCTGGACGACACGCCCCAGGAGTTCCCGCGGGTCGACGAACGCCTCGTCGGCCTGCGGCATCGGTACGGCTACGCCGTCGGCTATACCCCGCATGCGCCGGGAATCACCGCGCCCGAGTCGATCCTGCGCCATGACCTGGCCACCGGCACCAGCGAGCATGTGTCCTTCGGGCCGGGGCGCGAGCCCGGCGAGTTCGTGTTCGTCCCGTCGGGTCCCGATTCCGAGGAGAACGACGGCGTCCTGATGGGCTTCGTCTACGACCACGCCGCGGACCGCAGCGACCTGATCCTGCTCGACGGGCAGACGCTGGAGACGGTGGCCACCGTGCACATTCCGGTCCGCGTGCCGCATGGCTTTCACGGCAACTGGGTGGACAGCTGAGCGCTAGCATCGGCAGGATGACGGCGCCGACGGCCCGGGGCAGCGAGTGGCATTGGCTGTGGAAAGGCTACGTGGCGGGCCTGATCGTGGTCGCCATGGTCGCGGTCGTGTTGCTGCAGGGCCGGTTCGGTGGACATGTGGTGTTGGCGGTGTGTGCGCTCGCGGCACTCCTGGCGGTCATCGCGGCCGTCGGGAACGATGTCATTCGCAGCGATGAGACCTCCTGGCGCACAGTCAGCTTCATCGTCGTCGTCGTTGCGCTGTGGGTGCTCGCCATGTGGGCTTCACCAGTCGCGGTCACCGCGATACCCGCGCTGTATCCACTGTTTTTCGCGACCCTGCCGCTCGCGGCCGCGCTCGCCGTGACCACCGTGGTGAACCTCGTGCCGTTGTCACTGACGCTGCTCGGTGACATCCGCTCCCCGAATCTCCCACTGGCCATTGCTATTACCGCCATCGGCGTGGTGAGTGCACCCGTCATCGGCACGGTCATCATGACCTCGATGAAACAGCGCAGGATGCTCGCGGACGTGGTGTCCGAACTCGCCGCGTCCCGTGCCGAATCGGCACGGCTGTCCCGGCTGGCCGGTGCGGCCGCCGAACGCGAGCGCCTGTCGCGCGAGATCCACGACACGCTCGCGCAAGGGTTCACCAGCATCGTCGCGCTCGCGCAGGCCGTACAGGTCGAGCTGGAAACCGACCGCGCCGCCGCCGTCAACCACGTCGAGCTCATCGAGTCCACGGCACGCGAAAACCTTGCCGAGGCCAGGGTCATGGTCGCCGACCTCACGCCCGCCGCCCTCGGCGCCGACTCGCTGCCCGCGGCGATCCGCAGGCAATGCGAGCGCCTGACCGCCGAGACCGGCATACCGGTGGCGGTGCACGTCGATGAGCAGTTGCCCGCGCTCGGCATGGCCACCGACGTCGTCCTGCTGCGCGCCACCCAGGAGTCACTGGCCAACATCCGCCAGCACGCCCACGCCAGTGCAGTCACCGTGACGCTGCGCGCCGCGGCAGATTCGGTGCAGTTGACGTTGTCGGACAACGGGATCGGACTCCCCGACGACCACCAAGACGGCTTCGGCCTGCAGGGTATCCGCGCGCGGGTCGGCCAGGCGGGTGGCACGGTGACGGTGTCATCACCGCCCGGCGTGCGAATCGACATCGAGGTTCCGGCATGACGACGACAGTGCTGTTGGTCGATGATCACCCGGTGGTCCGGGAAGGGCTGCGCGGCATGATCGACGCCGAGGAAGATCTCGAGGTCGTCGGCGAGGCGGCCTCGGGCGCCGAGGCGATCACGATGGCCGAATCCCTGCGCCCGGACGTGGTTCTCATGGATCTGCGGATGCCCGGCGTCGACGGCGTCGCTGCGACCGAACGCATCCTGGCCGCCTCGGCGTCGACTCGCGTCGTCGTCGTCACCACCTACGAATCCGACGCCGACATCCTGCGCGCCGTCGAGGCAGGCGCGGCGGGCTATCTGCTCAAAGACGCGTCCCGCGCACAGTTGGCAACGGCGGTGCGCGACGCCGCCGCCGGCAAGACCGTGCTGGCGCCGTCGGTGGCGAGCCGGTTGTTCGGCCTGATGCGCGCTCCTGCGTCACTGTCCGCGCGCGAGGTCGAGGTGCTCGCGTTGGTGGCGAAGGGCAAGACCAACGCCGACATCGGCCGCGAACTGCACATCAGCGAGGCGACCGTGAAGACGCATCTGCTGCGCGCGTTCAACAAGCTCGAGGTGTCGGACCGCACCGCGGCGGTCACAACGGCGATGTCGCTCGGGCTACTGGGCTGAGAGCCGCTGCACCGCGGCTCAGGTCAATCGCTGCACCGCAGCTCAGCTCAATCGCTGCACCGCAGCTCAGGTCAATCGCTGCACCGCAGCGGTGATGCGCTCGTCCGTGGCCGTCAGCGCAACCCGCACGTACTGCGCACCGGCCGGTCCGTAGAACTCGCCGGGTGCGACGAGAATGCCCCGCCCGGCCAGCCACTTCAGGGTTTCGCGGCACGGCTCACCACGTGTGGCCCACAAATACAGGCCCGCCTCGGAGTGTTCGACGGTGAATCCGGCCGCGCGGAACGCGGGCAACAACAGGTCGCGGCGATGCGCGTACCGCTCGCGCTGCACCACTTCATGGTCGTCGTCGTCGAGGGCGGCGATCATGGCCACCTGCACCGGCGTCGGGACCATCATCCCGGCGTGCTTGCGGACCGCGAGCAGCTCGGCGACCACGGCCGGGTCACCCGCGACGAAACCGGCTCGGTAGCCGGCCAGCGAGGACGTCTTCGACAGCGAATGAATGGCGAGCAGCCCGGTATGGTCGCCGTCGCAGACGGAAGGATGCAGCACGCTGAGCGGATGCGCATCCCAGCTCAAGCCCAGATAGCACTCGTCTGAGGCGACCAGCACGCCGCGTTGCCGCGCCCACGACACCACTTTGCGCAGATGTTCGACACCCAACACCCGGCCGGTCGGATTGCTCGGGGAGTTCAGATAGATCAGCGCGGGCACTTGAGGGCCGAGCTGCGTCAGCGAGTCTGCGCGCAGGACCTGCGTCCCGGCCAGAAGCGCGCCGACCTCGTAGGTCGGGTAGGCGAGTTCGGGTACGACGACGAGATCGTCCGGGCCGAGGCCGAGCAGTGTCGGCAGCCAGGCGATGAGCTCTTTTGTACCGATCACCGGCAGCACGGCATCCGGCGTCAACTCGGTGATGCCGTAGCGACGCTGAAGCGCCTTCTCCATCGCCTCGCGCAGCGCAGCCGTCCCCGCGGTCGTCGGATAACCGGGTGCGGCACTACCGGCGGCCAGCGCCTCCCGGATCACCGGGGCGACCGGGTCTACCGGAGTGCCTACCGAAAGGTCGACGATGCCGTCAGAGTGCGAGCGTGCCAGCGCGGTGACGTCGGCCAGGGTGTCCCACGGGAACTCCGGCAATATCGCTGAACGGCGCTGGCGCACGGGCTCGAGGTCAGTCCCGACCGTGATCAGTCCTCACCCTGCGGCGGCAGATCCTTGATGGCCTGCGGATCGTTGTCCGTCTGGCCCACCTTGGAGGCACCGCCCGGCGAGCCGAGCTCGGAGAAGAAATCAGCGTTGCTCTGCGTGTAGCTGCTCCACTGGTCCGGCACATCGTCTTCGTAGTAGATGGCCTCGACCGGGCAGACCGGCTCGCATGCACCGCAGTCCACGCACTCGTCGGGGTGGATGTACAGCATGCGTGCACCCTCGTAGATGCAGTCGACGGGGCATTCCTCGATGCATGCCTTGTCTTTGACGTCGACGCAGGGTTCGGCAATGACGTACGTCACTGATGTCTCTCCTGTCCAGTGGGCTGCTGGTCGGGTACGTGTGGTCAGGACTCGTGAGTCCGTCGCGACAGTATGCGTTGCCCATACTTGGACGCGCGTCTCAGTGTGCCCTAACTTCACGCGCCGCCCAGTTATGGGTGGCGCGTGGTTACTGATACTAAACGTTGCAGATACACCTCGCCTAGTAGCCACCCCCTATGCACTTTGCTGCACTGCAACTTGTTGCATAGGACCACCGGTACCGCCTACTGTGCGGACATGGCCCTGCCACACGCCATCCTGGTGTCGCTCTGCGAACAGGCCGGTTCGGGTTACGAACTCGCCCATCGGTTCGACCGCTCGATCGGCTACTTCTGGGCGGCCTCGCACCAGCAGATCTACCGCACGCTCCGAGCGATGGAGAACGATGGCTGGGTACACGTCACGCCCGTCGTTCAACGCGGGCGTCCGGACAAGAAGGTCTACACCGTGTCCGACGCCGGCCGCGCCGAGCTGGCGCGCTGGATCGCCGAACCCTTGAGCGGCCGGGGCGGCTCGGTGGCCGACAACCGAACGCGTGACCTGGCCGTGAAAGTCCGCGCGGCCGCATACGGGGACGTCGCCGCGCTGCGGTCTCAGATCGACGCGCTACGCGCCGAACGCGTTGCCCTGCTGGACACCTACCGGGGATACGAGAAGCGACAGTTTCCGAATCCAGCGGCGCTCAGTGGCAGTGCTCTACATCAGTATTTGGTGCTGCGTGGCGGGATCCGCGCCGAGGAGAGCGCCATCGACTGGCTTTCCGAAGTCTCAGCCGCACTGAGGGAGCCTTGATGAGCTATCCAAACCTGTTATCGCCGTTGGAACTTGGCTTCACCACCCTACGCAACCGCGTGGTGATGGGCTCGATGCACACCGGCCTGGAGGACCGCGCACACGACACCGGCAAGCTCGCCGAGTACTTCGCCGAGCGGGCCCGCGGCGGCGTCGGGTTGATCATCACCGGCGGATACGCTCCCAACAAAACAGGCTGGCTGCTGCCGTTCGCCTCACAGCTCGTGTCGTCGACCGAGGCACGACGACACCGCAAGATCACGTCTGCCGTCCACGACGCGGAAGGCAAGATCCTGCTGCAGATCCTGCACGCGGGACGCTATGCCTATCACCCGTTTTCGGTGAGTGCCTCGTCCATCAAGGCACCGATCAATCCGTTCCGCCCCCGCGCGCTGCGCGATGTCGACGGCACCATCGACGACTTCGTCCGGTGCGCACTGCTGGCCCGCGAAGCCGGGTACGACGGCGTCGAGATCATGGGCAGCGAAGGATATCTGCTCAATCAGTTCCTTGCTCTCCGCACCAACAAGCGCACGGACAAGTGGGGCGGTTCGCCATCGAACCGGCGCCGGTTCCCCGTCGAGATCGTGCGCCGCGTTCGACAGGCCGTCGGAACGGATTTCATCGTCTGCTACCGCATGTCGATGGCCGACTATGTCGAAGACGGCCAGACCTGGGACGAGATCATCGCGCTGGCAACGGAAGTCGAAGCGGCCGGGGCGACGATCATCAACTCGGGCTTCGGCTGGCACGAAGCCCGGGTGCCGACCATCGTCACGTCGGTGCCCAACAGCGCATTCGTCGACATCAGTAGCGCGGTGGCCGAACACGTGCGCATCCCGGTCGTGGCGTCCAACCGCATCAACATGCCGCAGACGGCCGAACAGATCCTCGCCGATACCCACGTGCAATTGATCTCGATGGCGCGGCCACTGCTGAGCGATCCGGACTGGGTTCGCAAGGCCGCCGCCGACCATGCCGACGAGATCAACACCTGCATCGCCTGCAACCAGGCATGTTTGGATCACGCCTTCGTGCACAAGAAGGTGTCGTGCCTGCTCAATCCGCGGGCCGGTCGTGAGACGTCGTTGATCCTTGGCCCGACGCGCCGCGCCCGATCGGTGGCCGTCGTCGGCGCGGGCCCGGCCGGGCTCGCAACCGCGGTGAGCGCCGCCCAACGTGGCCATCGGGTGACGTTGTTCGAGGCCGGCTTTACCATCGGCGGTCAATTCGACTTGGCCAGAAGGATTCCCGGCAAGGAGGAGTTCGACCAGACGATCCGCTATTACACCACCATGCTGGACAAGCACGACGTGGACGTACGGCTTGGCGTGCGCGCCGGTGTCAAGGAGCTTGCCGGATTCGACGACGTGGTGCTGGCCACCGGCGTCACGCCGCGAATGCCCGACATTCCCGGAATCGATCATCCGAAGGTGCTCACCTACGCCGAGGCCATCATGGGCGCTCCGGTGGGCCGGTCCGTCGCCGTCATCGGCGCCGGGGGCATCGGATTCGATGTCAGCGAGTTCCTGACGACCGATCAATCCCCCACGCTGAACCTCAAGGAATGGAAAGCCGAATGGGGCGCCGCCGATCCGCAAGAGGCCCGCGGTGCACTGGTGACGCCGCTGCCCGCCCCCGCCGTCCGCGAGGTGTATCTGCTGCAGCGCACCAAGGGTCCGCAAGGCCGCAATCTCGGCAAGACGAGCGGCTGGGTGCACCGCGCGTCATTGAAAGCCAAAGGCGTGCACCAGCTATCCGGCGTCAACTACGAACGCATCGACGACGAGGGTCTGCACATCAGCTTCGGGGCCGACCGGACCGATGCTCGCGTTCTTCCCGTCGACAACGTGGTGATCTGCGCCGGGCAGGAGTCGGTCCGCGACCTCGAAGCCGGGCTTCGCGAGCACGGAATCTCGCCCCATGTCATCGGTGGAGCGGCATTGGCGGCCGAGCTCGACGCCAAACGCGCCATTCGCCAGGGCACTGAATTGGCCGCCCGGCTCTAGCCCCTTGCACCGCGAGCGTGCGCGTCTGCGGCCCGACACGCCGTCAAGCAGCAGCATTTTGCGCACGCTCGCGCCTGCAACTCAGGCCTGCTTGAGAGCCTCGATCTCGAGGGTGATGGTGACCTTGTCGCCGACGACGGCGCCACCGGTCTCCAGCGGCATGTCGATGTCGATACCGAAATCCTTGCGGTTGAGCACAACCGATGCCTCGAAGCCGGCGACCGCACCGTGGCCCATGCCGGGATTGACGCCGTTGAATTCCAGTTCCAGGCTGACCGGCTTGGTGACGCCCTTGAGGGTGAAGTCGCCGTCGAGGACGTAGTTGTCGCCGTTCGCGGTCACCGAAGTCGACTTGAACGTCGCGACGGGGTACTGGTCGGCGCCGAAGTAGTCGGCGGACTTCAGGTGGGCGTCACGCTGCTCATTGCCGGTGTTGATGGAGTCCACGGCGATCTCGGCGGTCACCGAGGGGGTGCCGTCCTCGGCGACCGTGATGGCTCCGCTGAACGTGTCGAACTTGCCCCGGACCTTGCTCACCACGAGGTGGCGGACCGAAAAGCTGATGGACGAGTGCACCGGATCGATCGCCCAGGTGCCAGCGCTCAGGTCGGTGGCTACTGCAACGGTCATGAGGTCTCCTTGCTTTCGAGGGCCGGCCCGTCCGGCGCCTTCAAAGAGATTAACCGGACCGTGGTCCGAATCCATTCCCGGATTCTGGTTTCAAATCGGGGTGACTACAACCGTCGCCCGGCCTGCGAGTTCGGAGCATTGTTGGCCGACGTGCCCATAACCGCCCATCACCTGCTGGATCTCCTCGCCAAGCGCGACCGTGAGATCGCCATCCTGGACCTGCGGACGCCCCTCGACCGCAGCAATGGCCACATCGCGATCAGCGCCGGCCTCCCTTTCCATGACATTGAGCAGCACATCACTGCTCTCGTCCCGCGGCCGGACACGCTGATCGTGCTCGCCGGGCGGCCCGAGGTGGACGAGCGCGGCGCCGAACTCCTCAAACGGCTCGGCTACCGCAATGTCGAGGTCCTGGAAAACGGCGTCGACGGCTGGAAGAGCGCAGGCGGCCGGATCTACACCGGTACGAATGTCCGCAGCAAGACTCTCGGCGAGTGGATCGAACGCACGTACGCGACGCCCACGATCGACAGCGACACCCTGCAACAGTGGCGGCAAGCCGGCGAGGACGTCATCGTCCTCGACAGCCGTCCGGCGGCCGAGTACCTCCACCACCACATCCCCGGCGGCTACAACACGGGCGGCGGAGCCGAGATCGCTTACCGCGGCACCCAACTGGTGAACAATCCGCAGACGAAGGTGGTGATCAACTGCGCCGGCCGCACCCGCGGCATCGTCGGCGCCCAATCGCTGATCAACACCGGGATTCGCAATCCGGTCTTCTCGCTGCACAACGGCACCCCGGCGTGGGAGAAGTCCGGTCGCGCGCTGGCCTTCGGCGCGGAATCCGACATCCCCGCTCCGGAAGCGGTGACGCCGGAGCTCGCCCAGTGGGCGGCCGGCACCTTGGCGAAGGCCGGCGCCGAGGTTCTCACCGTCGCCGAAGTCGCCCAGCACCTCGACGACACCAAGGCCACCACCTATCTCCTCGACGTACGCACGCCGGGTGAGTTCGCCGAGCAGCACTTCGCCGCGGCCATCTCGGCACCCGGCGGGCAGCTCGTACAAGGCACCGACGAGTTCATCGCGGTCCGGGGCGCACGAGTGATTCTGGTCGACACCCCGGATTTCGTGCGAGCCGCCAACACCACGCAGTGGCTGCGATTCCTGCACGACGGGCCGCTCGCGGTCGTCGCCTACACGCCCGATGAAGATGTGCTGCCCGGCAACCGATTCCAGATACCGCTGCCCGACGTCGCGCGGATCTCGTGGAGCGAAGTGCAGCAACAACCGGTCCGGCTCGTGGATCTGCGCGATTCGACGCGGTACGACGCCGGTCACCTGCGCGGGTCGCTCCACGCCCGTCGCGAGCACCTCGACGACATCATCGCCGACGCCGACGGCGCGCGCATCGTGCTGGTCGGCGACGCCGACTTCGCCGCCGAACACGTCGCGGCGACGCTGCCGTCGGCGGTCTCGGTGCTCGAAGGCGGCATCGAGGCGGCGGCCGATGCGCTGACCACCGCGGACCCCGAGTATGCCGGCGCGATCGTGGACCGCACGGGCCCACCGGATTTCGGCCCCGAACGGGCTTCCTGGTACGAGGCCTATTTCGCATGGGAGCTGTCGCTGCTGCGTGATTCGGACGGCGATCCCTTCTTCGACTTCGACAGCGTCGACGACCGATGACCGCCACCGTCGCCGCGCCACAGGGCACCGCCTCACCCGACCCGGCAGCGATCGTCGAACGCGACTACCGGCCGTCCGCCGCATCGGGCCGTCCTCGCCGGTCAGTCACCCGGACGCTCGGTGTGCGCTTCATCGTGCCGATACTGCTGCTCGTCGCCTGGCAACTGGTGTCCGGGCAGGGCTGGCTGAGTCCAACCGTTCTGCCCGGGCCCCTGACGATCCTGAAGAGTTACGGCGAGCTGTGGTCGACCGGCGATCTTCAAGCCGCGCTTCCCATTTCGTTGCAGCGGGCCGGGCTCGGGCTGCTGATCGGCGGACTCACCGGGCTGATCCTGGGTGTCGCGGCCGGGTTGTGGTCGGTCGCCGAGCGTGTGTATGACGCGCCGCTGCAGATGCTACGCACCATCCCGTTCATCGCGATGGTGCCGTTGTTCGTCGTCTGGTTCGGCATCGGCGAGGAATCGAAAGTAGCCCTGATCGTCGGGGCGTCGATCTTTCCGGTGTACCTGAACACCTATCACGGCATCCGGGGCATCGACCGGCGCCTGCTGGAGGTCGCCCAGACCTTCGAACTCAGCCGTACCGAGGCCATCCGCCTCATCGTCGTCCCGCTCGCCATGCCGGGGATCCTGGTCGGATGGCGGTATGCGGCAGGCACCGCGCTGCTGGCGTTGGTCGCCGCCGAGCAGATCAACACGACGTCGGGCATCGGCTACATCCTCAACACCGCCAACCAGTTTCAGCGCACCGACATCATTCTGGCCGGAATCCTGGTGTACGCGGCGCTCGGCATCGTCGTCGACGTCATCATGCGGTTGCTCGAGCATCTGCTGTTGCCGTGGAGGTCCACCCATGACGGCAAGTGATGTCATCGACCTGACCGGTCTGTCGAAGACCTACGGCGACCAGGTCATCCTCGACGACTTCCAATTGACCGTGCGCAAGGGCGAATTCGTGGCGCTGCTGGGCCGGTCCGGCACCGGTAAGACGACGTTGTTGCGCATCCTCGCCGGACTGGAGGCCGCCACGGCCGGGCATGTGAGCATCACGTCGCGTACCTCGGTGGTCTTTCAGGAACCTCGGCTCATCCAGGCGCAGCGCGTGTGGAAGAACGTCGCGCTCAGCACGTCGATACGCGGCGACAACTACCGGCGCGCACTCGCAGCGCTCGACGAGGTCGGGCTTGCCGGCAAGGCACAGTCCTGGCCCAAGAACCTCTCCGGCGGCGAAGCCCAGCGGGTCGGTCTTGCGCGGGCACTGGTTCGCTCACCCGAATTACTGCTGCTGGACGAACCTTTCGGGGCGCTCGACGCATTCACGCGGCGGACCGCCCAGGATCTCGTCACCACGCTGTGGCAGGAGCATCAGGTCGGCGTGCTGTTGGTGACCCATGACATCGAGGAAGCCGTACTCCTGGCAGACCGGATCGTCGTGCTCGGGAAGGGGCTCGTCCAGGCCGACCTGGCGGTTGACCTGCCCCGCCCGCGCGACGTCACCTCCCCCGCCTTCAACGCCATCAAACGCCAGGTGCTCGACGGCCTCGGCACGAACGTGAAAGAACCCATATGACCCGAATACTGGCCCCGTTGACCGCTCTCGCGCTTGTGATCGCGTTGCTCACCGGCTGCTCGTCCGGCGACGACAGCGGCCGGACCAAACTGGTGATCGCCTACCAGGACAACGGCATACCCGCCCTGGTGAAGGAATCGGGTGTGCTCGACGGCGCGCCCTACGACGTCGAGTGGGCGATCCTCGCCGGGCCCGCCGCCAACCTGTCGGCGCTCTACGGCAAAACCATCGACGTCGGCCACATGGGCGATACGTCGCTGACCATTGAGCAGGCCAACGCGCCGCAGGACTGGACCGAGCAGACCGTGCCGCTCAAGATCGTCGCAGGCTGGCGCAACGGCTTCGACCCCCGCTACACGCCGCTGGTGACAGCCGTGCGCGCAAACTCAGGCATCAACAGCCTGGCCGACCTCCGCGGCCACACATGGGCCTACAACTTCGGCGGCTACAACCACGCCCAGTACCTGGTGTCGCTGTCGCGGGCAAAACTCACCGAGTCCGACATCAAGCCAGTCAAATTCAACGACGGCAACGCCTCGGCCGCCGCGTTCAACTCCGGTCAGGTCGACGTGTACTCCGGCGGGCAGGCCGCGATTCTCGACTCGATCACCAAGGGCGACGCCAAGATCCTGCTGTCCGAGCGGGACACCAAGATCCCCGCTCTGAACGTGTGGACCGCGCGCACGGATGTGCTGTCCGATCCTGCCAAGGATGAGGCACTGCGTGACTTCTTCACCCGACTGTCGGGGTTCTGGACCTGGTACGACGACAATCCGGACACGGTCAAGCAGACCCTTAAATCCACGCTCAAACTCAGCGATGCACGAACCGAATTCGAGTACCAGGTGCGCAGCGGCCCGTTCCGCAAGCTTGACAGCGCGCTGGTCGCCGAGGAACAGGCCGTGGCCGATGAACTGCACGCCGGCGGAGTGCTCAAGAAGCCGGTAGACGTGGCGATCGAATACGACCCGCGCTACAACGACGCGCAGAAGGCCCAGGGTCCACAAGCCGCGGCACCGGTGAAGTAGGTATGGTCCCCACGCGCACGCCCACCAAGACCCGCACGCCCGAGGCATTTCTGGACGAGCTCAGCAGTGCCGTCGACGAGATTCGCGCGGGCGCCCCGATTAGGGACCGGAATCGCCAATACGCCGTCGACGAGATCGAACGCTTGCGAGGCATCGGTTTCTGGGCGCTGACCACCCCCGTGGAGTTCGGTGGCCTCGGGTTCGACCAGGAGGTGTTGGCCCAGGCGATCATGATGCTCGCCTCGGCCGACGGCAGCCTCGGGCAGATCCCGCAGAACCACTTCAGCACCGTCGAGCGGCTACGGTTGGCGCCGTCATCGCAGCGGACGCAGTTTCTGACCGCCGTCGGCTCCGGCGCCTTCTTCGGCAACGCGGCCGCCGAACCCGGTGAGCGCCCACCCGGTGAGGCGGAAACGACTGTGCTGCAACGCAACGGAGCCTGGACGCTATCCGGGCGCAAAGTGTATTCGACCGGCGCCCTGCTTGCCGACCTGATCACCGTGATCGCCCGCGGGGACGACGGCCGGCCGCAGACCGTGGTGATACCCCGAACCACACCAGGTGTCGAGATCCATGACGACTGGGCCAGTTTCGGGCAGCGCACCACCGGCTCGGGCACAGTGGAGTTCCACGATGTCACAGTCGAGGCCACACAGATCCTGGCACCGCTGCCGGGCACTCGCGCCCAGTACCGGCACTCCGGCCTGAACCATGTGGTACACGCCGCGATCGACGTCGGTCTGGCGGAGGGCGCGCTGCAGGAGGCCGTCGCCCTCGCGAGAAAGGTACACGCCGGGCGGGGTGCCGAGCACCGCGAGTTCCGCGACGACACGATCGGTGTCGCAGCCCTCGGCGAACTCCGGATCACCACCTGGACCGCACGCCGTGCCGTGGAGTCAGCGGCGAGACAGTTGGCGAAACTCACTGACACGTCCGGACTTTCGGCCGTACTCCAGGGGTTCTACGAAGTCGCGCAGGCGAAAGTCGTCGCAACCAGGGCCGCGCTGGCCGTGACGTCGGCGTTGTTCGACATCGGCGGCGCCAGCTCCACCAAACCCGCGCTCGGCCTCGACCGGTACTGGCGCGACGCCCGAACCCACACCTTGCACGACGCGGTGCGCTGGAAGCCGTATGCGGTCGGCAAGTGGTTGATCGACGAGTCGGTGGCCGATCCGTGGACGTTGGCCCATCCGTTGCGTCCACTCGCGGCTCTCGCCGACGACTGAGCCCGGAGGAACGATGACACGGCAGTTGCATCTCAACATCAACGTCAACAGCAGTGGGCGCCACCCGGCTTCGTGGCGGGTGGCCAACGATCCGCTGGGGTTCCTCGACCTGGGCTTCTACGAGGAGATCGGTCGGCTGGCCGAGGCCGGACGGCTCGACGCGGTCTTCTTCTCCGACGAATTCGACTACGGGGCGCCGTCGGTCTCGCGGCCGTGGCAGGCGCTCGACCCGATCGTCCCGCTGACAGCGGTGGCCCGGGTGACCGAGCACGTCGGGCTGGTGGCGACGGTGTCGTCGAGTTTCGAGCACCCGTACACGATCGCCCGCAAGATCGCCTCACTCGACTATGTCTCCGGCGGCCGGGCGGCGTGGAACGTCGTGACGACCCGCGCGCCGGAATCGGCCCGGCTGTTCGGCTACGACGAACAACCTGGACACGACGAACGCTACGGCCGTGCCGAGGAATCCGTGCGCGTTGCGATCGCACTGTGGGAATCCTGGGATGCCGACGCGTTGGTCGCCGATCAGGCGTCGGGCAAGTTCGCCGATGCCACGCGGATACGTCCGGTGGACTTCCGCGGCAAGTACTTTCGTGTGGACGGTGCGCTCAACGTGCCGCGGTCACCACAGGGCCGTCCGGTGTTGTTGCAGGCCGGCGGCTCGCCACAAGGAGTCGAGCTCGCCGCTCGGCACGCCGACGCGGTGTTCACGGTGCATCACACCGTGGGTGCGGCGCGCGAGTTCTATCAGACGCTGAAGTCGAAAGCCGCCGGGTATGGCCGTAAACCGGACGACATCGTGATCCTGCCCGGCTTGTTTCCGGTTCTCGGCAGCACCGAGCAGGAGGCGCAGGACCGCAAACAGTGGCTCGACGAAGTCGTCGGCTTCGACAGCGAGCTCCAATCACTCAGCGCCATATTGGGTCTCGACGTCGGCGACCTGCGGCTCGACGCCCAGTTGCCGTGGGACAAGATCGACTCGATCGGTTCCAGTCGTGCCGGCATCGGATTCGCTTCTGCTGTGCTCGAACTCGCCCGCGCCGAGGAGCTCACGGTCCGCCAACTGCTGCAACGCAATCCGAACGGCCACCGCAACATCGTCGGCACACCCGAACACGTCGCCGACTCGATCGAAGAGTGGTTCACGGCAGGCGCGGCCGACGGGTTCAACCTCAACACCGACTTCTTCCCCGACGGCTTGCGGTCGATCGTCGAGCACCTCGTTCCCGAGCTCCAGCGCCGCGGCCTCTTCCGCCGCGAATACGAGGCCACCACACTGCGCGGCAACCTCGGATTGAGTTAGCCCTCCCCTTGCACCGCGAGCGACCGTGTCTGTACGCCGACACGCCGCGATAGCCGGGCATTTTGCGGTCACTCGGTCCAGCCGAAACCAGCACCCACTCGATCCCACTTCGTGCATGATGTGCCGACGACGACAATTGTCGTCAAGGTCAATTTCAAGATCGGAACATCGATGCGCACCTTCATCGTGGGACTGGCGTGCAGCGCAGTCGTCGCACCTCTGTTCGCTGTGTTCACCGCGCCGACGGCGGGGGCATACCCCAACTGCGCGGCGGCCCGCGCGGCAGGAGCCGCCCCCGTATACGCAGGCCAGCCCGGCTACAGCTCGAAACTAGATCGCGACGGCGATGGCGTCGCATGCGAAAGCGGTGGTGGCGGCGGTGGTGGATATGCAGGTGGTGGACTGCCGCTGTACGGCGGGGCGCCGGTCGCCACAGCCCCGACCAATCAGGTGCCCGCTGCGCCTCCGATCGCCGGCGGCGGCTTCACGACCGTCGTCAACTGGACCGGCACCGACTGCATCGACATCACCGCACCGGCCGGAGACGCCGGAACCCTGCAGACCGCTTCATACTGCGGCGGGCAGGCGAGGCTGACCAGCAGCGGCAGCGGCGAGCAGATGGTCGGCGCCGACCCGGTGATGGGCGACGCGGGAACCCTCGCGTGCGAGATTCTCGATGGCCGACTCGTGGACTCGGGCACCGCCGGCGACGGGCATGATGTCAATTGCCTGACGCGTGCGAGCGCACTCTCGTAGCCCACGAGCGTGCGCCAACTGCCGACTCATCACGGCGTGTCCAGCGGCAGACGCGCACGCTCGCGGTGCTAGTTAAGCGGCCTGGGGCGAGTAGGTGGTGGTGCGTTGACGGGCGGGGCGGCCGATGCCCTCGGCAATCGCGACGAGTTCCTCGACGGTCTTGGCCGAGCCGTTCTCCGATCCGGCCATGCGTGAGATGGTCTCTTCCATCAACGTGCCACCGAGATCGTTGGCACCACCGCGCAGCATCACCTGAGTGCGCTCGATGCCGAGCTTGACCCAGCTGGTCTGGATGTGAGAGATCCTGCCGTGCAACATGATCCGGGCCAACGCATGCACGGCTCGGTTGTCGCGGTGCGTGGGCCCCGGCCGGGCACCACCCGCCAGATACAGCGGCGAGGACTGATGCACGAACGGCAGCGGCACGAACTCGGTGAACCCACCGGTCTGATCCTGGATGGACTTGAGCACGTTGAGGTGCCCAACCCAATGCCGGGGCTGATCGACATGGCCGTACATCATCGTCGACGACGAACGCAGCCCCACCTCGTGTGCAGTGGTCACCACCTCGATCCACATCGACGTCGGCAACTTGCCCTTGGTCAGCACCCAGCGGACCTCATCGTCGAGGATCTCGGCCGCCGTGCCGGGAATGGTGTCCAACCCGGCCTCGCGCAGCGACGTCAGCCACTCGCGGATCGACAGCCCGCTGCGGGTGACACCATTGGCGATCTCCATCGGAGAAAACGCGTGCACGTGCATCGACGGCACGCGCGCCTTGACGGCCCGGACGAGATCGGCGTACCCGGTGACCGGCAGCTCGGGGTCGATACCACCCTGCATGCACACCTCGGTCGCCCCGGCGACGTGCGCCTCCCACGCCCGGTCGGCGACCTCGTCAGTGGACAGCGAGTATGCGTCGGCATCGCCCTTGCGCTGCGCGAACGCGCAGAACCGGCAGCCCGTGTAGCAGATGTTGGTGAAGTTGATGTTGCGGTTGACCACGAACGTCACGTCATCGCCGACGACATCGCGGCGCAGTGAATCGGCAAGCGCGGTAACGGCTTCCAGCGCCGGACCGTCGGCAGTGGCCAGCGCGAGATATTCGTCGTCGCTGCAGCCGCCCGGGTCACGCTCCGCCGAACGCAACGCCGCGAGCACATCGGTGTCGATACGTTCCGGTGCCCGGGCCGCCAGCTCCGACACCTTGGCCCGGATCGACTCCCAGTCACCGAACGCGCTGTCGAGGTCGCTGCGGGCCTCGGTGAGCCGCCCCTCGGAGTCGATCGCTTCGTGCAGATCGATACGACCCAACGATTCGGAGGCCTCGTCGGGCTCCTGCCACGGCCGGCCCACCGGATTCACGTCGAGTGCGAAACCGGTGTCGGGATCGGCCAGCGCATCGACGTGTCCACGCACTCGCGGGTCGATCCAGGCCGCACCCGCCTGCACGTACTGGGGCTGAGCGGTCAACCGCTGCACCAGGTCGTAGCCGGCCTCGGCCGTCACGTCGGCGAGATCGTCGAGCGCGGGCCACGGGCGCTCGGGGTTGACGTGATCGGGGGTCAGCGGCGACACGCCACCCCAGTCGTCGACACCGGCACCGATCAGGGCCAGGCACTCCTCGCGCGAAACGAGGTTGGGCGGTGCCTGGATGCGCATCTTGGGTCCGAGCACCAGCCGCGTCACGGCGATCGTCGCCAGGAAATCCTCGATGCCCGCATCGGGAGCCGACGCCATCGCGGTGTGATCCTTGGCCCGGAAATTCTGCACGATCACTTCCTGGACGTGACCGAACTCCTTGTGCGACTTGCGGATTGCGTGCATGGTCTCGGCGCGCTCGGCCAACGTCTCACCGATACCCACCAGCAGGCCGGTGGTGAACGGGATCGACAGCCGCCCCGCGTCATCGAGGGTGCGCAGGCGCACGGCCGGATCCTTGTCGGGGCTGCCGTAATGGGCCAGCCCCTTCGTCTCGAACAGCCGCCGCGACGTCGTCTCCAACATCATGCCCATCGACGGCGCGACCGGCTTGAGCCGCGAGAGCTCCGACCAGCTCATCACGCCGGGATTGAGGTGCGGCAGCAGCCCCGTCTCCTCAAGCACCCGGATAGCCATCGCCCGCACGTAGTCCAGCGTCGAGTCATATCCACGCTCGTCAAGCCACTGCCGCGCCTCGTCCCAGCGCGCCTCCGGGCGATCACCGAGGGTGAAAAGCGCTTCCTTGCAGCCCAGTTCAGCGCCGCGACGTGCGACGTCGAGAATCTCGTCGGGCTCCATGTACATGCCCATGCCCTGGCTGCGCAGCCGGCCGGGCACCGTGACGAACGTGCAGTAATGACAGGTGTCGCGGCAAAGATGCGTGACCGGGATGAACACCTTGCGTGAGTAACTGACCGGCAGCCTGCCGTTCGCGCCGAGTCGGCCCGCCGACGTCAATCCGGCATCACGCACCCGGGCGGCACTCGCACACAGGTCGGCAAGGTCCTCGCCACGGGCCGTCATCGCGATCGCGGCCTCGTCGACGTTGAGAGCAACACCGTCACGCGCTCGCCGCAGCACACGCCGCAACGCGGCAGGACTGGACACTCCGGCTTTCGGTGGAACCACGGGGCTGGGTAGATCTGCGCCGTGCTGGGGGTCTAGAGCCACTTCCGTGTAACCCCGCCGTTGTCCACATTCATCCACGCGTCTCACATTCTGAAACCAACGGAGCCTGCCATAGGCCGGACATGGGAGCCACAGTAGTCCCAGCCTCGGACGCCGTGGCGTCCTGCCGGTCCTGATGTGTTCGGCGCTTGTTCTCAAGCCGTTATATGACGCGCTGCCACCAGCACGCGGACTTGGCGATTTCTGCAAGTAAGGTCAAGATCACCGTTAGGTTTGTTGTGGGTCGGGGAGGGATTTCAGGGGTGCTGTCATGAACGTTTCTGTCCGCTCATACCTGATGGCAGGCGCCGCCGCGGCCACTGCGACGACCCTTGCCCTGACTCCGATTCAGGTAACCCCGGACGACATCGCCGTGCCTGCACACTCGGTTTCTGCCGAGCCGCAGCTGTCGCAGGCCATGGTCGACCTGCTGGCCGCGGCAAGCCGGATGACGGCGGTACTGCCTGCGCCGCCATCGGGTGACGCTTCCGGCGCGACGGGGGCAGCCCCGGCCGCGGCGGTGACCGCAGCGCCGACCGCGCTCGCGATCGCCCCCAACCTCGCCAACACGATCGACAACATCTACGTCACCTTCGAGCCGTGGGTGGAGTACGGGTTCGAACTCGGCGCCTACGCGCTCGGCTGGATTCCCTGGGTCGGCGGCTGGGCCGGTGGCCTGCTCATGGACGGCTACAACTTCGGGCAGTCCCTCGTCGCAAGTGCGGTCTTCAATTTCACCGACTGGTTGCGCGGCGACGGCGGCATCGTGGCGAACCTCGTCGACTTCGGCGTGGACGTCGCGTTGTCATTCGTCTGGCTCGGCATCGACGTGGTGGGCACCTTCATCCCACTCCCGCCGCTGCCCTACCCCCCGCGGCCGCCACTGCAGGGTCCGTTCCTCGCGGCGGACCTCGCCGAGACGGCCACGCTCGCCGCCACACCGACGGTCGCGTCGCTGCCATCCCTGATCGGTGACCTCATTCTGCCGCCGGTCGAAGCCGCCACCGACGCCGCCATCGCCGCGAACAATCTGACCCTCGCCACATCGCAGGCCGTCACCGAGGGCGTCATCAACGCCATCGAGCCCGTGTTCGCGGGCCTGGGGCTCGACGTCATCAACCAGCAGATCAACATCAACTACGACCTCCTCAACTCCCTGTCCATCCAGGAAGTCGGATTCGTCAACGATCTGATCGGCGTCCCCGAGGGCTTCCTGACCGACGTTCTGCGCAACGGTGAAGGTCCGTTGCGGGCGCTCGGCACCCAGGCCCGGTTCGTGGTGGACAGCGCGGTGGACCATGGGTCCGCATCGGTCGACGCACTCGGCAATTACGTCCGCGAGCAGATCGATTTCTTCACGCCCGACCTGGCCGCCGACACCGAAACGGCAGGCATCACCGGTGTCCCCGAGTCGGTGCGCACCTTGGTGAAGTCGGCCGACGAGACCGCGACCGAGTCCATCGCCGACACCGTGACCGCCCCGGACACCGACGCGACGGAAACCAAGGGGTCCTCTGCGACGACGCCCGCGCGGACGTTGGCCAAGAACGTGCAGGATGCTGTCGACAAGACGGTCGCCAAGACGACGGCTGACGTGAAGAAGGTGTCGGAGAACATCCGCGACGCGGTGAAGGATGCGACCAAGGGCGCCGCCAGCACCAAGACGTCCGACAAGGGCTCTGAGACGGCATCCGACAAGACCACGGACAAGAAGTCCGAATCCACGAAGCCGGCCAAGAAGGACAAGCCGGCCGGCGCCGACAAGGCCGACAAGAAGGAAAAGTCGGAGAAGTCCGACTAGCGGGCTAGCGGCGGTACCGCCGCCGCAACAGCCACGCTGCCGGTAGGGCGCCCACGGCGATGAAGATGAGCACGCCGTAGGCAAAGATTCCCGATCCGGCGAAGATGAAGTCGTTGCCTGGTCCGCCGAACGTCATCGCGACGACGGCGGCCAGCCACGTCCACAGCGGCAGCCCGCCGCGCAGCAGCGAATCCGAGTACTCCATCGCAGCCCATACGAGCGCAGCGTTGACCGCCCCGCTGATGGCTGCGCTGATGGGGAATGGCACTTCGCCGATATACGACGGCAACAACAATGCGCCGACGACGGCCGAGATGACGCCGTCGACGGCGAGCAGTGTCAGAACGATTCCGGCCAGCACCGGATGCGCGTCATCGGTCTCGACGACGCGGGCCTTGGTCGAGGTCAGGTCGGGATGCTGTCGAGCAGCGACACCAGCGAGCCCACCACCCACTGGAAGTTGTCTGCCCGGTCCTGCCAGTGCTGGAGGTTCGGATCCAGATCGGGGTCCATGGATATCCCTTCGACGACTGCCCGGAGCTTACCGCGTGTGGTTTCGCCTATTCCAGATTCAATCCGGCGAGTAGGTCGCTTTCCCATCCCCGCGCGTCGCGCTCCCCCGGCTCGCCGGTGACAAGCACGTAATGCTCCTCGCCTATGAGGGGTAGCGCGATGTTGTTGGACAGGGCGAGGGCATCGCCGTTGGGCGACACGGTCACCTGGGTGGCGTGCGCCCGCATGGCGGCTGCCTTGGCCGGCAGATGTGCCGATACGTCGACGACGGCGTCGATCTGGTCGTCGGAGAAGCCGAAGGGAACGTCGTCGGCATTGACCCGAATCCAGCCATCGGGCAGGTCCTTGACGGCCTGCAGCCCGGCACCCATTGCGCTCGTTGCCATGACGGTCCAGTAGAACTTCGGCACGGCCCAGCCAACTGCGTCGGCCGACGCAGCGACGGCTTCGGTCGTGACCCGGTGGGTCTGGATGTGATCGGGGTGCCCGTAACCCCCGTTGGGGTCGTACGTCACGACGACGTGCGGCCGCAACGCACCGATGATGGCGACGAGCTCATCGACCGCCTCGGTCATGTCGGCGTCGACCCACCGCCGGCGGCCGTCCCGCGATGGTGTGCCGGCCATGCCCGAGTCGCGCCAGTGACCCGCTCCGCCAAGGTAGTGCGGACCGTCCACCCCAAGCGCCTGCAGGGCCGCAGTGAGCTCGGCAATGCGGTAACCGCCGAGCTGGTCGGCGTTGTCGACGGTCAGTTGGGCATATTGATCGCCGATCACCTCACCTTCTTCCCCGAGAGTGCAAGTGACGACCCGCACCTCGGCCCCCAGCGCGGCGTAATGCGCGATGGTTCCACCGGTGGTGAGAGTTTCGTCGTCGGGGTGGGCATGGACGAACAGCAGACGGGGTTTCGCGTGCGTTGGCATCGCCTGTGACGCTACGCCTCACCACGCGAAACGTCGCGAGCGTCGTGAGCTCTCGAGTCGGCATAGATTCAGCGGGTGAATCGACGTGAGCTCGAGTTCGGTTGCAGCATTGTCGTGATCGGGTTGCTTGCCGGTCTGGCCGGCGTGGCGACGACGCTGCTCCTACACGCGGTCGAACACCTCACCTATCACTACACCTTCGGTTCACTGCTCGAAGGAGTCACCGGCAGCAGCCCGGTGCGGCGTGCGGTCGGACCGATGATCGGCGGCGCGCTGGCCGGATTCGGCTGGTGGCTGCTGCGCCGGCACACCACCGTGCCCGCACTGTCTGACGTCATCTCCGCGCACGGGCGGGTCCCTCGAACGGCGCTGTCGATCGACGCGGGGCTGCAGGTGCTCGTCGTCGGATCTGGTGCGTCACTCGGACGGGAAGGTGCTCCCCGGCAACTGTCTGCCGCATTCGGCGACCTCGGGACCTCCCGCTGGTCGCTGACGGCGCGCGACCGGGAGATTCTGCTCGCGTGCGCTGCGGGCGCTGGACTGGCCGCTGTCTACAGCGTGCCGGTGGGCGGCGCGTTGTTCGCGACGCGAATCATGCTCAAGACCTGGCATCCTCGTGCGTTCGGGGCCGCTTTGATCACCTCGAGCTTGGCCGTCGCGATCGCCTCGCCGGTGACCCACGCTGAGGTGCCACTCGACTGGCCCGACCCCCATTTGTCCTATCTCTTAACAGGTTTCGCACTGCTGCTGGCGCCGTTCGCGCTCGGGATCGGCCTGGCGTTCAACCGGATCATGACGCTGGCCCGACCCGCCACGGCGACGAAGTCCTGGTTGATCATTCCGGGTATCGCCGCCGCGGGCTTACTGATCGGGATCTGCTCGGTGTGGTGGCCGGAGCTGCCGGGCAACGGAAAGAGCATTCTCACAGTAAGTCTCGACAGCGGCATGACGATCGGCGCCGCGTTGGTGATCCTGTTCCTCAAACCCGTTCTCACTGCGGTCTATCTCCGCGCGGGCGCGGTCGGCGGACTGCTCACTCCGGCTTTGGCCACCGGCGCAGCGCTGGGCTCGATCGTGGCCCTGAGCATCAACGGCTTGACCGAACACCATGTGAGCGTCGCTGCGGTATCGCTGACATGCGCAGCCGGCGTATTGGCGATCACGCAACGTGCACCGCTGTGGGCGGCCCTGTTCGTCTGGGAGCTGGCACGGCCGCCATGGTGGGTGCTGTTGCCTTTCGCCGTCGCGGCGGCAGCGGCCCACGGATTGCGACTGCTTGCCGAGCGCAGAGCACGGGCCTTCACCCCTTGACGGTCGTCACTTCATTTGCGGAAAGGCCGATGCGGCCGCGTGGGTCAACGGTCCAGGACGAATTAGCCAACTTAGACTGAGAGAATTTTGCTGGGCACTCAGCTTGCAATCAGAATCTGGGGGTACCTCGGGGCGACAAGGCCCCTTACAGATGCAGAACCAGACCCTACTGACGCTTATAGCAATTACATTGCAGCGGCCAGCGTTGCAAACGTACACCCGCCGCCGGAGGCCGCGCACGCATTAGCCGAATTGACGGATTAGTAAGTAAATGGCCTGCCCACCAGCAGTGTCCGCGTCCGGCTCGAGCCGGTGCCGCGAACCCCGGCATGAGCCATGCCGAAACGAGTAGTCACCGCCCTCGGCGTGCACGACAAAACCCGGCAACCACGGCCGCGAAGAACGCCTCCAACCCTGCCCCCATACGCCGGGCGGGCCGAGCACAGGCCTGCGGCACGCCGGCGGCGCCCACTCACCGGTGCCTCAGCAGTTCCATTACCTGCATTTTTAGCTAACACCCGGCGGGCGTGGACGCGGCCAGGCGGCGGATAGCTGATCCCCAAGGTTGCCGTCGCAGCGCTGATGAGCTGTCCGAAATACTTGCGAACGCACGCGATTCTCGCAACAGGGCACTCGCACAACGACACCCGCGACAACGTCGAGCATCCGCAGCGACGAACGAATTCAGCGAAATCGCCCCACTAGGCCGTCGCTGCGGAAGCCGTCTCGCATCGAAACCATCACCATGTTTGCCATATATTGACAATTCGCGTCGTCAAAACTTTGTGTCGCTACAGATCAAATTTGATCTTGAGCAAAGGTCGGAAAAGGACGCGAAATCTGCTCGAAATAATTTCTCGAAATTTATTGGTTACTCAGGTTGCTCTCAGGTACGTTTTGCTCGTCGGGGTACAAATCACCTAGAGGGGAAGCCATGGAAGTTGCTGCTAGGTCATATCTGACCGCAGGCATCGCGGCTGTTGGAGCGACGGCATTGATTGCCAGCCCGATCGCTCCCACGCCGCCTGACATCACGATCAAGGCGGACGAGATGTCGTCGGTGTACGCCGACTACACACCGACAGCGCTCAGCTCAGCGCTGTTGGGTCTGCCGAGCACAGCCGATATCCGCGATGCGATCGGCAACCTGACACTGGGCGGGCTCGGGGCGTTCAACGCCACGCTGGCCGGCATGGCCGACGTCGCAGACATCGGAGCGGTGGCGTTCTCGGACATCGCATCGTCGTTGGCCACGACCGGGCAGACGATCAACACCGCTCTCGTGGCAGGCTTCCTCGCGGCCATCGGCTTCGAGATCCCGAACGGTGAAGATGCCTCTGCAGCAGCGGTGACCACCCTTGTCAGCACCGCCGACATCCGCGACGCGATCGGCAACCTGACCCTGGGGTTCCTGACCGCCGTCAACGCCGGTTTGGGCGGGTTGGCTGATGTGGCCGACATTGGCGCCATTGCCTTTTCGGACATCGCGGCCTCGCTGGCGCTGACGGGCCAGACCGTCGCCACCGCGCTGACGGCCGGGTTCCTGGCCGCCATCGGCTTCGAGGTCCCCGATGCCGGGGCACCCGCCGCGGCGGCCGCGGCCACGACGCTGGTCAGCACCAATGACCTGCGCGACGCTGTCGGCAACCTGACACTGGGCTTCCTGACCGCCGTCAATGCGACGCTTGGTGGCTTGGCCGACGTCGCCGACATTGGCGCCGTTGCGTTCTCGGACATCGTGACGTCCCTGGCCGTAACGGGCCAGACGGCCGCCACCGCGCTGACGGCGGGCTTCCTCGCTGCCATCGGCTTTGAGGTCCCGGATGCCGAGGCGCCCGCCACCGCGGCAGCGCTGGTGAGTCCGACGGGCGTGCGTGACGCCGTCGGCAACCTCACGCTCGGGTTCCTGAGCGCGTTCAATGCCGGCTTGGCCGGGCTCGCCGACGTCGCCGACATCGGCGCCGTGGCGTTCAGCGACATCGCCGCATCCCTGGCCGCCACCGGCCAGACCGCGGCAACGGCACTGACCGCAGGCTTCCTCGCCGCCATCGGCTTCGAGATCCCGACCGAGGAGCAGACCAGCACGCTGGCCGCCGCAACCCTGGTGAGCCCCAACAGCATCCGTGATGCCATCGGCAACCTCACCCTGGGCGGCCTGACAGCCTTCAACGCCAGCCTGGCCGGACTGGCCGACGTCGCCGACATCGGCGCCGTGGCGTTCAGCGACATCGCCGCATCCCTGGCCGCCACCGGCCAGACCGCGGCAACGGCACTGACCGCGGGCTTCCTCGCCGCCATCGGCTTCCAACCGCCAGTCGAAGAGGCGACCGCGACCGCCGCGACACTCGTCAGCCCGGCGAATGTCCGCGACGCCATCGGCAACCTCACCCTGGGTGGCCTGACAGCCTTCAACGCCAGCCTGGCCGGACTGGCCGACGTCGCCGACATCGGCGCCATGGCGTTCAGCGACATCGCCGCATCCCTGGCCGCCACCGGCCAGACCGCGGCAACGGCACTGACCGCAGGCTTCCTCGCCGCCATCGGATTCGAGGTTCCCGACGCTGAGCCGGCACCCGTTGGGCCGTCGGCAGTTCCGCAGTCGCGGACACTCGTCAACGTCTCGGTGGCTACCGACGCAGCCGACGCCGACGTCAAGGTCGTTTCCAACGACGCCACGGTGGGCGGTGACTCCGGCTCGGCCACAACCGGCGACAACACCTCGGCCGGTACCGCTGAAGGCGGGTCGGTGGACGCGGGCAGCGGCACCGATACGGCATCCGGTGAAACGGGTACCGGCACCGGTGAAGAAGGCACAGATGACGGCACCGCAGGCGGCGGCGAGACACCGTCCGGCGGCACCGTCGACGGCGACGAGGACGCTGGCGATGACACGCCGGCACCGTCGGAGCGGGACGAGCGCAAGCAGCTCCGCAACGAGCAGACCGAGGACCGAAAGGAAACCCGCACCGAGCAGAAGGCGGACCGGGCTGACAACCAGCAGTCGACCCGGGCCGAGCGCACGGCCGAGCGCAAGGCCCAGGCGGCAGAGCGCAAGCAACAGCGCGCAGCCGACAAAGCAGAGCGCAAAGCACAGCGCGCCGAGCACAACGGTGGCGGGGAGGACGGAGGTTCCGACAACGGTGGCGAGTAGGTGGTAGTCCCGGGCTCCCCTGCTTGAACGCATCCCGGTACCCGGCCCCGTTTCCTGTGGCCCCTGATCCCACAGGAAACGGGGCCGCTTCGCGTTTTCGGGACCAACCCGGTGCTGACAACTCTCAGGCGCTACTCAGGACAACCCCCGATCGACGGCACCTTGCGACCGCCGCACCGCCAGAACGCAAAAGTGGCGGCCGCTGACAGGCGCTTGCCGCCGCAACAGTCCGGCGAACCCCACCGACGCTGAATAGATGTCTTCACAGCAACGGCTCGACCGCATTTTGGCGAGCCTTCAACCTCCTGTTTCTGGCGGTCCCGGACGGCCCGCTCAGCGCGCGGCTCGGCGCAAACAACACATCCCGTTCAGTTCGCGGGATCAACCAGCAACTCTGGTGTGATCTGCGCCACATAGCAAATGAGAACTGCACCGACAAGACATTGCCCGGTCTTGAAAATTTCAATGCAAAACCTCTCGCTGGATTCGCGACCGGCGGCGGTAATGCGGCCGAGAATGCCCACTGACATGCAGCTTGACGAGCTAGTTTCCTATGTTAACGATCTCGGTAACCGGCAACGCAGTGATGAATGCAAGTTTCCGAAATTTGCCGAACTATTAACTTACTCTCAGGTAGCTTCTGCTTCGCCGGGGGTTTTACAACGAGGTAAGGAGATCCCATGCAAGTCGCTGCACGTTCTTATCTGGCGGCAGGCGTAGCACTGGTCGGGGCCAGTGCCATCGCGATCAGCCCGGTTGCTCCACCCATACCGGACGTCACGGTTTCAGCGATTTCGTCAGCCCAGGTCGAACTGTCGGCGTCAGCAAATCCGCTCGAGGCCTATCTCGCCCTGGTGACCAACACCGTCACCAACGTCGGGGCCACGATCAGCGCGGAACTGGAAAATCCCGCGCCGGTTCTGAGGCAGATCATCGCGAACCAGCTCGCGACCGCAGAGTCTCTCTTCGAGGGCCTGCAGGGGGCCGGCGAGGGACTCATCAACGTTTTGGACCCGGCCAACCCCTATGGCGTTCCGGCGCAGTTGCGGTTGGCGTTGTCCGACCTCCTCGAGGGTGACATCAACGGCGCGGTGGCCAATGCATGGAGCGCGTTCCTGACTCCGGTCTTGAACGTCGGCCTTCCCCTGCTGGAGCCGATCATCAATGCCGTCAAACAACCGGTTCAGAACACGCTGAACATTCTGAACAACCCGCTCATCGTGGTCATGCCGTTACTCGGCGCGCTCAACGTCGCCTACACCACGATCACCGTCGCAGGCAATGTCGGCCAAGACATCGTCGACTCGATCAGGGATGGCGACGCCCTCGGCGTCGTCAACGCGTTACTCAGCGCGCCCGCCGTCATCACCGATGCCTTCCTCAACGGCAACGAGCTGGGCGGTGGAGTGTTCGGTCCCAATCTGGGCCTCCTGTCGAGTCTGCGACAAGCTCGCGAGGCCCTCGCGGCGGCGATCAGGCCACCGGAGGAAGCGCCGAGTGCAGCCGCGGATGCCACGTTGGATTCGGCGGCCAAGGTGGTCACACTCGACGTCGCTCCAGCCGAAAATTCCGGTGCGGCAGCCACTTCGACCGAAACCGCGGTAACCGGGGGAACCGAGGGGACGTCAGCGCCGGCATCGGGAAGCGATGTGACAGCGCCCGTCGCAGAGGTCGAAGCGCCCGCCGCAGAAACCACCTCGCCGGTCGCCACCGACGTCGTGAAGGACAGCCCGGTGGCCGTACCCGGCAAGATCGGGACGACCAGCAAGCCGGATCGGGCCAACCCGCTCAAGCAGGTCCGCGACAACATCCGAAGCACCGTCAAGAACGTCAGCGACGGGTTCAAGAAGGCCGCTGAGGGATTGTCGGGCAAGAGTGCGAAGAACAAGGACGAAAGCTCAAGCAGCTCATCCAATTCGGGTGAAAGTTCAGGTTCGAGCGACGCGGCCTGATTCACCGACGAACCAGTGGGCCTCCTCTTCGAGGGGGTCCACTGTTCGTCTATCGCGTCTTCGTCCAATTCGCGGCATCGCCGACGATCCCGACCGGCACGGCACCCGACAGGCTCACGTTCTGTACGCTCGGGCCTGCCGCGACGATCGTGGTGTCCTGCAAGATCGGCAGGACCGTCGACATGTTCCACAGCCGTGGTTCGACGGCCTCGATCACCTCGGCGATGTCCTCCGTACCGTCAAGGGCCCCATCGATTTTCGGCTGAATGCTGCGATCGCAGATGCCCGTGATGTTGCTCGGCGCCTGCACCAGTTCACCCGAATCCGGCTCCGGGACGGGCGCGGTGGTCGCCGGCGTCGTGGTCGCCGGTGCCGAGGCAGGTGTGGTGGGCTTCGGCGGCGCCGACGCGGGGGTACCCGGTTCCGCAGTCGCCACGGCCGTGGCTTCCAGAGCGCGACAGCCATATCGGGATGCGAGCGCGGTCGCCAAGTCTCCCCCGGCCTGATGCCAACCGACGACCGCGTCGACACGGTTGTTGGTCAGCGCATCGCCGTAGAGCGCGACCGGGTCGAGCGCCAGCACCGACGCGTCGATCCCGACGCTACGAAGTTGATCTGCCGCGGTGTTGGCCACCGCCACCGATGTCGGATCGTTGGATGCGACGCCGAGTACCAGCGATAGCGGGGCACCATCTTTGGTGATGCGCTGCCGGTCGTTTCCCGGTGGCGGCGGCGCCTCCGACGTCGGCGGCTCCGCAGTGGCAGGCGGCTCGATCTGATAGCCCGCAGCACGCAACAGGTCCAGTGCGGCATCGCGTCCCATCGCCGGCGGGGCGGTGGGTACATACCCCGGATCCGAGGGCGAGCGCACCTGCGCCTGCGCGAGCGTGACGGTGTTGTCGTCACCGGCGCCGACGGAGGCCAGCAGATCTACGTCCACCAACCCCAGAAGCGCTTTGCGCACTTGAACATCCGCCAGCTTCGGCTGTTGCGCACGCAGTGTCAACTGCATGACCCGCGGCGTGACGATGCGGGCGGTGCGTACATCCGGAATGGCGCTCAGTTGCGCGAAAGTTGCTGCGCCTCCGTGTACCTGAGCCACCTGAGTGTCACCGTTGCGGATCGAGTCGGCCAGTGCGGCAGGCGCACCGCCGCGCCGGAACAGCACAAGGTCAGGTTTGGCCGGCACACTCCAGTACCGGTCATTGCGCGCCAGCAGGATCTCGTCGCGTTGCGGGTCGATGTTCTCCACGCGGAACTGCCCGCCGGTGACCGGCATCGCACGGGCCAACCCCGCACCGAAACCGCCGGGGATGTCCTTGACGATGTGGGCGGGCAGGATGTCGTTGAACAGCTCGCGCCACGCCGGATACGGCTGCGAGAACGTTACGACCGCCGTCTTGCCGCCCTCAACCGATTGCACCCCGGTGATCAGGTCGTACCCGGCCGGGTCGACAACTCCTGGCTGACTGACCATTTGGCGCCACAGGTACCAGTAGTCGTCGGCGGCGATGGGTGCGTTGTCCGTCCATTGCGCCTCCGGGCGAATCTTGTAGGTGACGGTGAACGGTTGCTCGCTGGTCACTTCCGCCGATTCCAGCAGCGTCGGGTCGAGCTCCCAGCGTGATCCGGTCGGCGACTTGGGATCGGCCACCGGACGGAATGAACTCGGCAACACCAGCGATGCGATCGCGGCGTTCACCGGAGACTGGTCGGACAACAGATGCGGGTTGAAGCCGGGGCCGATCGAGTCGATGGCCATGATGATCTGCGTCGCCTTGGGCGGTGGCGGCGGCGTGGTCTCCGAGGTTTCGGTGCTCTGCGGCGCAGGAGGCGGACTGACCGTACATCCGCTCAGCAGGAGCGCCGGTACCGAAACGAGCGCGCCGATCGTCATGCGGGCACGGCGGCAGGTTGTCGGCACGCCAATCAGGGTATCGACCCGTACCGATCGGACGAAAAAGCGCACCGATCCCTGCCCGTCCCGGCGCAAATCACTAGACGTGTTTTCCATTTGAATTGATTTATGCAACATTCAAGGACCGTTGCGCCTATGCGTCGTCACCGCCAAGCAGCAACACTTCAGCCGCCGCTCGTTCCCGAGCGGGTTATCGGCTTTGCCTGCACATTTGCCTCCAAGTCCACGTCCTTCGGCGGCCACAGGACGTTTGCGTGCCCGCCGCCCGGCGAGCTGCCCACTCAGCCGGACGGCGGCACATAGGGATGCGTAACTAGAACGTGTTTCATTAATTTGCATCTATCTCAGCTGAATCTCAGATACCGTCTGGCCCGTCGGTCGCCATGACCGCCGTCACAGCCCTCGGAACAAGGAGACACAGTTGCGATCAGCATTGCGGCCATACGCGACGGCAGGCATTGCCATCGCCGGCGCGAGCGTCATAGCCGTCACGCCCATCACCGCACCGCCACGCGATGCCCAGATCCGCTCGGTCGAACTGTCGGCCGCCGTTCAGAATCTGGAAAGGCCCGACCTCTCGGCCGGCGTCATCCCGCCAGAGCTCACCCCCGCCGAGGCGTACCAGTATCTCTTCCAACTGACCACGGCATACGTGTTCGACGCCATCGCCCCGATCGTCAGTAATCCGACACCGATCCTCAATCAGGTTCTGGCCAACCAGTTCTGGTACGCGAACCTGCTGACGATGGGCATCGTCACCGGGGCGACGAATGTCGTGTGGACCCTGTCGAACGTGCCCGAGTACGTCAGTACTGCAGCAGCGCAATGGATGGCAGGCGATCCGGCAGCGGCGATCATGACGCTCTGGCAGCGCATTCCGGTGGAACTCGTCACGGATATCGCCCTTCCCTTGATTCCGTCCCTTCAGATCCCCGTCGCGATCGCCCAGAACCTCGCGAACGTCGTCGCAACCGTCATGACCACGGCGATGGAACTCGGTTTTGACGCACTCTCGGCAGCCAACAATGCCGTCGCCGGGTTGGCGGCATCCGTCCAGAGCATCGTCGAAGCGGCGGGTTCCGGCGACCCGATGGCATTGATGAACGCAATTGCCGTCGCACCCGCCAACATCTTGAGCGGCTTGCTGATCGGCGACATCCCCGAAGGTGGGACCAACCCCGGACTGATCAACGGAGTACTCAAGAATCTGATACGCGCCCGCGAGGCGATCGCCGAAGCACTGGGCGCGGAAAGTCCCGAGCTGCAAGCTGCTTCGGCAGACGCCGGAGCGCAAGCGCTGGCGCCGCCGGACCTCGGCATCGTGTTCGATCCCATCGCGCAGTGGGCCGACATCTTCACGACGGCGTTCGGGAACGTCGCCTGGATCGGAGAGCAATGGCTCGCCAACCCGGCACCGCTCTTGCGGCAGGCCCTGACGAATCAGATCGGATACGCGACCATGGTCGCCGACACCATGGGCAGCGTCATCCCGACGACGCTGAGCGCACTCTTCGACCCGTCGTATCCGAACGGGTTGGCCAGCGGCATGGTCAAGGCGTTCGAGCTGGCTCAGGCCAACGATTTCACCGGTGCGTCGAATGCGCTCTTCAGCGGCCTCATCGGTACCGCGTTCGGCCTGTTCCCGATGGCCAATCTGCTGCAGATTCCGGTCCAGATGTCGGCGAATCTCAACAATGTCTTGAAAACCGCTGCGTCACTGCCGATTTCGTTGGGCTTCGCCGCCATTTCCACCGTGGGCCTGGCTTTCCAGACAACCGGCACATCGGCGCAGGCGATTTCGGATGCGATAAATGAGGGCGACACCGCTGCCGCGCTCAGCGCACTCATCGCCGCTCCCGGGAACATCACCGACGCGGTACTCAACGGTGGCCAGTTCGGTGGTGGTCTGCTGAGCGATAACGGCATCATCGCGCGGCTCGTGGTGGATGTACCGCGCATGCTGGCGGACGCGATCACGCCTGAGGTGGCTTCGCTGTCGAAGGTCGAACCCGAGACGGCGACTCAAGTGCCAGAGACGAATACGGTCACCATTACCGTCGAACCGCAAGCCGAACCCCAGGCCGAACCGACCGAGCCTGCGGCTGAGGCGGGGTCCGGGGAGTCAGAGTCAGATCCCGCTGACGGCACGGGAGTCGACGACCACAAGGCGACACCGGGCGAGAACACCGGAACGCCCAAGCACCGCAAGCCCACCAAGCTGAGTACGACGCTCAAGAACATCAGCGAGGACGTCGACAAGACGGTCGCGAAGGTGAGCGACGGAGTCAAGAAGGCCCTCGGCGGCAACAAGAACAAGCCCAAGAAGAGCGACGAAAAGGCCGGCGCCGACAACGACGACGACAAGGGCGACAACGACTCCGATGGGTCGGGGGCGAGCGGATAACCCGACTCCGCTCGGCCGGCCCCCTCTCAGCCAGGGAGGGGGCCGGTTCGGCAATCGAGTCTGCGTTCAGGGCGTGGGTTACTCGCACGTTCCCGCCCGGGACGCAGACTCGACGTGCAGAGAGCTACCCCCTGGCTTTGGCGCGCGCCTTGGCCCTGGCCCGCAGGCTCGCGGTGAGCTCGACCTTGCGCACGCGCACGATCTCGGGCGTCACCTCTACGCACTCGTCGGCCGCGCAGAACTCCATGGCCTTCTCGAGGTCCAGCTCCAGAGGCCGGGCCAGCGTCTCGATGACATCCGCGGTGGAGGACCGCATGTTGGTCAGCTTCTTCTCGCGCGTGATGTTGATGTCGAGGTCCTCCGCGCGCGGATTGATGCCCACCACCTGGCCTTCGTAGGTGTCCTGGCCGGGTTCGACGAAGAACTGCCCGCGGTCGGCCAGCTGGATCATCGCGAACGGGGTGATCGTGCCGGACCGGTCGGACACCAGTGATCCGGTGTGGCGGGCCCGGATCTCCCCCGCCCACGGCCGGTAACCCTCGAACACCGCGTTGGCGATGCCGGTGCCGCGGGTCTCGGTCAGGAAGTCGGTGCGGAAACCGATCAGCCCGCGGCTCGGCACGATGAAGTCCATCCGCACCCAACCGGCGGCGTGGTTGGTCATCTCTTCCATGCGGCCCTTGCGCGCGGCCATCAACTGCGTGATGGCGCCGACGAACTCGTCCGGGCAGTCGATGGTCAATGCCTCGAACGGCTCGTGCAGCTTGCCGTCGATGTTCTTGGTGACCACCTGCGGCTTGCCGACGGTCAACTCGAAGCCCTCTCGGCGCATCTGCTCGACCAGCACGGCCAGCGCCAGCTCGCCACGTCCCTGGACCTCCCAAGCGTCCGGCCGGCCGATGTCGACCACCCGGATCGACACGTTGCCCACGAGCTCCTGGTCCAGCCGGTTGCGGACCATTCGCGCAGTCAGCTTGTGCCCGGACACCTTGCCCGCAAGCGGCGACGTGTTGGTGCCGATGGTCACCGAGATCGCCGGCTCGTCGACGGTGATACGCGGCAGCGCGTGGGCGTGATCCGGATCGGCCAGCGTGTCGCCGATCATGATCTCGGGCAGGCCCGCGACCGCGACGATGTCTCCCGCGACGGCCTCGTCGGTGGGGCTGCGCTCGACGCCGACGGTGGCCAGCAGTTCGGTGATCTTCGCCGAGGTGATGACGGGCGACCCGTCGACCTCACGCATCCACGCCACCTGCTGGCCCTTCTTGAGCCGGCCGTTGTAGATGCGGATCAGCGCGAGCCGGCCCAGGAACGCCGAGGCGTCCAGGTTGGTGACCAGGGCCTGCAGGGGTGCCTCGGGGTCGCCCGATGGCGGCGGTATGTGCTTCATCAGCACGTCGAACAGCGGGTCGAGGTTGTCGCCCTCGGGCACCTCTCCGTCGGCGGGCTGGACGGTGCTCGCGATGCCTGCGCGGCCCGACGCGTAGAGCGTCGGCAGGTCCAGCGCCCGCTCGGCGGCCGCAGCGGCCTCGTCGTCCAGGTCGGACGCCACGTCGAGCAGGAGGTCGTGGCTGGCCTCGACCACCTCGCTGATGCGTGCGTCGGGCCGGTCGGTCTTGTTGACCACCACGATCACGGGCAGGTGCGCCTGAAGTGCTTTGCGCAACACGAACCGGGTCTGCGGCAGCGGGCCCTCGGACGCGTCGACCAGCAGCACCACGCCGTCGACCATGGACAGCCCGCGCTCAACCTCGCCGCCGAAGTCGGCGTGGCCCGGGGTGTCGATGACGTTGATGACGGTCACCGTCCCGTCCTTGTGGACGCGGTGCACCGCGGTGTTCTTCGCGAGGATCGTGATGCCCTTTTCCTTCTCGAGGTCACCGGAATCCATGATGCGTTCGGTAGCGTCGTCGCCGCGGTGCGTCAACGCACCCGATTGCCGCAGCATCGCGTCGACTAGGGTCGTTTTGCCGTGGTCAACGTGAGCCACGATGGCGACGTTGCGAAAGTCTGGGTGCGAATCCACGCCGCAATTCTCGCAGGCAGTCGACCCGATCACGAAAACGAGAGAGCCCCGTCACGTTGAAGTCCGCCAAGCTCGCCGGCCTGAAGCCCAAAAAGAAGTGCTGCCGCAGCAAGCCACGGTGCAAACGGTGCCCGGTCGTGCTGCACAAGGTCCGCAAGGCCGAACTGAGCGGTGTGCGCGGCAGCGAGCTCGACAAAGTCTTCAAACGGGCCAGGAAATCCTAAGGTTCGCGAGTACCGTTTGAGGTATCCGTCAGGGTGCGTCTTACGTGCTTGGAGGTCCGAAGATGACGGTCTACGAAGTGCTTACCGTCGCGCTGATCATGGTGCTGGCCACGGCGACCACGGTGGCGATCTACGTCGGGTTGGCGAACTGGATCGGCGCTTGCTACGTCGTCCGGTGCAGCGAGTGCCATCACCTGACGTTCGCATCGGTCAACCGTCCGCAGGAGTCGTGCGCGCACTGCCGTCATCCGATGCTGCTGCATCCGCTCTACACGGCGCAGCATCACGGCAACGCGGTTCGGGTGGTCGGGGACCGGCTGCGTTACTGAGCCTCACCCTGGTAGTGCGGGACGCCCCGTTCGCGGATCTGGCGTCCGGTCACCTTCTCGGCCCGGATCCGGACGAAGTGATCACGACGGCCGTCGACCCACGGCTGCACAAACGTCCCGGCCACTTCCACCAACTCGTCCACGTCGGTGATCGGCTGGGCATGCCCGACGACGGTCACACTCCAGCCGGTGCGCAGATCGGGATCCAGTTCGTCGGCCTGGAACGCCACCACATGATTCTCCGTGGCGGCCGTCAATTTGGCTCCGCCCGCAACCCGGATCACCACGTCGTCATGCGTCAGCCGGAAATTGACCGGTTGCACGGCCGGTAGCGCGTCCTCGGTGAACACCAGGCGGCCCACCCTGACCTGCTGCAACAGATCCAGGCACTGCCTGCGGCTGAGCACGTCGAGTTCCTGTCCCTTTGGCATGAGGTCAACCTCCTTCGACACACCAAGCATGCCCCGCGGGGGTGCGGATACGACAGAGCCGAAAGTCCTCAGTCACCATCCGCGGCGGTGCGGCTGCGACCCGACCAGTTCGCCGCGGCCCGCGACGTCGCGGCTGCGGTAGACGATGTAGGGCCGGAACAGGTAGCCGATCGGCGCGCTGAACACATGCACGAGCCGCGTGAACGGCCACAGGCAGAACAGGACCAGCGCGATCATCACGTGGATGTGGAAGTACAGCGGTGCCTGCACCATGAGGTCGCCGCGGGGCTGCAGAATCCAGATCGAGCGGAACCACGGCGCCACGGTCTCGCGGTAATCGTGTTCGGCACCTGCCGGGCTCGCGCCGATGAACGTGCACGACACGCCCGCGACGATGGCCAGCACCAGAACGACGTACATCACCTTGTCGTTGAGCGTCGTGGCCATGAACACCGGTCCGGTGGTGCGCCTGCGGTACACCAGCAGCGCGATGCCTGCCAGTGTCGTGATGCCCGCGAGCCCGCCGAGAGTCACCGCCTGGATGTGATAGACGTGATCGCTCATGACGGCCCGGGTCCACGACTCCGGGATCACCAGCCCGATGATGTGGCCCACGATGACGACGAGGATGCCGAAGTGGAACATCGGGCTGCCGATTCTCAACAGCCGCGACTCGTAGAGCTGCGATGAGCGGGTGGTCCAGCCGAACTTGTCATAGCGGTAGCGCCACCACAAGCCGACCACGACGATGGCCAGCGTCACGTACGGCACGACGTCCCAGAAGATCTCCCAACCAGACATCAGACCCCTTCCTGAACCCGCCGGGGCGGCACCGTCAGTTGAAACGGCTGCAGACCAACCGATTCCGTCGGCGGGCCCGCCCGCAGCAGGCGCTGGGCATCCCCGTCGGTCACGGCGGGCAGCGTCGAGCACACCGCGGTGACCGCGGGCGCGTACGGCGATCGCACGTCGGACAACGCCTGCCTGAGCACGTCGATCGGCACGCGGTGGGCCGCAAGCAGCCGGAGGCCCGCCGCCGGATCGACCGTGGCGGCGAATTCCAGCACCACCGGAAGATGGTCGGGTGCTTCATGTTTCGGAGGGTTCACCCCGGCGTCCCGGTAGGCCTGTGTGAACTCCACCATCTGCGCGCCGCGGTTGCGGGTGTCGCCTCCGGTCCAGTACGTCAACAACATGGTGGTGGATTTCTTCAGATCGAATGTGTCGACGTACTGCGCGGCCAGCGCCATCGAGGGTGTGCCCCGCAGCGCGGCAACGGTTTCCGCGAGAAGATGCGCCGGCTCGCCGGTGAGGTGTCCGAGCAGGCTCTCGACGGTGTCGAGCCGGGCCTGGTGCTGGTCGTCGGGATAGGCCAGCAGCAGCGAGGCCGCTTGCCACACCACGCGATCCTGCAGTGTGTGGTCTGTTCTGCGCCGGAGCTTCACCGCTGATCCTCCGGGAACATTCCCGCGGGCACTCCCCTGCCGTCCCAGTTGAGCAGATTCACGCGGGACGGGTTGTCGGCGTTGGCGGCCATACCGTCGGTGGTCTGGCGGTGTTGCAGGGCGTGGAAGGTCTCGATGGCCACCGGAACCGGCCCACCGCTGGCCTCACCGAACGGGCCCGACTCGTACATGCCAGGGCCGCCGTCGAACGACAACGAGCAGCCGGGCTCCTCCACCGCGTGCCCATCGGTGCTGTAGGCCGTCGGAATGACGTAGCGTTCTTCGTATTTCGCGAGCGCCAGCAGCCGGTACATGTCGTAGATCTGTTGCTCGGTCATGCCGACCGCCTGCGGGATGTGGGGCTGGGTTTCGCGGCCAAGGTTGATGTCGCGCATGTAGGAGCGCATCGCGGCGAGCCGGCGCAGTACACCTTCGACCACCGCGGTGTCCCCCGCGGTGAACAGCCCTGCCAGATACTCCATCGGGATCCGCAGCGCCTCGAGCGCGCCGAACAGATTGCCGGCGTCTTCGCCGTCATGCCCGTCGCGGCTGACCGCGTCGACCACCGGCGACAGCGGCGGGATATACCAGACCATCGGTACGGTCCGGAACTCCGGATGCAGGGGCAGCGCAACACCGTACGTGTGGATGAGCTTGTACACCGGCGAACGTTGCGCGGCCTCGATCCACTCGTCGGAGATACCCTCGGCCCGCGCGCCGGCGATCACCTCGGGATCGGTCGGATCGAGCAGGATCTGACGCTGCGCCTCGTAGAGGTCCTTGTCGTCGGGGACCGATGCGGCCTCCAGGACGCGGTCGACGTCGTAGAGCACCAGGCCCAGATAACGCAACCGGCCCACACACGTCTCCGAGCACACCGTCGGCAGGCCCACCTCGATGCGCGGGTAACACAGCGTGCACTTCTCGGCCTTGCCGGTCTTGTGGTTGAAATACACCTTCTTGTACGGACATCCGGAGACGCACATCCGCCAACCCCGGCAGCGGTCCTGGTCGACGAGCACGATGCCGTCCTCGGAACGCTTGTACATCGCGCCCGACGGGCACGACGCGACGCACGACGGGTTGAGACAGTGCTCGCAGATGCGCGGGAGGTAGAACATGAACGTCTGCTCGAGTTCGAGCCTGACCTGTTCACTGACTTTCTGCAGCACCGGGTCGCCGGGCACGATCTCGGGCGACCCGCCCAGATCGTCGTCCCAAGCCGCCGACCACGACACCTTCATCGGCTCACCGCTGATGAGGCTGCGCGGTGGCGCCACCGGCATGTGCTCACCCAGGGGTGCCGAGGTGAGATTCTCGTAGTCGTAGGTCCACGGTTCGTAGTAGTCGTCGATCGACGGCAGTTTCGGGTTGGCGAAAATCCGTGCGAGTTTGGAGAATCGGCCGCCGTCACGCAGGCGCAACCGGCCCCGCCCGTCCAAACGCCAACCGCCGCGCCACTTCTCCTGATCCTCGTACGTACGCGGATAACCCTGTCCCGGCCGGGTCTCGACGTTGTTGAACCATACGTACTCGGTACCCGAACGATTGGTCCAGGCCTGCTTACAGGTCACCGAGCACGTGTGACACCCGATGCACTTGTCCAGGTTCATCACCATCGCCATCTGGGCCATGACCTTCATGTCAGTAGGTCACCTCCTGGCTGCGGCGGCGCACCACCGTCACCTCGTCACGTTGGTTTCCGGTCGGGCCGAGATAGTTGAAGGCGTAGGAGTGCTGCGCATACCCGCCCGCCAGATGGCTCGGCTTGATCAGCAGCCGGGTCAGCGAGTTGTGGATCCCGCCGCGGGTACCGGTGGTTTCCGTCAGCGGCACGTCGATCGTGCGTTCCTGCGCGTGATAGACGTACACGACGCCATCGGGCATCCGGTGGCTGACGATCGCGCGGCATACCAAGACGCCGTTGCGGTTGACCGCTTCGACCCAATCGTTGTCTCGCACTTGTATTTTCGTCGCATCGGCCGGGCTCATCCACATCGTCGGACCACCTCGCGACAGCGACAGCATGAACAGGTTGTCCTGGTACTCCGAGTGGATCGACCACTTCGAGTGCGGCGTGAGGTAGCGAACCGTGAGCCCCACCCCGTCGCGGCCGAGTTCCGGTTCGCCGAACAGCCGCGCCATGTCGAGCGGCGGACGGTACACGGGCAGTTGCTCGCCGAGTTCCTCCAGCCAGTCATGGTCGACATAGAAGTGCATGCGCCCGGTCAGCGTGTGGAACGGTTTGAGCTCTTCGATGTTCACGGTGAACGGTGCATAGCGCCGGCCGCCGGTCTCGCTGCCCGACCATTCCGGGCTGGTGATCACGGGCACCGGGCGGGCCTGCGTGTCGGCGTAGGTGATGCGACGTTCCTCGCTTCCCGCCGCCAGGTGCACCAGTCTGCGGCCGGTGCGCCGCTCGAGCTCACGGAAGCCCTCCACGGCCAACCTGCCGTTGGAGGTGCCCGAAAGCGCGAGGATCACATCGGCCATGCGCTCGGCCGTCGTCATTGCCGGACGGCCCTGCGCGGGACCGGAATCCATCACCCCGAACTTCGCGGCGAGCTCGCCGACCTCCTCGGTCGGATGCGTGGTCACGCCCTTGGTGGTCACCCCGAGGGTGTCGACGAGGGGGCCGAGTGTGGACCACTTCTGCGCGATCGCCCCGTAATCGCGCTCGACCACCGCCAGCGGGCCCATGGTCTTCCCCGGCACCGGAGTCTCCCCGGTGGTGCGCCAATCCTGTTCGGTACCAGCGGGATAAGCCATAGCACCGGGGGTGTCGTGCTGCAGTGTGCCCAGCACCACGTCGGTCCGCACACCGAGATGTTCGGCGGCGAGCGTACTGAACGCGCGGGCGACGGCGCCGAACGCCTCGTAATCCGACCGGGTTTCCCACGGCGGATCGACGGCCGGGCTGAATGCGTGCACGTACGGGTGCATGTCGGTGCTCGACAGATCGGCCTTCTCGTACCAGGTCGCGGCGGGCAACACGACGTCGGAGAGCAGCGTCGTCGACGTCATCCGGAAGTCGATCGACATCAGCAGATCGAGCTTGCCCTCCGGGATGTCGTCGGTCCAGGTGATGCCCGCGGGCCGCAGATCCTCCGGCGTCGGCTGCGCCTGCAGGTTGGACGTCGTGCCGAGCAGATGCCGCAGGAAGTACTCGTTGCCCTTGCTCGACGAACCCAACAGGTTTGCCCGCCAGACATTCAGGACCCGTGGCCAATTGGCGGGATTGTCGGGATCGGTCACCGCGAGCTTGAGTGTGCCGTCGGCGAGCTTGCTCGCGACGTATGCGGGAATCTCCTGCCCGGCTGCACGCGCCTCGTCTGCGACATCCAAACTGGACCGATCGAATTGAGGGAAGAACGGGCTCCAGCCCATCGCCGCGGCCGACGCCAGCACGTCCATGGTGTGCTTGCCGCGGAACCGGCCGCGACCCAGCGGACTGGCCAGCGCATCGGCGCGGTAGCCGTCGTAGCGCCACTGGCCGGTGTGGGCGTACCAGTACGACGTCCCGGCCATCTGCCGGGGCGGGCGCGTCCAGTCGGTGGCCATCGCCATCGTCGCCCATCCGGTGACGGGGCGGCATTTCTCCTGCCCCACATAGTGGGCCCAGCCGCCGCCGTTGCGCCCCATCGATCCGGTGAGCAGCAGCAGCGCGAGCACCGCGCGGTAGGTGGCGTCACCGTGGAACCACTGGCAGATGCCCGCACCCATGATGATCATCGACCGGCCGTTGGATTCCTGTGCGCTGCGGGCGAACTCCCTAGCCACGCGGATCGCCTGGGCCGCCGGAACCCCGGTGATCTCCTCTTGCCAGGCCGGCGTGTAGGGCCGGCTGCCATCGTCGTAACCGGTGGGCCAGTCGCCAGGGAGTCCCTGCCTGGCGACGCCGTACTGGGCAAGCATCAGATCGAACACCGTGCACACCAGATGCTCGCCGACGCGCCGGACCGGTACACCGCGTTCCATCGTCTCGCCGTGGCCGTCGGTGGTGTCGAACCGGGGCAGCCGAACCGCGGCGGTCTCGCCACCGTCGGCTGCGACCGTGAGCGCGGGCACGAGGTCTTCGAGGTCGAGATTCCAATTGCCGATCCCGCTGTCGCCGAACCGGAATCCCAGTGATCCCTGCGGTATCGCGACGCTGTCGCTGGCACCGTCCAGCAGCGCGGGTTTGAACGCCGCATTCTCGGTGTCCTGGCCGAGGTCGGCGGCGGTGAGGTTCTTGCCCGGCACGAGTGCACCGTCGCGCTCCTCGAGCTTGACCAGGAACGGCAGGTCGGTGAACTTGCGGACGTAGTCGACGAAGTACGGAACACGTTTCTGCACAAAGCATTCGGAGAGGATGACGTGGCCCATCGCCATCGCCAGTGCACCGTCGGTGCCGGCGGCACACGGTATCCACTCGTCGGCGAACTTGGTGTTGTCGGCGTAATCCGGGCTCACCGAAACGACTTTGGTACCGCGGTAGCGAACCTCGGCCATCCAGTGCGCATCCGGGGTGCGGGTCACCGGGACGTTGGACCCCCACATCATCAGGTACGCGGCGTCCCACCAGTCGCCCGACTCCGGGACGTCCGTCTGATCCCCGAACACCTGCGGGGAGGCCACCGGCAGGTCGGCGTACCAGTCGTAGAAGGACGTCATCACACCGCCGAGCAGCTCGACGAACCGTGAGCCGGCGGCATGGCTGACCATCGACATCGCCGGGATCGGCGAGAATCCCGCGACCCGGTCCGGCCCATAGGTCTTGATCGTGTGCACGTGCGCGGCGGCGATCATCTCGGTGGCCTCGGCCCAGCTGACCCGCACCAAACCGCCCTTGCCGCGCGCATTTTGGTACCGGCGCCGCCGCTGCGGATCGGCCTGGATGTCGGCCCAGGCCAGAACCGGATCGCCCAGCCGTGCCCTGGCCTCCCGGTACATCTCGACGAGCACACCGCGCGCGTAGGGATAACGCACGCGCGTCGGCGAGTAGGTGTACCAGGAGAACGCCGCGCCGCGCGGGCAACCGCGCGGTTCGTATTCCGGCCGGTCCGGCCCGACCGACGGATAGTCGGTCTCCTGGGTCTCCCACGTGATGATCCCGTCCTTGACGTAGATCTTCCACGAGCACGATCCGGTGCAGTTGACGCCGTGCGTCGATCGCACGACCTTGTCGTGGCTCCACCGGTCGCGGTAGAACACGTCACCCTCACGGCCGCCCCGGCGGGTGACGCTTCGCAGATCCGGCGAGAACTCGCCAGGCGTGAAAAACCTGCCACTGCGTTCCAGCAGCTCCTCCACGGGTCCGCCGACGTGCGGTCTGGTCACGGCCTGGGCTCCTTGACGGGTTCGTGCGCGTGCAGCCGGAGTGCGGTGTAGGCCAACGCCACCAGCGCGGTCGCCACCAACAACAGCAGGCCGACGGTGTAGTCGTTGCCGATCCGGTCGTACGTCGCGCCCATGACGAGCGGCGGGAAGTAGCCTCCCAAACCGCCTGCGGCCGCGACGATTCCGGTGACCGAGCCGACCGACTTGGCGGGCGCGCGACGGGCCACCCAGGCGAACACGCCGCCGGTGCCGATGCCGAGGAATATCGCCAGCGTGATGAACGTCGCCGCCGACCACACATCCGGCGGCGGCTCGAACACCGCGACAAAGGCCATCAACGCGGTACCGGCGAACGACACCAGCACCACGTATTTGGGCGGGATCCGGTCCGAGAGGGCACCACCGATCGGACGGGCCAGCACGGCGGCGAGGGCGAATGCGGCGGTACGGGCACCGGCCTCGACCGCCGGGAAGTCGTAGACGGTCTTGATATAGGTCGGCAGATAGTTGCTGAACGCGACGAACCCGCCGAACACCACCGCGTAGAGGAACGACATCTCCCAGGTGACAGCCAGTTTGGCGGCGGCCCTGAGCTTGGGCAGCACCGGATCGGTGTTCGGCACGAAGGCCGGGGCGTCTCGCATCACGACGATGCACAGCACGGCGGTGAGACCCAGCGCCACGGCCACGATGATGTGGGTGGCCATGAGGCCGAACCAGTTCACGAACCGGGGCGTGAAGAACGCCGAAAGCGCCGTGCCGACCATGCCCATCCCGAACACACCGGTCGCAAAGCCCCGGCGCGACGGCTCATACCAGTTGTTGGAGAACGGGATACCGACGGCGAAGATCGTGCCCGCGATACCGAGGAAGAACCCGAAAACCAGCAGCAGCGGGTACGAGCCCGCCTCGGCGGCCAGCCCGACCGCCACGACGGGTGGGATCGACGCGAGCGAGACCGCGATGAACATCGTTCGCCCGCCGAACCGGTCGGTCAGCGAACCGATCACGATCCGGCCGAGCGATCCGACCAAGATCGGGGTGGCGACCAGCATGGAAGCTTGCGTGCTGCTGAGCCTCATGTCGCCGGCGTAGGTGGTGGACAGCGGCCCGATCATGTTCCAGGCCCAGAAGTTGATCGCCGATACCCAAGTCGCCAGCACAAGATTGAGGCTCTGGCGCCGACCGGTGTACGGCGTGGTGGCCGTGCTCACCAGTCCAGGAAAACACTGCTCACCAGCAACCGCGTCATTTTGGCCCAAACATTACGTGCACTTTCACGGAACCGTAATTCGCAACATGGCCGTTTCGGAATTGATCCCGTTGCGCTGCAACAGTTAACTGCGAGCGACAGCAGCAAAGGACTTATGGATACGAGAGGAGGACGAGGACACGGCCGTCGCCAGGGGCCGCGGGGAAGTCGTTCTCGTCGAAGCCGTAGTAGGTGACCTGATCGTCGGTGATGTGATCGACAACCTTGCCCTGCGCCGTCAGGTGGCCGTCCCCGGATTTCTTGAGCACCCCGACGAAGTCGGGCACCGACAACGATTCGGCCAGCAGCAGGGCCTGCCCGCCCGATTCCAGTTCCACCATCACACCGGCCCCCGAATAGTTGTTGCCACCGCGGCCGGTACCGCGCGGCGCCCAGTACACGGGCTCGCCGACCACGGCACCCGACACCCGCCGGTATTGCCCGACCGCGTCGATGCCGTCCGACACCGAAACCACCGGCAGCCCGGCGATCGTCCGCTGCTCCTGCCACCACATCCAGCCCAGCGGTATCCCGGCGATCGCATAGATCAGCACCATCAACATCAGCACCGGCTTCCAGGCGATCTCCCAGCCGAGCCGACGCTGCGACATACCCGCGACCTCGGTGTCGAGCCTGGCACGGCCGAATCGGAAGACGTACCAGGCCAATACCCGGGCCAGCGCCATGAGCGCCAAAATCCCGAGCCCGGTGATGCCGGCCATGCGCCAGTAGAACGTGCTGTCCCCGTGGTTGACAGTGGCGAGCACCATCACGGCCGGGATCGGCGCGGTCAGAAGCAGCAACAGTGCGTAGGACGGATGGCTCGTCAGGTACACGTAATGGGTTGTCCACGCCCGATTGCCCGCCATCACGGTGTAGTCACCGACGTCGGCGCGCACCATCGGCGTCCACGACCCCTGTACCACCCGCGGACGAATGAGGCTGCGCACGAAGAAGAATCCGCACACCACCGATATCGCCAGCGCACCCCAGAACACGCCCGGCACCGAGCCGCCGGTGCCTGGCACGCCGAACGCGCCCCGGATGTCGATGACCTTCGCGATGAAGAACGTGAGCGGCAGCGCAAAGAAGAACTCGGCAAGCCAGATCTGGATCAGTTGCGGGATGCGCGACCCGATGCGGTCGAACGCCAGCACACCGCGCCAGATGAACTGCAGCACCCGCATGGACCGCAACGTTAACGGTGTACCGGCTGACGCGGGGTCAATGCGAGCGCAATGCGGAGGCGAGGTCGGCCAGCCACGCCCGATCGGCCGGGACCCACGCCAGCCCATCGAGTTCATCGGCGCCCACCCACCGCAGGGCGCGGTGATCATGTGGTTGCGGGCTGCCCGCGGTGAGCGACACCCGGTAGGCCCGTAGGGTCATGGTTGGGCTCAGCGCGACGTCGGCTCCGAGCCGGGCGCCGACCGTGACCTCGACGCCGAGCTCCTCACGCAGTTCTCGGACCAGCGCGGCGGCATCGCTCTCCCCCGCGGCCACCTTGCCGCCCGGTAGTTCCCACAGCCCGGCGAGCGCCGCTGGCCGGTCCCGCTGGGCCACGAGCAGGGCAGCGCCCGAAATGAGTGCCCCCGCAACGACGATCTGCTCATCCATCGCGCCCGACGGTATACGGTCGAACGCATGGCTGTGTTATCGAATGATCAGGTTGACGCCGCGCTGCCCAACCTGCCCGGCTGGGAGCGCGCGGCCGGAGCGCTGCGGCGATCCGTCAAGTTCCCGACGTTCCTCGACGGTATCGACGCGGTCCGCCGCGTCGCCGAGTTCGCCGAGGAGAAGGACCATCACCCGGATATCGATATCCGTTGGCGGACAGTCACTTTCGCCTTGGTGACGCATTCCGCGGGCGGCATCACCGAAAAGGACGTTCAGATGGCCGAAGAGATCAGCCGGATACTCGCTGACGGTCCGAGCTAGCCGCAGCTGTCGTGGTCCTCGCGTCCGCGGCGATCCACGCCAGCGTCGCCAACGTGGCGACGATGTAGACCAGGCCGGCCCAGGCCAGATACCACGGCCTGCTGATTTCCCAGATGGTCGGCTGGGCGAAACTGAGCAGCCACGGCACCCCGATCAACGTCAACGCCAGCCAGCCCCAGCCCAGGATCCGGGCGCCCAGCCGATCGGCCAGTGGTCCATGCAGCAGCCAGATCATCAACGGGATCAGCCACACCCAATGGTGCGTCCACGAGATCGGGGAGAACAGCAGCCCGAACAGGCTCACCACCACGATCGCGCCGAGCCGGTCGGCACTGCCCCCGATGGCGCGCCAGGCCAGCACCGCCAAGACCGCCGTGACGACGATGCCGAGCAGCACCAGCGGACCGAACCCGGCGTCATGGCCGAGGATGCGCGAGATGCCGCCGCGCCAGGACTGATTGAACGACGTGGCGATCGGCCCGATCCGGTCGGCATCGCCGAGCAACTGGGTGAAGTAGCGGCGGGCCTGCTCACCGACGATCACCCATGACACCCCGACCGTCGCGAAGAACACCGCCGCCGAGAACGCCACGGTGGCCCAGCGGCGCGCGCCGAGGAAGTACAGGCCCGACACGGCCGGTGTGAGTTTCACCCCGGCGGCAAGGCCCACCAGCAGCCCCGACACCCACCATCGCGTCGAGTACACGGCGTAGAGCACCGCGAGCACGAGAATGACGTTGACCTGGCCGTAGTCGAATGTGCTGCGCAGCGGTTCGGTCCAGATTCCGACGGCCGTCCACAACATCCCGACACGCCGGTCGGCCCGTTGGTCGATCAGCAGTTGACTGATTCGCACCACGCCGTACAGCGCGGCGATGGTGCCGATCTGCCACACCAGTGCCACCACGCCGAACGGCAGCAGATGCAGTGGATAGAACACCACCGCGGCGAACGGCGGATAGGTGAACGGCAACGGGAAGTCCGGCGTCTGGTCGGCGTAGACGTAGTCGTAGAGCGCACCCGGCCCGTCGAGCGCGTCGGCGCCGCCGACATAGACGTGCAGGTCGACGAAATTCGCCCCGTTGGGCACCAGATACGTCCACGCGAGCCGTGCCGCGATGCTGGCGATCAGCAACATCGGCGCAAGGCGTTGCAGCCGCGCCGATGCTGTGACAGTGGTAGCCGGTGTGGTGTTTACCGGCCCGACTTTAGCGGCCACCTCTCCTGTGTCACGCCAGCGTGACTCTGGGCACCCGCAGCCACTGGCGTGACAATCGGCGCCGGGACCATGCGGCGCGGCCGGATAACCGATTCCAGTCACTGCCGTAACGGTTGAATAACCGCCACACGTGTCACTTGAGTAACACCAGTAACTCGATAGTTTCGGGCACAGACGTGCAGTCAACCGATTTGGAGAACCATGAAACTCACCTGGAAAGCATTTTCCACCAGCATGATCGCGGCGGCGGGCGCTCTCCCGGTCGCGTTGGCACTGAGCGCAACGGCAAACGCCGAGCCGGTGCCGGCGCCGCCGGCACCGGGCGTGCCCAACGTGCCGATCGTCAACCAACTCGCCGGCGTGCCGGGCGCGGCCCCGCAGTTGCTCCAGGGCGTCGCGTCGGCGCTGACCGGCACGCCCGCGGCCGCCCCGGCCCCGGCCCCGTCGGCAACCGCGTCGGTGACCCTCCCGCAGGCTCCGGCGACCGTCGCCCAGCCCGCGCTTCCGACCGCTCCCGCCGCAACCACCGCGGGTGCACCGGCCGCCAACGGCATCACCAACCTCATTCCGTCGGCCGAAGTGAAGATCCCGCAGGTGCCGGGCATGCCGGTCCCGCTTCCGCAGCAGATCAACATCCCGGGCGACCTGGCATCGCTCGCGCCGGTCGGCAGCCAGCTGGCCAACCTCGCCCCGACGGCGACCAGCGCGACGGCTCCGGTGGCAAGCGCGGTCGCACCCGCGGCAAGCGTGCCGACCGCCTCGGCCGCGGGCGCACCGGGAGCGTTGGCCCTCGCGCCGCTGCTGACTGCCGGGCTGCCCTGATCGCCCAACTGATCTGACCGCCCGAAACGCACTGGGAGAGCCATGTCATCGAAAAAGCTGTTCGCCACCGCCGCCGCGATCGGTTCATCTGTTGCGCTGCTGTTCGGCAGCGGAGTGGCCAACGCCGAGCCGGCGCCGCTGCCGATCGACGGGCTGCAAGCGCCGGGCCTGTCGGCGGTGGAGGGCCTGAGCCCGATCATCCAGCAGGCGGCAGCCGATCCGGCTGGGGCTGCGCAGCTTCTGATGGCAGCTGCGCAGGCCTTCGCCGCCAACAAGGAGGCACCGGCTGACTCTCGCAATGTCGCGACGGCGGTCAACCAGTTCGTCACCGAGCCCGCCACGGCCGCGCCGGTGGCCTTGGCACCCGAGCATGTCCCGGCTGCCGGTGCGGGGCTCGACGCGCACCTGCCCGCGGGCGTCGACCCGGCCCACGCGGTCGGGCCTGCGCTGCACGTGCCCGAAGCAGCGCCACCGGCACCCGCGCCCGCGGCGGCGGCTCCCGCACCGGCTCCGGCCCCGGAGGCTGCGCCCGCTCCGGCTCCTGCGCCGGAAGCCGCCCCTGCGCCTGCTCCCGCACCCGATGGTGCCGCCGCACCGGCACCTGGGCCGACTCCCCCGCCGGGATTCGGCCCGGACACGCCGCCGACGCAGGACTTCATGTACCCGTCGATCAGCAACGGCTGCCTCAAGGACGGCGGAAACGTTCTGGCGACGGCTATTTCGGTCGCCGGCCCCGCGAAGATCCCGGCGCCCGGCCCCGGACCCGGCCAGACCGCCTACGTGTTCACGGCTGTCGGAACCCCCGGCCCTGCCGCCGAGCAGAAGCTGCCGCTCAACGTCACGTGGGTGAACCTGACCACCGGCAAGTCGGGCAGCGCGACACTCAAGCCGCGCTCGGACATCAACCCTCAGGGTCCGACCACGTTGACCGCGATCGCCGACACCGGCTCGGGCAGCATCATGTCGACGATCTTCGGCCAGGTCACGACCACTGAGAAGCAGTGCCAGTTCATGCCAACCATCGGTTCGACGGTGGTGCCCTGACCACAGTAGAAAATGGGGAAACGGAATTCCCGGTCGCCGGCCTCGGCTGGCGACCGGGAATTTTGTTGGGACTGTTAGTGGATCGGGCCGATCAGTAGGCCATGAACAGGATCATTTCCCGGTCGTACTCGCGGCCGGGGTGCGCCTCGGCCAGATGGGTTTGTGCCTTCTCGACGAGATCGTCCTCGTCGGAACCGGTGATCGCTTCACCGCAGGGGCAGTTGAGATGTGTCTTCGCCATATCTTCAGAATTGCATAGGTCGTCTACCGACAAAAGGATGTAAGCGTGGAGCTCTACGACGTCATGCGCACCACCGGGGCCACCCGGCAGTTCACCGACGATCCACTGCCCGACGAGGTGCTCGAACGGATCCTCGACCACGCGCGCTTCGCGCCGAGCGGCGGCAACCGGCAGGGCACGCGCATCGTGGTCGTCCGCGACCGCGACACCCGCGAGTCGCTTGCCGACCTCAGCGTCACCGGCGCCCGACGCTACATCGCACAGAAGCGCAACGGCGAGAACCCGTGGAATCCGGTGCATCCCATGGGCGTAACGGCCGACGACCTGGCCGCGGTGCAGGTGCCGCGGGCCACGCAACTGCTCGACGCCGCGGTGGTGCTCGTGGTGTGCATCGACCTCGGTGTGGTGGCCGCGTTCGACCAGGACCTCGACCGCATCGGCGTGGTGTCCGGCGCCTCGGTGTACCCGTTCGTGTGGAACATCCTGTTGGCCGCCCGCAACGAGGGCTTCGGCGGTGTGCTGACCACGATGATGATCGCCGAGGAACCAAAGGTGAAGGCGCTGCTCGGCATCCCCGACGACTTCGCGGTCGCCGCTGTGCTGCCGCTCGGAAAGCCGGTGCGTCAGCTGACCAAGCTCACGCGCAAACCGGTTTCCGAGATCGCCACACGGGAGCGCTTCGACGGGCCCGCGTTCTAGCGTCGACTGTGCACCCACGCCGTTGAGTGTGCGCACAGGGCGAGCTTCAGGGCCGAACTCCACCCTCAGCGCACAGTCGACGACCTACGCCTTGGCGGCCTTCGCCTTGGCCTTCATGTCCTTCTTGTACGCGCGAACCTTCTGCAGCGACCCGGCATCCACCACGTCGGCCACCGACATGTAGGTGCCCGCCTTGCCATAATCGCCTGCGGCCGACTGCCAGCCCTTAGGCGTAACGCCGTACTGCTTGCCCAGCAGCGCCAAGAAGATCCGCGCCTTCTGGTCACCGAAACCGGGCAGACCTTTGAGCCGGCGCAGCACCTCTTTGCCGTCGGGGTCACCCTCGGTCCACAGCGCGGTGACGTCGCCGTCATAGTCGTCGACGATGGCGCGCGCGAGATCCTGAACGCGTTTGCTCATCGAACCCGGAAACCGGTGAATCGCAGGGGTTTCCGAGCACAGTGCGACGAACTCGTCGGGGTTGTAGTCGGCGATCTGGCGGGCGTCGACGCCGCCGATGCGGTCAGCGATCTTCTTGGGCCCGGCGAACGCCGTCTCCATCGGGATCTGCTGGTCGAGCAGCATGCCGACAAGCAGCGCGAACGGATTGGCCTCCAACAGGGCGTCGGCCTCCGGATCTTGGACAAGCTGCAGTTTTCCCACGTCGCCAGTCTAAGCGGTTCGGTTCAGCCGTCTGTGTCGGCGAAGTGTGCGAACGTGTACGCGATAACCGGTGGATACGCCCGTAGGAGACGACATGAGACGTGTGGTTACGGCTCTTTTTGCAGCGATAGTTGCCGCTGTCGCGTTGGCCGGCACGGCCAGTGCGATCCCGGATCAGGGCACACCCGCATTCGACGAATACCTGCAAGGCCTGCAACGCAATGGGTACAACCTCAACCCGGACACCGCGTGGCGGGTCGCCCACCAGGCCTGCATCGGCGGCATCCCTGGATACATCGGTTTGGAGTTGGCAGCTCAAGGGGTCATCGGCCCGGGAGCACAGGAGCGGGTGATGGACGTGGCCAGGAAGTACGCCTGCCCCGTTCAGTAGGCGAACCGGCGAGCACATGTCGGGTGAGGTAGCGATAGCGCTGGCTTCGGCGCTGATGTTGACGGCCGTGGCCGCGGTCTTCGTGGTGCGCACCCGCCGCGTCGTCGCCACGCCGACCGAACGAGCCGTGCATGCCGCGCTGCACACCGCGTCGCTCGCGGCCCGCGCGTTGCGTCGTGGCCTCGACACCGAGTCCGCACGCACCGCAGCCCCTTTCCTGCGTGGCCTGACCGTGACCGACGGGCTTGCGCTGTTCGACGGCGACGGGGAACTGCTCGCACAGGACCCGGGTGACGGGCCGCTGTGGCAGTCCGATGTCGTCGACGCGTGTGCGACCACGGCCCGCGATTGCATCGCCGGCCAACGCCGCGTGCTGAAAAGCGTTCGGGCCACCGCGGTGTCCGATTGGCGGCTCGCCGCCGTCGTCGCCCAACCGCTGCTCACCGAAAGCGGCGACGTACTCGGCGCGCTCGTGGTCGTGACGGCAGGTACGCCGGGTCCCGGCATGCTCGGCGCCATCGGCGAAGTCGCGCGCTATGCCGCGAGCCAGATCGAGCTCGCCGAACTCGACGCGTCGCGCGCGCGGCTCGACCGCGCCGAGGTGCTGGCGCTGCGGGCCCAGATCAGCCCGCACTTCATCTATAACGCGCTCAACACCATCGCGTCGTTCGTGCGTACCGATCCCGACCGCGCCCGCGAACTGATCCTCGAATTTGCCGATTTCACGCGGTATTCGTTCCGGGCGGCCGGGCAATACACGACGTTGGCCGAGGAACTGCGCAACATCGACCGCTATCTCACGCTGGAGCGCGCCCGGTTCGGCGCGGCGCTCAAGGTTCGGCTGCAGGTCGCGCCCGAGGTGCTCAATGTGGTGGTGCCGTTTCTGGCACTGCAGCCGCTCGTGGAGAACGCGGTGCGCCACGGCCTGGCCGGGCAGGGCGGCGGTTCAGTCGAGATCGTCGCCCGCGACGAGGGCGCGGACTGCGTCATCACCGTCGAGGACGACGGAGCCGGAATGGATCCCGAGACACTGCGGGCCGGCCACGGCGACGCGCTGGCCGACCGCACCGACGAGTCCGCGCACGTCGGACTGACGAATGTCGACCATCGGCTGCGCGCGGCATTCGGCAACGACTACGGTCTTGTGGTCGAGACGGCGATCGGAGCGGGTACCAAGGTCGTGATGAGAGTGCCGAAGTTCCGCTCGGGCGTGCGGGCCAGCGGAGGTGCGTTCGGGTGAGCAGGAAGTTGACTGTCCTTGCCGTCGACGACGAGGCCCCCGCGCTCGACGAGCTGGCCTATCTACTGGGACGTCACCCCGACGTCGCGGAGGTACACACCGCCGCCGACGCCACCTCGGCATTGCGCGAACTCAACCGCCACCCGATCGACGCGGTCTTTCTCGACATCAACATGCCCGGGTTGTCGGGCATCGAACTCGCCGGTGTGCTCACGAACTTCGCTCACCGGCCCGCGGTCGTGTTCGTGACCGCGCACGACGACAAGGCCGTCGCGGCGTTCGACGTCGGCGCCATCGACTACCTGCTCAAGCCGATCCGGCAGAACCGGCTCGACGAGGCGGTGCGCCGCGTCGCCACCGCAGGCGAGCCCGCGACACCGGCGCAACCGGACGAGCCGGACGAACAAGACTCCGCCGTGATACCCGCCGAGGTCGGCGGCATCACCCACCTTGTACAGCGCGACAGCATCGGCTGGGTAGAAGCCGAAGGCGACTACGCGCGGCTGCACTCGGCCACGGGCGCCCATTTGGTCCGAATCCCCTTGAGTACGTTGGAAACCCGGTGGCGCGACCATGGTTTCCAGCGCATCCACCGCTCGTATCTCGTGTCGTTGCGGCAGGTGACCGGGCTGCGCACGGCCGAGGGCGCGGTGCTCGTGCGGCTGCGCGCCAACGGCGCGTCCCCTGCGGTCGAACTTCCGGTGAGCCGACGCCAAGCGCGTGAGCTGCGTGACCGGCTGGTGCGCGATCCGATGCGCAACCTCAAACCGACAGGCGCCGATGACTAGCGGGGAACGGCCACCGGGGATCAATGCGCGGCCCGCCGCTGCGCGACAGCGGGTCGTGCTCGCGCACCGGCGCGGCGCGCGGATGGTGCGCACGCGCATCGAGGTCCAGGAACAGACGCAGGTGGGCGACGCGCTGGTTCGTGGCCTGGTCCGGGCCCAGCTCGGCCTGGCGCTGCGGCTGGCTGCGGTCGTGGTCTCGATCGTGGTGGCGGTACTGCTGTTGACCACCGCACTGCCGGAGGTCGCCGGGCTCAGCGTGTTCGGGATCAGGCTCAACTGGCTGATCCTGGCGGGTCTCATCTATCCCTTGTTGTACGGAGTCGGCCGGCTCTACGTGCGGCTGGCCGAGCAAGGTGAGCGCGACTTCGTCCGCGTCGTCGACAGCGAGCCATGACCGGTTCACCGCTGACCGCCGCGGCGCTCCTGACCGCCGCCGTCGCGACCGTCGCCATCGGGGCCTACGGGGTCAAGTTCTCCCGCACGACCTCCGACTTCCTCGTCGCGTCCCGCAGCGTCGGCCCGCGGTGGAACGCCGCCGCGATCTCGGGTGAATACCTCTCGGCTGCCTCGTTTCTCGGCGTGGCAGGCCTGATCGCGAAATACGGTGCCGACGCGTTGTGGTACCCGGTCGGATTCACCGCGGGTTACCTGGGCCTGTTGTTGTTCGTGGCGGCGCCGCTGCGGCGGTCCGGCGCATACACCGTTCCCGACTTCGCCGAATTCCGGCTCGGCTCAGCGCGTCTGCGCAAAGTGGCGATGCTCGTCGTCGTGGTGATTTGCGTGTTCTACCTGGCCCCGCAGTATCAGGGTGCCGGGCTGGCGCTGAAAACCCTGCTGGGCGTTCCGGTTTGGATCGGGCCGGTGTTGGTGGGCGCGATCGTGATCGCCAATGTCGTGGCCGGTGGCATGCGGTCGATCACGTTCGTGCAGGCCTTCCAGTACTGGTTGAAGCTCACGGCGATCGCCATCCCGGCCCTGGCGCTGCTCGGGCTGTTCATCAGTGACCGCGGCGAACTCGGCGGCCCGCTGCCGCCGAGTGTGCAGCAGCAGACCACGGTCGCGATCGAGACCGACGTCGTCGTCCAGGTCGCCGAACCGCGCGGCATCGCCGTGTCGGGACTGCTCGACGGCCGCGAGGTCGAGGGCGCGACAATCGGCGCGCCCGGCGAGCACACCCTCGGCGCGGGCACGACCCTCACGCTGGACGCCGGCGCCGCGACACCGGTCGTGGCCGGCACCCCGAGCACGGGCTCGGAATGGATCGACTCCGGTGGCGGTCTCGGTGGCGGACACCCGCTCTATCAGGTGCTGTCGATCATCGTCGCGACCTTCCTCGGCACGATGGGCCTGCCGCACGTGCTCGTGCGCTTCTACACCAACCCCGACGGGCGCGCGGCCCGCCGGACCGCGCTGGCGGTGATCGCGCTGTTGTCGCTGTTCTACCTGTTCCCGACGCTGCTCGGGGTGTTCTCGCGGTTGTATGTCCCGCAGCTACTGATCACCGGAACCGCCGACGCCGCAGTGCTGCTGGCCCCTGGCGCCGCCATCGGCGGGGCCCTCGGCCAGCTGCTGGCCGCGCTCGTGGCGGCGGGCGCTATCGCGGCGTTCCTTGCCACCTCATCCGGTTTGCTGGTCAGCATCGCCGGCGCGCTTGCCACCGACGTGATGCGTGGGCGCGTGCGCGACTTCCGGCTCGCCGCTCTCGTCGGCGGATTGATCCCGATTCCGTTGTCGCTGGTCGTATCCGGGCTCGAACTCTCCCGCAGCGTCGGCCTCGCGTTCGCCGTCGCGGCATCCACGCTGTGCCCGCTGCTGGTGCTCGGGATCTGGTGGCGAGGGCTGACCGCCGGCGGGGCCGCGTGCGGGCTCGTCGTCGGCGGCCTGGTGTGCGGCAGCGCGGTGATCGCCGCGATCGCAGGCGGCGTGGACGAGAACGTCGCAGGCGGCTGGCCCGCCGTCATGGTGGGCTATCCCGCCGCGGTCAGTGTGCCGCTGGCGTTTCTGACGATGATTCTCGTCAGCCGATTCACCCGGCCCACGCCCGGCGTGGCCCAGATCTTCGCGCGCATGCATGTGCCGGAGCGGCTCGGCATGGGTATCGAACGCGTGCCGCGGGGTTAGTTTCTCCGAGGACAGACCGCCGTTCGTCGTCACCGACCGACCGTTCAGCGCAGCCGCCCCGGGCTTCAGCGTGTCGACCGCCAGAGCAGTGGGTATGTGACTCATGTCTCAACTACGGTCCCCGTAGGAGCCGGTTCACATTCGAGGTCAGGAGACACGGTGCCCGAGACCCATCTGCCACCCCACGAGATGCCGCAATTGAGCGGCGAGCAATACCTGGCCGTGCAGGCCAGCCCGGAGTTTCAAGATCTGCGAAGCAGGTTGCGCCGCTTCGTGTTCCCGATGAGCGCACTGTTTCTCGTCTGGTACTTCGCCTACGTGCTGCTGAGCGTGTTCGCGACGGACTTCATGGCCACCAAGGTGTGGGGCAACATCAACGTCGGCCTGCTGATCGGGCTCGGCCAGTTCGTGTCCACCTTCGCCATCACCGCCATCTACGTCCGGTTCGCCAACCGCGAGCTCGACCCGCGCGCCGAAGCGTTTCGGCATGAACTGGAAGGTATGGCCAAGTGACCAGCCAGCTGAGCATCCTTGCCGCCGAGGGCGGGGTGGGTAACCCCATCGCCAACATCGGCATCTTCGCGCTGTTCGTCGCGGTCACGTTGTTCATCGTGATCCGCGCCAGCAAGCGCAACGCCAGCGCGGCCGAGTTCTTCACGGCCGGCCGCGCGTTCACCGGTCCGCAGAACGGCATCGCGATATCCGGTGACTACCTGTCGGCCGCGAGCTTCCTCGGCATCGCCGGAGCCATCGCGGTTTACGGCTACGACGGGTTCCTCTACTCCATCGGCTTCCTCGTGGCTTGGCTGGTGGCCCTGCTGCTCGTAGCCGAATTGCTCAGGAACACCGGCAAATTCACGATGGCCGACGTGCTGAGCTTCCGGCTCAAGCAACGCCCGGTGCGGATGGCGGCCGCCACCACCACGCTCGCCGTCTGCCTGTTCTACCTCCTGGCGCAGATGGCAGGCGCTGGCGGGCTCGTCGCTCTGCTGCTCAACATCACGGGCGATGTGGGCCAGGCCATCGTCATCGCCGTCGTCGGCTTGCTGATGATCGTTTACGTGCTGATCGGTGGGATGAAGGGCACCACCTGGGTGCAGATCATCAAGGCGGTCCTGCTGATCGGCGGCGCCGCACTGATGACCGTGATGGTGCTGGCCAAATTCGGGCTGAACTTCTCCGAGATTCTCGGCTCGGCCCAGACCGCGGTGTCCGGATCGGCAAGCGAGGCAGTGGCGAGCCGCGACGTGCTGGCCCCCGGTGCTCAGTACGGCGCATCGTTGACGTCGCAGATCAACTTCATCTCGCTGGCGATCGCGCTGGTGTTGGGTACCGCGGGTCTGCCGCACGTGCTGATGCGCTTCTACACGGTGCCCACCGCCAAGGAAGCCCGCCGCTCGGTGGTCTGGGCGATCGTGCTGATCGGCGCCTTCTACCTGTTCACGCTGGCGCTCGGTTACGGTGCCGCGGCGCTCGTCGGGCCCGACACGATCCTGGCCGCACCCGGCGCGCAGAACTCCGCCGCGCCGCTGCTGGCGTTCGAACTCGGCGGCGTGATCTTGCTCGGCGTCATCTCGGCGGTCGCATTCGCCACGATCCTCGCGGTCGTTGCCGGCCTGACCATCACGGCCGCAACATCATTCGCGCACGACATCTACGCGAGCGTGATGAAGAGCCACAAGGTGACCGAGGACGAGCAGGTGCGGGTCTCGCGCATCACCGTGGTGGTGCTCGGCATCCTCGCGATCGGCCTCGGCATCCTGGCCGCCGAGCAGAACATCGCGTTCCTCGTGGCGCTGGCCTTCGCGGTCGCCGCCGCGGCCAACCTGCCGACCATCCTCTACTCGCTGTACTGGCCGCGGTTCAACACCCGCGGGGCGCTGTGGAGCATGTACGGCGGCCTGATCTCGACGATCGTGCTGATCGTGTTCTCCCCCGCCGTGTCCGGCGCGAAGGGCGCGATGCTGCCGAACGTCGACTTCGCGTGGTTCCCGTTGGCCAACCCGGGCATCGTGTCGATTCCGCTGGCGTTCGTCCTCGGCATCATCGGCACGCTGACCTCACCGGCGGATCGCGGTAACGCCGAGATCGCCGCGGAGATGGAGGTCCGCTCCCTCACCGGCGTCGGCGCCGAGAAGGCCAGCGCGCACTGACAAATTGGCGCCGAGTGTGGGGATTGCGGACACGTCGTCACGACGTTGAACGCCACATGCCCCACACTCGGCGCTTCGCATTCGCCCTGCTGGCCTACGCGTTCGCCGCGATCATGGTCGGCACCACGTTGCCGACGCCCATGTATGCGCTCTACGCCGAACGCATGCATTTCTCGGTTCTGACCACGACAATCGTCTACGCCACCTACGCCGGTGGCGTCCTTTTTGCGCTGCTCGTCTTCGGCCGATGGTCGGACGCGGTGGGCCGGCGACCGATGTTGTTGGCGGGCGTGGTGAGCGCGTTGGCCAGCGCGGTCGTCTTCCTGGTGGCCGATTCGGTGCCCGTGCTGCTGGTGGCCCGCGTGTTCTCGGGTGTGTCGGCCGGCATCTTCGCCGGCACCGCGACCGCTGCCGTCATCGAGGCCGCGCCGCCGGCCTGGCGTGATCGGGCCGCCGCGGTAGCAACGGTCGCCAACATCGGCGGCCTGGGCGGTGGCCCACTGCTCGCCGGGCTGTTGGTGCAGTACGCCCCGCAACCGCTGCATCTGCCGTTCGTCGTGCATATCGTGTTGGCCGTGCTGGCAGGCGTGGCGGGGCTCGTCGTCCCCGAGACCTCCGAGAAAAGCGGCGGCATCGGCTTGCAGCGCTTGTCGGTGCCGCCCCAGGTGCGCACGGTCTTCGTCATCGCGGCGCTCGCGGCGTTCGCCGGCTTCACCGTCACGGGGATGTACACCGCCGTGGCGCCGTCGTTCCTGTCGAGCGTGATCGGCATCGACAACCACGCGGTCGCCGGCGCAATCGCGTGTTCGATTTTCGCCGCATCGGCAATCACCCAGGTTGCCGTCAACCGGGTCCCGCCGAACCGGGCGGTCGCCGCCGGCTGCGCGATCCTCATCGTCGGCATGCTGATTCTCACTGCGGCACTGCACTTTTCGTCGCTGACGGCGTTGATCGCGGCCGCCGTCGTATCCGGCATCGGCCAGGGCATGAGTTTCAGCCGCGGCCTGGCCGCCGTCTCCGACCTGACCCCGCCGGACCGCCGGGCCGAGGTCAGCTCCACCTATTTCGTCGTGGCCTACATCGCGATCTCGCTGCCCGTGGTCGGCCAGGGACTCACCGCCCAGCACTGGGGCCTGCGAACCGCGGGAGTCACCTTCGCACTGGCCGTCGCGGCCCTTGCCGCAATCTGCCTGGCCGCGATCCTGGTACGGGAAGCCCGGCAGAAACGGGCCGTGAGCGCGGATTTGAGTGCTTCTACCTAGGGACTACGCAGCGCGGCGGCCATACCGTTTCAGCCATGACAGCACCGTTGTTCCCCAGCCCGGCCGAGGTCGAGGCGCATACCCCGGCCGACCGTGACCGGGCCATCGACGTCATCCGCATCGTGTCTCTTGTGGGGGTGGTGTTCGGTCACACCATCATGGCCACGAGCACGATCCGCGACGACGTGTTCATCTGGAGCAACCTGCTCACCGCATCGACCGTGTTCCAGGCGCTGACCTGGGTTTTCCAGATCATGCCGCTGTTCTTCTTCGCCGGGGTCGCGGCGTCGGTGCAGTCGTGGCGGTCCGGGACGCCATGGGGCGGTTGGCTGTTGCGCCGCTGCACGCGGCTGTACCGCCCGGTGTTCTATTACCTGGCGTTCTGGACCGCGGCGCTGGCAGTCCTGCGATTCCTGCTCCCCGAGCACGTGTACGAACCGATCGCGGGCATTTCCATCCAGCTGTTGTGGTTCCTCGGCGCCTATGTGCTGGTGCTGGCGGCCGTGCCGCTGCTGGCACGCATCACGACCACTGCGCAGCTGGCCGGCGCCGTCGTGGGCACCTATGTGTTCATCGCGATGATCGACATAGTCCGCATCAACCTCGACGGCTACGCTTCCCTCGGCTATCTCAACACCGTCGTGTGGCTGATTCCCGGCATGTTCGGTGTCGCCTACCGGCGCAACCTGCTGCCCGCCCCGGCCGCGCTCAAGGTCGGCCTCGGCATGCTCGGCGTGAACCTGGCACTGCTGTACTTCGGTCCATACGAGCTCAGCCTGGTCGGCATCGAAACCCAGCAGCTCAAGAACATGACACCGCCGTCCCTACTGCTCGCCGGGCACGCGATCATGATGTGCGCGTTCGCGATTGCCGCGGCTCCCGCGATCTCCCGGTGGGCACAGCGCCCGCGCGTGTGGTGGCTGGCCGCGATCGGCAACTCCGGCGCGATGACGCTCTACCTGTGGCACATGCCGCTGCTGCTCGCCATGCACCTGGTGTTCGACTACCTGGGGCTCGATCGCTACGACCCCTCCACCCCGGGCTTCGTTGCCCTGTCGATCCTGCAGCTCGCGCTGATGGCCGGTTTGGTGAGCATCGCGTTCGTCGCGCTGCGTCCGCTGGAGAACGCACCGCTGCCGCTGTGGGACGGCGGAGCGGTAACCGCCAACGGAACCCGCAGTGCCGCAGTCGGTTTGCTGCTGTGTGTGGCGGGTGCGGCGACGCTGGCCTCGGTCACATGGGGACTCAAAGACCAGGGCGTGTACTGCGTGGCCGTAATGGTGGCCGCGTTGATCACGGCTCGGTGGAGCGCCGCGGGCACCTCGGTGCGGACGCCGGCCCCGGCGTTGGCCAGCTAACAGCGATCTAGCCGCTCTTGCGGCGGAACTCCCGACGGTTTTCGACCGGGCCGTGGGCGCGTGGTTGTGCGCGCCCACCGTCCTTGTGGTCGGCTCCGCCTGCCGATTTCGCCTTCTTGCGCTCCAGCGCCTCCCGGAACTTACGTTTGTTGTCGTCTTCCGGTGTCTCAGCCATAAGCCGCAGCGTAGCGCGGTTCCGGCATCAGCGTCACTGGGTTTATCTCAGGCCCGGCGGCATCCCGTACAGATGTGAGATCGGAAGTGTGAGCAACACGCGACGGTCGTCGACCATGGCGCGCCGGTAGTCGTCCCAGTCCGGATGCTCACCGGCGATGTTGCGGTACAACGCGATCAACCCCTCGACAGTGTCGTCGTGCGGGTTGGCCGCCGGTGGGGTCAGGATCGCGTCGCCCTCGGCAACCGCGTAAGCCCAGCCGTCGTCGGAACTGACGTGGATCGACGCTCGCGGGTCGCGGCGCAGATTGCGGGTCTTCGCGCGCGGCTCGGTGATCGACACCTGGATGGTGACCGCGCGTGGATCGAAGTAGTACGACACGTTCGACAGCTGCGGCCTGCCGTCCTGCTTGATCGTCGCGAGTACCCCCATCGAGTTGCCGCTGATCAAGGCCAATAACTTGTCGTCGAAAACCTGGCGCCCCATATTTCGAGCGTACGTCTTTACCATCGACTCGATGACTGTGATTGACGGCAACACCCTCGAAGGCGTCTCGGCCACCACGTTGTGGACACTGCACAACCGCGCCACGGAGGCCAAGCGCTCCGACGGCGTCATCCGCGATCCGTGGGCGGTCGCGCTGTTCGACGCGATCGACTACGACTACCGCAAGTTCGGCAGACCGAATCAGTCGCACGCGTTGCGGGCCCGCGTCTTCGACACCGAAACGCGTGCATACCTGTCGGCGCATCCTCAGGCTGCCGTCGTGGCGTTGGCCGAGGGCATGCAGACCAGCTTCTGGCGCTTGCAGGCATCGGGCGCGGCCAGCGAATCGACCTGGTATTCAATCGATTTACCACCGGTGATGGCATTGCGCGAACGTCTGCTGCCCGCCGACGACCGCATCGTCGCACTCGCGCAGTCGGCGCTTGACCGCAGCTGGATGGACCGGATCGACGCGTCGGATGGCGTGTTCATCACCGCCGAGGGCCTGCTGATGTACTTGGAACCCGACGACGTGTACAGCCTGATCGCCGACTGCGCGGCGCGCTTCCCTGGCGGGGCATTCATGTTCGACTCCATCCCGCCGTGGTTGAGCCGACGCACCATCAAGGGTTTGAAGCTGTCCGACCGCTACATCGCCCCGGCCATGCCGTTCGGATTGACCGCCGACGACGCGCTCGCCCTCGCCGACCGCATACCCGGCGTCCGGGCGGCCCGCGACGTGGTGTTGCCTCCGGGACGAGGCGCCTGGAAGCTCGCGTCGTCCCGCTCCTTGGACCGGATCGGCACGCTTCGGCGCCTGCGGCCCAGCATCACGGTCCTGGAATTCGGGTAGTGCTGGCCGAGTCCGGTTCAGCGGAACTACGCTGATCTGTCATGACGCGCTACGCCGCATTCCTCCGGGGTGTCAATGTCGGCGGGGTCAACCTCAAGATGGCCGAGGTGGCCAAAGCGCTCGAGGACGCCGGCTTCACCGAGGTCCGCACGATTCTGGCGAGTGGAAATGTCCTGCTGGACAGCACATCTGCAGCGAAGAAGGTTCGCAGCACCGCGGAGAAGGCGCTGCGCGAGGCCTTCGGGTACGAGGCGTGGGTTCTCGTCTACGACCTCAAGACCCTGGCGGCAATCTCCACGGGCTATCCGTTCGAGCGTGAGGTCGAGGGCCACCACTCGTACGTGACGTTCGTGAGTGACCCCGACGTCCTCGATGAGCTGGCGGCACTCCCCGCGGCGCCGGACGAGAAGATCGAGCGGGGTGACGGCGTCCTCTACTGGCAGATCGCGCGAAGCGCCACGCTGGGCAGCACGATCGGCAAGACCATGGGCAAGAAGCGGTATAAATCGTCGACGACCACGAGGAACCTGCGCACGCTGGAGAAAGTCTTGCGTTGACGGGTGTTCGGTACATTCGGGCCAATGACGACGAACTCGCCGACGAATCCGCCAGGGGCGCCGCGCACCAAAGTCTCATTGTCGGGGGTTTCTGAGACCGCCCTACTGACGCTGCAGGTCCGCGCACACGAGGCGCGTCGTCCGGACGGTATCATCGACGACCCGATGGCGGTGCAGCTCGTCGATTCGATCGACTTCGACTTCGCGAAGTTCGGTTACACCCGCCGCCAGGACATGGCGCTGCGCGCGAAGATCTTCGACCGGGCGACACGCCATTACCTGCACGACCACCCCAAGGCCACCGTAGTGGCCCTGGCCGAGGGGTTTCAGACGAGCTTCTACCGGCTCGACAGCTCCGGGGTCGGGCACGATTTCCGTTGGCTGACCGTCGATCTGCCGCCGATGGTGGAGCTGCGCGCAAAGCTGCTGCCGCCGTCGGAGCGGGTGCGGGCGCGCGCCCAGTCCGCGCTCGACTTCAGCTGGATGGATGAGGTCGATACCGGCGAAGGCGTGTTCATCACCGCAGAAGGACTGCTGATGTATCTGCAGCCCGATGAGGCCATGGGCCTGATCCGTGAATGCGCACAGCGCTTTCCCGGTGGCCAGATGATCTTCGACCTGCCACCGGCCTGGTTCGCCGCGTGGGCCCGCAGGGGCATGCGGACGTCGAGGCGCTACCGGGTGCCGCCGATGCCGTTCAGCCTGACTCCGGAGCAGGTGGCAGATCTGGTCAACACCGTTCCCGGGGTGCGGGTTGCGCGTGACCTGCCGTTGCCTGCAGGCCGGGGCAAGGTGCTCAATGCGCTGATATGGGCAGCCCAGCGGCTTCCGCTGCTGGATCCGGTCCGCCCGGTGATGACGCTGCTCGAGTTCGGCTGAGCGCCTTGTCGAACACGAGGTCAGCGTCCTCGACCGGGCCGTCGCGCAGCATCGCCGCGTCGTAGGTGTAGTTCATCGACATCACCCACGGTCCGTCGACGCCTTGGCGCGGCAGTTCGTCGACCGACCGCTGAACATAGCCGGCCGCGAAGTCCAGTAGCGGAAGGGTTTTCATGTCGGGCTCGGCGAGCACGGGGCGGGCCATGTCGTACCCGTGCTCCTCGAGGTGCGCCAGCAACCGGCAGAAATGTTCGCACAGCAGGCCGACTTTGAGCGTCCACGACGAGTTCGTGTACCCGAAGGCGAAGACGAAGTTCGGCACGCCCGACAGCATCATGCCCTTGTAAGCCACGGTCTCGGCGAAGTTCACCGCCTCACCGTCGACCGTCAGCGACATGCCGCCGAACAGCTGGATGTTCAGGCCGGTCGCGGTGACGATGATGTCGGCCTCAAGCTCGCGCCCCGATTCCAGCTGGATGCCCGTCTCGGTGAACGCGGCGATGCGATCGGTGACCACCGACGCGCTGCCGTCGCTCAGAGCCTCGAACAGATCGCCGTCCGGAACGGCGCACAGCCGCTGGTCCCATGGGTTGTAGCGGGGACTGAAGTGCTCGTCGACCGGATACCCCTCGGGTAGCCGGCTCGCGTTGATGCGGCGGATCAACCTGCGCGCGGCGGTCGGGTACTTCTGGCAGAAGGTATAGACCGCACGCTGTTTGAGAATGTTCTTGCGCCGGGTCAATGCGTATCCACGTTCGTCGCCGAGCAGCCGCTTGGCCAGGTTGGCGAACGAATCCTTGGCGGGGACCGGCATCACGTACGTCGGTGACCGCTGCAGCATCGTGACGTGCCCGGCGGTCGGCGCCATCGCGGGCACGAGCGTCACGGCCGTCGCGCCGCTGCCGATCACGACGACCTTCTTACCGCGGTAGTCGAGATCCTCGGGCCAGTGTTGCGGGTGCACGATGCGGCCGGCGAAGCGCTCGCTGCCCTCGAAGCGCGGCGAGTAGCCTTCGTCGTAGCGGTAGTAACCGCCGCCGCAGAACAGCCAGTTGGCGCTGAGCTGAAGGAGTTCGGCATCGCCGCTGCCCGTGCGCTCGACGTCGACGATCCAACGGGCCGTGGCGCTGTCCCAGTCCGCGCCGAGCACGCGGTGGTGGAAGCGGATGTTGTCGTCGATGCCGTTCTCCGACACGGTTTCCCGTAGATAGGCCAGGATCTTGTCGGCGGACGCGATGGCATGCTCGTCGCGCCACGGCTTGAACTCGTAGCCGAACGTGTGCAGATCGGAATCCGAACGAATTCCCGGGTAGCGGAACAGGTCCCAGGTGCCGCCCGTCGCGCCGCGCGCCTCAAGGATGGCGTAGCTGCGTCCCGGATGTTCGCGCTGAAGATAGTAGGCAGCGCCGATGCCCGAGATGCCTGCGCCGATGATCAGAACGTCGACGTGTTCGGTGTCAGCCATGTCCGTGACTCCTGTCGGTGGCCGCGAAGTTGTTGTATCGATCCTCGCTGCGACGATCCCGCGGCCCAAGGTCGAAATGTCCCATTTGCAGCGCAGTGATGGTGCACTTTGCACCACCGGTCTACGGTGGCCGCATGGTCTGGAACCCACCTTCGCACCGGGCGAAGGAGTTGATCCGGCAGTGTGCGCAGATCGTGGTCAACGCCCGTCCGGAATGGCTCGACGAACTTGACCGCGCGGTGCTGGCTGCCGCGAACCCCATGATCGCGGCAGATCCGGAACTCGCCGCGGCCGTCAGCCGCAGCAACCGGGCCAATCTGTATTTCTGGGGCACCGCCAACGTGCGGGACCCGGGCGCGCCGGTGCCACCCAACACCGGGCCCGAGCCCCTGAACATCGCCCGCGAGCTGGTGCGCCGCGGGGTCAACGCGTTTCCGCTCGACGCGTATCGAGTCGGTGAGGGCGTCGCATGGCGGCGGCTCATGGAGATCGCGTTCGAACTGACCTCCGACCCAACAGAACTGCACGAAATGCTGGACGTGTGCTCGCGCTCCATCAGCGCGTTCATCGACGCGACCCTCGCCGGCATCACCGCCCAGATCGACCTGGAACGCGACGAACTCACACGCGGTTCACACGCCGAACGACGCGAGACCGTGGCGCTGCTCCTCGACGGTGCCCCGATCCCCCGTCAGCGCGCCGAGGCGCGACTCGGCTACGCCCTCACCGGGCCCCACACCGCCGCGGTCATCTGGAGCGAGCGGCCCGACGGCGATCTGTCACAGCTGGACCGCGCCGCCGAAGCGTTCGGCCAGGCCTGCGGCGGGGCCAGGCCGTTGACCGTGCTGGCGAGCACCGCGACCCGGTGGGTATGGGCACCGGGATCGGTCGATGCGGAGGTGCTGGCGCACGCGATCAGAGAGACCGACGATATCCGCGTAGCCATCGGGCCGGCCGATGACGGCGTGGACGGCTTCCGGCGCAGCCACTTCGACGCGATCACCACGCAGCAGATGATGGCTCGACTGCATTCGCCGCAGCAGATCGCCCGGTTCGCCGAGATCGAGCTGGTCGCGTTGATCACCGCCGACCCTGACCGTGCGGTCGGGTTCGTCAAGCACACACTCGGCGATCTCGAGACGGCCGGCACTGAATTGCGGGAAACCGTAAGGGTATTCGTCGACGAGCAGTGCAACGCCTCGCGTGCCGCCGCACGGCTCTACCTACACCGCAACACACTGCTGCGGCGGCTGGCCCGCGCGGACGAACTGCTACCGCGCCCACTGGCGGAGTGCGGCGTCAACGCGGCCATCGCGCTTGACGTGCTGCGCTGGCACGGTCAGTCCGACACCCGCGGTCAGTCGAACGCGCCGTCCAGGTAACGCATGGCGTCGGTTTTCCCGATCCCCAGCGCGCGCGCCGCTTCGGCGAACGAGTTCGCGGCGGCCGCCATCGCCGCGTCGGCCGGGTCGGCGCGCGCGACGAACGTGCCGTACCGGCCGCGGGTCTCCAGCACGCCTGCCGACTCCAGCTCCCGGTAGGACCGAGCCACCGTGTTGACCGCCAGACCAATCTGACCTGCCAATTCGCGGACCGTCGGCAACCTGGTGCCCGGCGACAATCGCCCGTTCCTTATTCCGTCGATGATCTGAACCCGGAGTTGGTCAAACAACGGTTTCTCGGCATCCGGATCGACATGAACCCAATCCCCCAATTCGGCCACGTGCCCAGTATCACCCAAAGCCGCTACGTTGGTGCTGTGCAAGTGACTGTGCTCAGCGGTGCCGGGATCTCGGCGGAGAGCGGTGTGCCCACTTTTCGCGACGTCGAGACGGGCCTGTGGGCCAGGGTCGACCCGTACGAGATCTCCAGCACGGAGGGTTGGCAGCGTCACCCGGAGAAGGTGTGGGCGTGGTATCTGTGGCGCCATTACATGATGGCCGGTGTACAACCGAACGACGGTCACCGCGCGGTGGCTGCCTGGCAGGACTACGCCGACGTGCACGTCGTCACCCAGAACGTCGACAACCTGCACGAGCGGGCCGGCAGCACCAACGTCTACCACCTGCACGGCAGCCTTTTCGAGTTTCGTTGCGACGCTTGTGGATCACGGTTCGAAGGCGATCTGCCGGACATGCCCGAACCGGTCGAGACTGTCGAGCCGCCGGTGTGCCCGTGCGGCGGGCTGATCCGGCCGAATGTGGTCTGGTTCGGCGAGGCGCTGCCCGATGCGGCATGGCAGCGATCGGTACTGGCGGTCAGCGGTTCTGATGTGGTGATCGTGGTCGGCACCAGTTCGATCGTCTATCCGGCCGCCGGTCTGCCCGAGGCCGCGCTGTCGGCGGGCAAGCCGGTCATCGAGGTCAACCCGGAGCGCACGCCGCTGTCGGACAGTGCGACGGTGTCGCTGCGCGAGACCGCCGCGACGGCGCTGCCGGGCCTGCTGCAACGCCTGCCGGTCCTGCTGGGTTAGGCGGGCCGCACCGCTCGGCCGATGGCGAACTCCGATACCGGCATCGGCACCCACGCCGGCATGGCCCATTCGCGGCGGTTGTCGCGTACCTGGAACCCGGTCGCGGCGATGGTGTGTTCGGTGTCCCGGTGAGTGTGGCAGTTGCCGAGCAGCCGCGGCCAGATGGTGGCGTCGGCGATCCGCTGCAGCCGTGCCCGATATCCGGTGCCCGCGACGTGCTCGAGGTAACGCAATTCGCCACCCGGACGCAGTAGCGAAAAGAGCTGCTGCAGAACGGTATTCGGCTCCTCGATGGAGCACAACACCAGTGAGCACACCACCGCGTCGAACGGTTGCGAGCTGGCGAACTGTTCAGCGGTGTCACCGGTGACCGTGATCGGCACGGGCGCCTTGGCGGCGGCTTGGCGGGCCACCTCGGCGAGCCGGCGTTCTGGCTCGATCGCGACCACCTCGTCGACCGTCGGTGGATAGAACTCGAAGTTCGTCCCGGTGCCCGCACCGACCTCGAGCACGCGGCCCGACAGGCCTGCGAGATTCTCGATCCGCAGGCGGCGCACCGATTCGGGTTCGTAGTTGGACAGGGTCTTCCAGACGCGCGCGAAGAACGGGTTGTCCACCAGCTTGTCGGCGTTACTCATGGGCGAATCCCTTCAGCCGGGCGACGGCCTCCTGGGGTGAGAGGTCGGTTCCGATCATTCCCGAAACGATGTGGCCGGTACATACCGCCCGCAGCACTCGGTCGGTGAATTCCTCGGCGTCACCCCAGGGCAGGTACGGCTTGGCGATCAGCATCGCCGCGACCCCGTGTGCCGCCGTCCACAGTTCGAGCGCCAGCGACGTGGGGTCGCCGGGCGGGTAGATGCCTTCGGAGATCAGCGCTTCCACCGACGTGCGCATGTGAACGAACGCCGAGCTGTTGAGTGTCACATCGACATCGCTGCCCGGCCTGCCCTCGCCCATCGTGGCCAGGCGGTAGAGCTCGGGGGTCTGCCGGGCGAAGCTCACGTAGGCCAGTCCCTGCGCGCGCAATACTTCGATCGTCGACGGTTGATCCTCGGCCACGCGCTGCATCTCTTCGTCGAGCTTCTCGAAGTACCGCGCGCACACCGCGTCGAGGAGCGCGTCCTTGTCGGCGAAGTGGAGATAGATCGACGGTGGGGTGACACCGACCCGCTGCGCGACCGACCGGATCGAAACCGCTTTGGCGTGACCGGTTTCCAGCAGCAGCTCGGTCGCGGCATCGAGAATCTGCTCGCGCAGCAGTTCGCCCGACCCACGCGGGGCGCGGCGGCGTTTGAGCGGCTTGAGGGGTGGGATCGACACGCTAACCAGTTTCCGTCACGCTTGCCGTGGCGCGCGGTGCGTCCGCGGGCTTCTCGCCGGACTCGCTGATGCCGATCCGCTCGTGCAGGCGGGCCAGCGGCGCGGGCGCCCACCAGTTCCACCGTCCCATCACGTGCATGAACGCCGGCACCAGCAGCATCCGGACGAGGGTCGCGTCGACCAGGACCGCGATGGTCAGGCCGAGGCCGAACATCCGCATGAAGGCCACCTGCGCGGCGATCAGCGCCGCGAACGATATGGACATGAGCAGCGCGGCCGCGGTCACCACGCGCCCGGTGCGGGCAAGCCCGAGCGCGACGCTTTCGTCGTTCGCGGCACGGGTCCGATCCGACTCCAGCCAGTACTCCCGGATCCGCGACACCAGGAACACCTCGTAGTCCATCGACAGGCCGAACGCGATGCAGAACAACAGCACCGGGAGGTTGGCCACGAGCGTGCCGGTCGGGGTGGTGCCCAGCGCACCCAGATGACCGTCCTGGAAGATCCACACCAGGGCGCCGAAGGCAGCCGACAGCGATAACACGTTGAGCACCAACGCTTTCAGCGGTAGCACCACGCTGCCGGTGAGCAGGAACAACAACACGAACGTGATCGCGGCGATCACTCCCAGCACCAAGGGCAGCCGTGAGGTGATCGCCTGCGAGCTGTCCCGGTTGATCTGGGCGACCCCGGCCAGCTGTACGTCGGCGGGCGCGGGCACGGCGTGGAGCGCGTCGAGTTGCGCCTCCGAGGCGTCGCTGAACAACGGCGCGTCGCTACCGACAGTCAGGTAGGCGCTGCCATCGGCCATCCCGGTGGCGGCGGCTGGCGGTCCGACGCGGCGCCCGTCGACGAACGTGCCACCCGGAGCCGACACCGATGACACATCGGCCACATCCGACAGCCTGCCCGCGTACTGGTCGAGTTCGTTGGGGGCGACTTTCGTGACGTCGGGCAGGACGACCGTGACATTGGTCGCCGAGTCGACCGCGAAGTCGTCGCGCATCTGGTCGCCGACCTGGCGGGCCGACGCCGATTGCGGCAGCACGCGGTCGTCGGGGAAACCCCATTTGATGCCGAGGAACGGCGCCCCGAGCACCAGCAGCAGCGCGATGATCGCCACGCCGACCGGAATCGACCGGCGCATGACGCGCTTGGTCATGAGATACCAGAAGGTCTGCTCGATCGGCTTGCGCACCGGCTCGGGCCTGCCGAGGATCCGCCGGGCGAACCGGCGGACGTCGTAGGCGTCGAGCCGATTTCCCAGCAGCACGATCGCCGCGGGTGCCACGACGATCGCGGCGAACGCGGCCAGCGCCACCACCGCGATCCCGGCGTAGGCGAAGGACTTGAGGAAGTACATCGGGAACAGCACCATCGCGACCATCGACAGCGCCACGGTCATCGCCGAGAACAGCACCGTGCGGCCCGCCGTCACCATGGTGCGGATCAAGGCCTGGTCGCGGTCCACCCCCTCGGCGAGTTCATCGCGGAACCGGCTGATGATCAGCAGCGTGTAGTCGATTGCGAGCGCCAAACCCATTGCGACAGTGAGGTTGAGCGCGAAGATCGACACGTCGGTGACCATCGTGAACAAGCGCAGGACGGCCATCGACCCGAGGATCGCGAACCCGCCGACCGCCAGCGGCAACGCCGCGGCCATGAGCCCGCCGAACACCCAGACCAGAACCAGGAAGCTCAGCGGGATGGCGATCGACTCCATCATCAACAGGTCTTTTTCGCTCTGCCCGTTGATCTGGACGTAGATCATCGCCTCGCCGCCCGCCCGTACGGTCACGCCGTCGCGGTCGTGTACGAGCTTGTCGGTCAGTTCCTTGGCGTGTTTCTGCGCGCCGCTCTCACCGCCGGTGATGCCTGCGACGATGAGGCCGGTCCTGCCGTCTTCACTGATCAGGGCCGACGATGCCGGCGGCGGCACGGTCCAGGCGGAGGTCACTTCGGTGACGTACGGCGAGCCCTCCAGCTGTCTGGCGATCTCGGTGCCAGTGGCCCGGGCCGCCGGGCTGTCGGCCCGATCCGCGGTCACGCTGATGACGAGCTGCATGTCGCCCCGGTTGAACTTCTCGGCGAGCAACTGAGTGGCCTGCGCCGATTCCGCGGTGGGGTCCTGAAACCCGCCGGCGGACAGACTCTTTGCCACCGGAATACCGAAAACACCGGCCGCGGCCATGACCAGCGCAGCGATGACAAGGATGCGCCGCGGTGCGGCGATGGCCAGTAAGCCGATTCGGTGCAGCACGTCGGATCCTCCCGCCACCGAACAATATCGACGTTAACTTAACAGCGATAATTCAAGGACGTCAACGCCGACCTCACCGATAGGCACGATTCCCGGCAACGAAATGTTCAAACTGGATCTGTTCTGCGCCCGATGAGTTCTGTCGCGACGAAGGGTCTAGCTGCTCATGACGACCAAAACCACCGAGCTCACTGCGACCACGCCGGTCTCCACGATGACCGACACCGGCCTGCTCATCCTGCGCGTGGCCACGGGTGCGACCATGCTGCAGGCCGGCCTCATCAAAGCCTTCGACTTCTCCACGGCCGTCGGATTCATGGAATCCAGTGGCTGGCGATTGCCGGAATTCGCCGCGTTCATGGTGACCGCGGCCGAGACGCTCGGCGGCATCGGCCTGCTGCTGGGCATCCTGACCCCGCTCGCGGCCTGCGCGGTCATCGGCGCGATGGTCGACGCCTGGGCCGTCAACGTGTCGGCGGGCGCCTTCTGGTCACAGCCGTTCAACGTTCCGTTCCTCGTGGCCTTCGCCGCGGCGGCCCTGCTGTTCACCGGCGCGGGGACGCTGTCGGTGGACCACCGCGTGTTCGGCCGGTCCCGCGTCTCGACGCCTCTTGCCGTCGGCCTGCTGGTCGCGGGCATCGTCGTCGCGGTCGTGACCTGGATCGCACTCAACGGCGTCAACCCGATTCACTTCACGGCGCCGCCCAGCTGACGCCGAACGTGGGCCGTATGCACGCTTTTTGCATCAAAGCCGTGCGCAGGGCCCACGCTCGTGGGCACCTCGACTCGAGCTACTCGCCGGAAACCTACCCAAAAGTAGTATTGCCACCATTTTCCGATTCGTGACTCAAAGATTTCTTAATGGTGACCCATACGCTCAGTGTCATGTGGATCGACGACACCAGTGCAGATGTCATCAAGGTCGACTTCGACGCTCTCTACCACGGCGATGTCCTGGTCGAGGGTGACACGTCGGAGCAGTTTGACGACTACCAGTCCCTTCCGACTGCAGTATGAGAAAACGCGCGCCTCACGGCGCGCGTTTTCCGTATTCAGTTTGCCGGTGAATTAGCCGAGCCCGGCACCAGTCCTCGCCTTACGCGAGGACTGTTTCTTTCTCCAGATCGTCCTCATCGGCGCCGATCATGTTCAGCAGGCGCCCACTGATGAGAATCTCGGCCTCCGAGACCATCCGCGATACGAGTTCGCCGACCGTGGGAATGTCGTTGATCAGCCCCATGGACGTGCCGACCGACCAGATACCCGCATCGAGGTCGCCGATCTCATAGACCTTGACGCCGCGCTTGCCTGCGACCAGATCCTTGACGTCCTCGAACTGGCCGCCGTTGTTGAGAATCTGCACAACCTCACGCGACACCGCGTTGCTCGCGACACGAGCGGTGTTGCGCAGCGGCCGGAAGATCAGCTCGGTGTCGAGCTCGGTGCCCGCGACGATCGCTTCCTTGACCTTCTGATGAATCGCCGATTCGACCGTGCACATGAACCGCGAGCCCATGTTGATGCCGTCGGCGCCCAGCGCCAGCGCGGCCACCAGGCCGCGCGCGTCGGCGAAACCGCCTGAGGCGATCATCGGGATCTCGATCTTGGCCGCCGCGGCCGGAATCAGCACGAGACCGGGAATGTCGTCCTCGCCCGGATGTCCCGCGCACTCGAACCCGTCGATGCTGATGCCATCCACACCCAGGCTCTGCGCCTTGACCGCGTGCCGCACCGACGTGCACTTGTGCAGCACCTTGATGCCGTTGTCGTGGAACATCGGCAGGTGCGGAGCGGGGTTGGAGCCCGCGGTCTCGACGATCTTGACGCCCGAGTCGATGATGACCTGGCGGTACTCGTCGTAGGGCGGCGGGTTGATCGTCGGCAGGATCGTCAGGTTCACACCGAACGGCTTGTCGGTCAGCTCCCGGCACCGCTCGATCTCTTTGGCCAGATCGGCAGGCGTGGGCTGGGTGAGTGCTGTGATAAAGCCCAGAGCACCCGAATTCGCCACGGCGGCAACGAGTTCGGCCCGGCCGACCCACTGCATACCACCCTGGACGATGGGATGTTCGATCCCGAACGTCTCGGTGAACTTCGTCTTCAATGCCATGTTGTCCCCCTGTTACCGCGGCGCCATGCGGATCGCGCCATCTAGACGGATGACCTCACCGTTGAGCATCGGGTTCTCGATGATGTGCACGGCCAGCGCGCCGTACTCGTCGGGATCGCCGAGGCGAGCCGGATGCGGCACCTGCTGCCCCAGCGACTTCTGGGCCTCCTCAGGCAGCGAACCCAGCAGCGGAGTCTTGAACAAACCAGGCGCGATGGTGCACACGCGGATGAGCTCGCGCGACAGGTCGCGGGCGATCGGCAGTGTCATACCGACGACGCCGCCCTTGGACGCGGAGTAGGCGGCCTGGCCGATCTGGCCGTCGAACGCCGCCACCGACGCGGTGTTGATGATGACGCCACGTTCCTCACCCTTGAGCGGCTCGGTCTTGGCGATGCGCTCGGCGCTCAGCCGGATCACATTGAACGTGCCGATCAGGTTGACCTCGACCACCTTGCGGAAGCCGTCGAGCGGGAACGGGCCGTTCTTGCTCAGGGTCTTGATCGCGTTGCCGATGCCGGCGCAGTTGACGTTGATCCGCACCGGTCCGAGCGCCTCGGCCACGTCGAGCGCCTCGGACACCCCTGCCTCGTCGGTGACATCGGTGCCGACGAACTTCGCCCGATCGCCCAGTTCGGCGACAACTTCTTCACCCTTGAGGTCGATGACCACAACCTGCGCCCCCGCATCGAGCAGTCGCTTGGTGGTGGCCAGGCCCAGGCCGGATGCGCCGCCGGTGACGACGGCTACCGCGTCTTTGATCTCCACTTACCGCATTCCTTTCCGGCCGGCCCTGTGCCGACCCACTGGTTGGTTGGGACTTTATACCCAGTCGCGCAGGACTGCCTCGGTGTCCGCTCCGCGTTCGCCTGGCGGGGTGGGCTGCGCCGGCGTGCTGCGCGAGAAGCGCGGCGCAGGCATCGGCTGCAGATTGCCCGCGTCGTCGTAGAACGTGTCGCGCTCGGCGATGTGCGGCTCGGTGAGCACCTCGGCGAAGCTCAGCACCGGCGTGGCACACGCGTCGGTGCCGTTGAACACCTCAGCCCAGTAATCGCGGTCGTGGGCGGCGAACGCCTTCGTGAACGCCTCACGCAGCTCGGGCCACCGGGCGATGTCGTTCTGGCCCGGGAGATCGGCCGCGTCCAGCCCGAGCCCCTTGAGCAGCTCGGCGTAGAACTGCGGCTCGATCGCGCCGACCGCCATGTAGCGGCCATCCGCGGTCTCATAGGTGTCGTAGTAGGGCGCACCCGTGTCGAGCATGTTGGTGCCGCGTTCGTCGGACCACAGACCGTTGGCCCGGAAGCCCCACATCATCTGCATCAGCACCGACGAACCGTCGACCATCGCGGCATCGATCACTTGGCCCTTGCCCGACGCCTGGCGCTCGAACAGCGCCGCCAGGATCCCGACCAGCAGGAACATCGACCCGCCGCCGAAGTCGCCGGCCAGGTTCAGCGGCGGGACCGGCCGCTCACCCTTGCGACCGACCGCGTGCAGGAGCCCGTTGAGCGAGATGTAGTTGATGTCGTGGCCGGCCTGCAGCGCACGCGGACCGGTCTGACCCCAGCCCGTCATCCGGGCGTAGATCAGCTTGTCGTTGACCTTGGCGCAGTCGTCGGGGCCGAGGCCGAGGCGCTCGGTGACACCGGGCCGGTAGCCCTCGATCAGCACGTCGGCCTTCGAGATCAGCCGCAGCACCAGCTCGCGGCCCTCGTCGCTTTTAAGGTCGGCGGCCACCGAACGGCGGTTGCGCAGCATCGAATCGCGGTCACCCGCGGGTACTCCCCCGCTTTTGCCCGGCCGCTCGATACGCACTACGTCGGCACCCAGATCGCCGAGAATCATCGCCGCGTGTGGGCCGGGGCCGATACCGGCCAGCTCGACGACGCGCAAACCGTGCAATGGTCCTGTCATGCTCTACCGCCCCTTCGCGTGTTGGGCCTCAGTTGACCGCGACATAGCTTACTTGTATAACCTTGTCGCCAGATTTAGGGTGCAGCAATGACCACTGTTGACTCCAGGGACTCCGGCACCGCCTCCTATCCCCGCATCGACGCCGTTTCGGTGTCGCTCGCCGACGGCGTGCTGTCGGTGACCCTCAACCGGCCCGACAGCCTGAACTCGTTGACGCAGGACATGTTGACCGCGATCGCCGAGGCGATGGAGCTCGCGGCGACCGACCCTGCGGTGCGCGTCGTGCGGCTGGGCGGGGCCGGCCGTGGGTTCAGCTCGGGCGCCGGCATCAGCGAGGAGGATCAGAACGCCAAGAGCCACGACGCCGCAGGCGTGCTCGACGCCGCCAACCGTGCCGTCGGCTCCATCGTGGCGCTGCCCAAACCGGTTGTCGCCGTGGTGCAGGGGCCTGCCGCCGGGGTCGGCGTGTCACTGGCACTGGCCTGCGACATCGTGCTGGCCTCCGATCAGGCGTTCTTCCTGCTGGCCTTCACCAAGATCGGGCTGATGCCTGACGGCGGCGCGTCGGCGTTGGTCGCGGCGAACATCGGCCGCATCCGGGCCATGCGCCTCGCATTGCTCGCCGATCGACTGACCGCCGCCGATGCCTACGACTGGGGTCTGATCAGTGGCGTGTACCCGGCGGCGGAGTTCGACGCCGCGGTGGACAAGGTGATCTCCAAGCTGCGGTCGGGGCCCGCGGTGGCGTTGCGCAAAACCAAGCAGGCCGTCAATGCGGCCACGCTCACCGAACTCGACGGCGCGTTCGCGCGGGAGCGCGAAGGGCAGCTGCAGCTCCTGGTTTCCAACGACTTCCGTGAGGGCACCAAGGCCTTCCAGCAGAACCGGCGCCCGGAGTTCACCGACTCCTGAGTTTCCTTGCGCGAGCAGACGCATACGTACCCGTCAACGCGCATTTTGAGGTACCCGCGCTGGGGGCACCTCCCGCTTGCGGGGGACTGCTCGCGATCGAAAATCGGTGGACTGAAAAGCCTTCGGGTGGGCACCATCGAGTGTTGTGAGCATGCAACACGACATCCAGCAGCCGGTGCGCGAGACCGGCGGGTGGCGTGTGCTCGCACCCTTCCGGATCCGGGAGTACCGGCTGCTCATCGCCGCGGTGGCGCTGTCGATCTTCGCCGAGGGCATGTGGTCGGTCGTGATGGCGTTGCAGGTCATCGCGATCGACAACGACCCGACGTCACTGTCGTTGGTCGCGACCTGCTTGGGCGCGGGCCTGGTCGCGTTCGTTCTGGTGGGCGGCATCGCCGCGGATCGGTTCAATCAGCGCACGATCATCATCGCCGTCGAGACCGTCAACTTCGTCACCGTGTCGATCGTCGCGGTGCTGGGATTGCTGGGCACGCTGAAGATCTGGCATATGGCGGTCGCCGCAGCCATTCTCGGCATCGCCGCGGCGTTCTTCTTCCCGGCATACAGCGCGATCCTGCCGCGCATCCTGCCGCCCGAACAGCTGTTGGCCGCCAACGGCGTGGAAGGCGTGGTGCGACCGGTTTTCCAGCGCTCGGTCGGCCCGGCCGTCGCAGGCATGGTGATCGGGGCGACGATCCCGTACGTGGGTGCGATCGTCGTCGCGGTGCTGTTCGGCCTTGGGCTCGCGCTCCTGGTGGCCACCCGGCCGGACGCGGATTCGGCTGCGGCACAGCCTGTTACCCAACAGCAGCCCCATGTCCTGCGCGACCTGCGCGACGGGTTCGTCTTCATGCTGCGCACCCGATGGCTCCTGTGGACACTGTTGTTCGCGAGCATGTTCGTGCTCGTCGTGCTGGGACCGATCGAGGTGCTCCTGCCGTTCATCGCGCAGGACCGCTTCGCCGACGGCGCACGGGCTTACGGATTCATCCTGGCGTTCTTCGGTGTCGGCAGTGCGCTCGGCGCATTGACGGTGTCGTCACGACGGATGCCGCGCCGCTATCTCACGACGATGATGGTGATGTGGGGCCTCGGTTCCGCTCCGCTGGTGGTCGTCGGCTACACCTCGTCGTTCCCGTTGATGGCGTTGGCGACGTTCGTCGTCGGCGTGACCGACGGTGCGGGCATGGTGATCTGGGGCACGCTGCTGCAGCGCCGGGTGCCGCGGGAGATGTTGGGCCGGGTGTCGAGCCTGGACTTCTTCGTCTCGCTGGCGTTCATGCCGTTGTCGTTCGCGATCGTCGGCCCACTCTCGAAGGTCATCTCCATGGAGACGATCTTCTTGGTGTCGGGCATCGCGCCGGTCCTACTGGCGCTCGTCGCGCTCACGGCCGCCCGCATGCCCCGCGACGAGCTCGCGCACCCGCTGCGTTAGACGCCGAATATCGGTGGCAGGACGAGCACCATCATCAGGCCCCAGAAGAAGTGGGTCAGCACCGGCGCGAGCACGCCACCGGTTATTCGGCGCTCATAGGCGCATACCGCACCGAGCAGAATCGCCGCGAAGCCGAGCATCGGGTTGCCTGCCGCCATAACCGCGGCGACGTAGATCACGGTCGAGATGACGGCCGGATAGTGGTTACCCAGAGCGGAGTAGAGCGCGCCGCGGAAGAACAACTCCTCGGCGACCCCGTTGACCACCGTGATGAACACGATGACCAGCAGCGGTCCGTGGTTGGCGAATTCGAGTACGGCAGTGACATATTCGCGCAGTCCGGGAATCAGCCGGGCGATCAGCCCGCCGACGGCGAACACTGCGCCGAGCCCGAGTCCGACGACGGTGCCGAGCACCAACGGGCGCCGATGGCGGCCGACCTGCAGCGGCCCGGACACGACCGCGCCGATGGTCCACACCGCGGCCATCGTCAAAGTCAGCCAGTAGAACGACGTATCGCCGGGCTGACGTCCGAGCGAATAGGCTTGAAGCACCGCACCGGCGACCAACACGACACCGACCACGATCCGCCTGCGCAACACCACGGTGTGCGTTTCCTGGTCGGCCATCACCACCGTCATACCCGTTTCACCACCAGGCCGAACACGATGTCGAGTCCCGACCGGAGTACGGCCGCCATCGGACCGGGCATCGGCGGGAGCAAGCCGAGAGCGGGGCGGACAAACGGGGGCGTGAACTGCCGGATGCGCGAAGCGTCGCCGCCTGCCCAGTCCGGATCCGTGTCGGCCAGGTGATGGGGGTCGGCCAGTGCGTTGACCGGGCGGCGCCGCCTGCTCGACAGTGCCAACACGAGCGCTTCGTCGAGGGCCAGCAGGCCGCCCGGTGGATCAGGCACCAGGCCGCGGATGCCGTCACCCGCTGCCGTCATCGGATGATCAAGGGACGCAGTCAGATCGGCGGCCAACCCGTCGGGAACCGGCAGGGCGAGCGCCGACACGCGCGACGCCAAACCGGTCGCCACGCCGAAGACCGGGATCCCGACCCGACGCTTGCCTGCCAGGCGGGCGTACGTTGCCAACAAGTCGCGATACGTCGTCCGTTCGGGCCCGTAGATGTCGTACGCCCCGGCAGGCACCCGATCGGCGTCCCCGGCCGCCATCAGGTAGTACAGCACGTCGCGAATCGAGATCGGGTCCATCAGGTTGGCCATCCAGCGCGGGATCGGCATCACCGGGAACCGGTCCCCCACATAGCGCAGGATCTCGAACGACGTCGAACCCGCACCGATGATCATCGCCGCGCCCAGCCACACCACCTCCGGCCCGCCGTCCACGGTCAGCGCATGAGCCACCTCGGCGCGCCCAGCGAGATGCTCGGATAGCGCGTCGTCGTCCGGCACGAAGCCGCCGAGATAGACGATGCGGCGCACACCCGCGTCGCGCGCGGCAGTCGCGAAGTTGGCTGCCGCCAGGTTGTCGGCTTCGCGGAACCCGGGCCTGCCGATGCCGTGTACGAGGTAGTAGACGACGTCGATCGGGCCGGCCTGTGCGAATGCGCCCGCAACCGACTCAGGATCGTCGGCGTCGAGCGCCACCGCGTCGACGTGCGGATACCACCCGAAGTCGGCCAGCCGGGCGCGGTGACGGCTGCCCACCACGACATCATGGTTCTCCGCAAGCAGCGCCGTGACCAGCCTCGACCCCACATAACCGGTCGCACCGGCCACGAGTATCCGCATATTCCGCCTTGTCCTCACGCTCATCTCGGCGCGACGTATACCCCGGCCGCGGTCGCGGCAATCGCCGCAGTGACCACACGCCGGCCATCGACCGCGGCGAGTGGTTTTGAGCTGCTGCGGAATTGACAGCGTGGGGCAGCGGACAGTCAGCAGGCAACGTCGAGGTAAACGGTCTTGCTGGTAACGATTCTGGCGTTGTCGCCGCCTGCGCCGGGAGCGGGCCGACTGAACGCGGCCCCCGGCCGAACCCGGCTGACGACGCACTGATCGAGGGACGCGCTACCCGTTCGGTGGACGATCACCCGATAGCCTTTCGAAGCCAGCTTGCTGATGGTGTTTCCCACGGCCGTCTCATTGGCCGATTCGGCGGATGCGAGGCCGGGCAACAGGCCGAACGCCGAACAAACCAGTGCCGCAACCGTTGTGGCGTAGCGCAACTTTCGCATAAGAGTCCTTCACAGCAGTGTGAGTCTGATTGCGCCGCCGCCGAGCACGATCGCGCCCGCAGGTTTCCCCAGTAGGGAATCTTTCCTCACATGGTAATATTTCCGCCGCAGAAGATACCGGAAGAACGACGATACGGCCACCGGCTTGTGATGCTCGGCCGCGGAAGGACCGACCATGCCCATCCTCTCGGCGCGCATAGCCGTCGCCATCGCGATCGCGATTGCCATGCCGCTGTCGGTCACCGCGTGTGGCGGCGACCAGGACAGTGACAAGCTCGTCATCGGGACGAAGTTCGACCAACCGGGGCTCGGCCTCAAAGGCACGGACGGAACGATGACCGGACTGGATGTCGACGTGGCCAAATTCGTCGCGACAGAGCTCGGTTTCGACGAGAACCAGATCGAATGGAAAGAGGCGCCGTCCGCACAGCGCGAGACGCTGATCCAGAACGACCAGGTCGACTTCGTCGTCGCGACCTACTCGATAACCGACGCGCGCAAGGAGAAGATCGACTTCGCCGGACCGTATCTGATCACCGGCCAGAGCCTGCTGGTGCGGTCCGACACCACCGACATCGTCGGCGCGGCGTCGCTGCAGAACAACAAGAAGCTGTGCTCAGTCGCCGGATCGACTCCTGCGCAACGGATCAAAGACGAGTATCCAGGCGTGCAGATCCAGGAGTACGACACGTACTCAGCCTGCATCGACGCCCTCAGGAACGGCGTCATCGACGCGGTCACCACCGATGAGACGATCCTGGCGGGATACGCGGCACAAGAGCCCGGCCTCTTCAATGTCGTGGGTGACCCGTTTTCCGAGGAGCGGTACGGGATCGGGATCAAGAAGGGCGACAACGATCTTCGCGCCAAGATCAATGATGCGATCGTGAAGATGCAGCGAGATGGAGACTGGAAAGTGGCGTGGGATACCAATTTGGGACCCGCGGGACTGCCCGCGCCGCAGCCACCCCAAGTCGACCAGACCTAGCAGTCACCCTGGCTCAGTCCGGCGCGACGTACACCCCGGCCGCGATCGCCGCAATCGCCGCGTCGACCGCACGCTCGGCGTCGGCGACGGTGAGTGGTCTTGTGCTGGTGAGGAACTGGTAGTAGAGCGGGGCGGAAACCTGCTTGACGGCGGCAGCCGCATCGGTTCCGGGCGGCGCTTCACCTCGATCGACGGCATCGACGACGCAACCGGACCACTCCGCGATGCGCCGGTCGTAGAAGACCTGCAGCGCGTCAGCGGTGCGCCGATCACAGGTCGCGGCAGCGATGATGGCCTTGAACAGCGGGCCCTGACGCGGGTCGGTCAAGGTGCGCCGCACCAGCGCGGCGTTGGCCCGCAGGTCGCCGCGCAGCGATCCGCTGTCGGCGCGCGGCGAAGATTGTTCGGCCATGTCGGCCAGCAGGTCGGCGACGAGTGCCGGTACCGATCCCCAACGGCGGTAGACGGTCGACTTGCCGACCTCGGCGCGTTCGGCCACCGCCGTGAGCTCGAGGCCGCCGAGGCCCGTCTCGATCAGTAGGTCGGCGGCCGCGCGGAGCACCGCCTCGCGCACTGCTGCGGTGCGTCCACCCGGTCGTTCGCCAGCCATCGACACCATCTTAATAGGACACTGTTCCCATTAGTGCTAGAGTCAACTATCGGGAATGTGGTTTCATTAAGGAGTCGGCATGGAATATCGCAGGGTGGGCAACTCGGGCCTGACGGTGTCCGAACTGAGTTTCGGCGCAGCGACTTTCGGCGGGCGCGGAGAGTTCTTCGGGGCCTGGGGCAACACCGGGATCGAGCAGGCCCGCGCGTTGGTCGACTTATGCCTCGAGTCCGGCATCACGATGTTCGACACCGCGGATGTGTACTCGGACGGCGCGTCAGAAGAGGTGCTCGGTGCGGCGTTGCGCGGACGCCGCGACAGCGTCCTGATCTCCACCAAAGCAGCCCTGCCGACCGGTTCCCAAGACTGGGGCACGTCGCGGTCGCGACTGCTGCGCGCGGTGGACGCTGCCCTGCAGCGGCTGCAAACCGACCGGATCGACCTGTTCCAGCTGCATGCCTACGACGCGTTCACCCCGATCGACGAAGTGCTGCAAACGCTCGACGCGCTCGTCGAACAGGGCAAGGTGCGCTACACCGGCGTGTCCAACTTCTCGGGCTGGCAACTGATGAAATCCCTGGACCTGGCCGAAAAGCACCATCGCCCAAGGTATATCGCGCACCAGGTGTACTACTCGCTGATCGGCCGCGACTACGAGTGGGAACTCATGCCGCTTGCCGCGGCGGAAGGCGTCGGCGCATTGGTGTGGAGCCCGTTGGGCTGGGGCCGGCTGACCGGAAAGATCCGTCGCGGCAAGCCGCTCCCGCAGCACAGCAGGCTGCACGCCACCGCCGACGCGGGCCCGCCGGTCGACGACGAACTGCTCTACGGCGTCGTCGACGTACTGGACGCGATCGCCGCCGAAACCGGCAAGACCATCCCCCAGGTCGCGCTGAACTGGCTGCTGCGCCGGCCGACCGTATCGTCGGTCATCGTGGGAGCGCGCGACGAGCGCCAGCTTCGCGACAACCTCGGAGCGGTCGGGTGGCAGCTCGACGCCGACCAGGTCTCGCGGCTCGACGCGGCAAGCCGCCGCGAGGCTCCGTACCCGTACTTTCCCTACTTCCGGCAGGAGGGGTTCGCGCGGCTCAACCCGCCGATCGGTGTAGATCGGTGAGGTGGGTGTAGGCCTTGGCGTTGAACTGGTTGTGACCGACCTCGTCGTCGGTGAGCTCACGGCGCACCTTGGCGGGCACTCCGGCCACCAGTGATCGCGGCGGAACCACCATGCCCTGTGGCACGACGGCACCCGCGGCCACCAGAGATCCGGCACCGATGACCGCACCGTTGAGCACGACCGCACCCATACCGACGAGGCTGTCCTCCTCGACAGTGCAGCCGTGCAGCACCACGTTGTGCCCGACCGTCACCCCAGCGCCGATGCGGCACGGAAAACCGGGGTCGACGTGCACGGTGACACCGTCCTGGATATTGCTGTTCGCGCCGACCTCGATGGGCTCGGACTCGGCGCGCAAGGTTGCCCCGTACCAGACGCTGGCCCCGGCGGCCAGCGAAACCTGCCCGATCACAGTGGCATTCGGCGCCACCCAGGATTCGGAATCCAGATGTGGCGTGTGGCCAAGGACGGTGACGATCAGCGGCTCAGGCATGGCGGCCATCGTAAACAGCCGGATGTCGCGGTCACGCCCCCTGGTACACCTTGCGGTAGCTCGACGGCGACATGCCGAGCCCGCGCCGCAGGTGGTGGCGCAGGTTGCCCGCGGTGCCGAGACCGGACAACCGGGCGACCTCCTCGACCGGCAGATCGTGGGATTCCAGCAACTCCCTGGCCCGATCGAGCCGGCGGTTGCGGATCCACGTCCCCGGTGCCTGGCCGGTCTCCTCGTGAAAGCGGCGGCTGAACGTTCTGGCGCTCATGTGCGCGTGGCGGGCCAGCCGCTGCACGGTGAGGTCCTCGTGCAGATGACTCAGCGCCCACTCCCGGGTGGCCGCGGTCGACGCCTGATCGGTGACCGGCATCCGGCGGTCGATGAACTGGGCCTGACCGCCCTCGCGCCACGGCGGCACCACGCAATAGCGTGCGACGGTGTTCGCCACCTGCGCGCCGTGATCGGTCCGGATGATGTGCAGGCACAGATCGATTCCGGCGGCCAGGCCCGCCGACGTCAGCAGGTCGCCGTCGTCGACGAACAACACGTTCTCGTCGAGCATCACCTTCGGATGCATCGAACGCAGGGTCTCGGCATGCTGCCAATGCGTGGTGGCCGGCCTGCCGTCGAGCCATCCGGCCGCGGCCAACACGAAGGCCCCGGTGCAGATCGACACCAGCCGCGTACCGGGCCGGATCATGTTCAGTGCGGCCGCCAGTTCCTCGCCCAGGACGCCCTCCAGCCGGGCCTGCGGATACCGCGTACCCGGGATCACCACGGTGTCGGCAGTGGCCAACGCCTCCGGGCCGGCGGCAGGGACCATCGCGAAGCCCGTGGTGGTCGCGACCGGGCCCGACGTCAGTCCGCACGTCACCAGCTCGTATAGCGGTGCGCCGTCGGCATCGGTGGCGTTGGAGAACAGCGTCGGCGCGATGGTCGCGTCGAATCCGATCACCGGTTCGAGCAAGAGGACGACGACGCGATGCATGTTCGCATTCTGGCATGTTTTTAACGATTGATGTCATTTATGCCACTGGCCGCTTACGGTCCGGTCCGCGACAGTGATCGGGTGAGGCTGACGTTGAACCGCATTCACTGGGCCTGGGTGGTCGCCACGGTGAGTTTCGTGGCGATCCTGGGAGCGGCCGGCTTCCGGTCGATCCCCGGCGTGATGATGAACCCGCTGCACCACGAGTTCGGCTGGACGCACGGCACGGTCGGCCTCGCGATGTCGGTCAACATGATGTTGTACGGGCTGACCGCGCCGTTCGCGGCCGCGCTGATGGACCGATTCGGCGTGCGGCCGGTCCTGACGGCGTCGCTGTTGATGATCGCGGCCGGTTCGGCCTTGAGCATCACGATGACCGCCAGCTGGCAGCTGGTGGTGCTGTGGGGCGTGCTGGTCGGCGTCGGCACTGGTTCGATCTCGATGGGATTCGTGGCGACCATCGCGACGCGCTGGTTCGAACAGCGCCGCGGCCTGGTGACGGGCGTGCTCACCGCGGCAAGCGCGACCGGCCAGCTGATCTTCCTGCCGATCGTCGCCGCCGTCACCACGAGCCACGGCTGGCGGTGGGCCTCATTGATCGTGGCGGCCGCTGCCCTGGCCGTCGTGCCACTCGTCGCGGTGTTCATGCGCAACTACCCCAGCGACAAAGGCCTCGCCCCGTACGGTTCTGCTGCCGTCGGGCCACCACCGGCCGTCCCGGCGAGCAGTTTCAAAGCGGCTTTCGACGGGCTGCGGGTTGGCGCGAGCGTTCCGGCGTTCTGGCTCCTTGCGGTCAGCTTCGCGATCTGCGGCATGACCACCAACGGTCTGATCGCCACCCATTTCATTCCGGCCGCCAATGACCACGGCATGCCGACCACTGTCGCCGCGGGCCTGCTGGCCGCGATCGGCATCCTCGATGTCGTCGGCACGGTGTTCTCGGGATGGCTCACCGACCGCGTCGACCCCAGGCTCCTGTTGCTCGTCTATTACGCGGGACGGGGGGTGTCGCTGCTGCTGTTGCCGTCGCTGCTCTCGCCGCAGGCCGAACCGAGCACGTGGGTGTTCGTGATCTTCTACGGCCTGGACTGGGTCGCGACGGTGCCGCCGACCATCGTGCTGTGCCGGCATTACTTCGGTGACCGCACGCCCGTGGTCTTCGGCTGGGTGTTCGCCTCTCATCAGATCGGCGCGGCCATCGCGGCCGCGGGAGCCGGCTGGCTGCGCGATCTGAACGGCAATTACGACATGGCCTTCTATATGGCCGCGGGCCTGTGTTTCGTCGCTGCCGCGTTCTCTGCCAGTATTGGGAAAGCCCAGGTCAAGGCCGCAGAACCGGTATCTGCCGACAGCTCTGCTTTGCCGTAACCATAACGTTGCCTTTAACATCCGATGCGGCGCCGCGGGGAACGCCGAGGCATTTTGTGCTTGCAGGTGCTCGCGTTCCGGCTGAATGGCGCGTCACCGGCAGCCGACGTACACAGGCCGGCATGAGCGGGAGGAACCCCAGCAATGAACACTCGCACCAAGACCTTGGGGGTAGCCGCGGCGATCGCCGCGATTGCCACTTCGCTGCCCTTGGCGATCACCGCTTACGCCGAACCGGCGGAGCCCACCACCACGACGGCGGCTCCGGTGGTCGAGATTCCCGATCCGCATGGTTCGGGTTGTGACGCCTTCAAGAAGGCACACCCCGAGTGGAAGAACCTGTCGGAACTGCCGGCCGGCCAGGTCCTGGCCAGCCTGCCCGAGATCAGCACGTTCAACGCCGCGATCTCCGGTGGCTTGAACCCCGCAGTCAACATCGTGCCGGTGCTCGACAACGGCCCGTACGTGATCTTCGCGCCCACCAATGAGGCATTCGCGGCGATGGAGCCCGGCAAGCTCGATGCGCTGAAGGCCGATCCGGCCGCGCTGACGAGCTTCGACTACTACCACGCGTTCCTGGGCCTGCTCGGCGCCGACGACGTCAAGGGTCAGCGGCCCACGCAGCAGGGCGCTGAGGTCAAGGTGACCGGCAAGGGCGGCGACATCAAGGTCAACGACGTCGCCAAGCTCGTCTGCGGTCCCATCCAAGCCCAGAACGCCCGCATCTACCTGATCGACACGGTGCTGGATCCGAATTCCCCGCCCGCGCCGATCACCCCGGGCGTCACGACCACGAGCAGCACGACCACCACAACCACGACGACGACCGCGCCCGCGCCGACGCCTGCGGCGGACGCGCCAATCGGCTGAGTTCTCGTACCCGAAAAGCCCCCGAAACTTCGC